>JBEGMH010000027.1:0-19656 GCA_041183125.1 Bacteroidota bacterium | reverse complement strand
GGCCACGCCGTAGTGTATGTCGTCGTCTCTGCTGAAGGTAGGGTTGTCGTGGGTGGTGGGGGCGGTGGTTTCGAAACACCCTCCCTGGTCAACGGCTACGTCCACCAGCACCGTACCGGGTTTCATGGTTTTGAGCATGTCGCGCGTGATGAGCTTGGGCGCTTTGGTGCCGGGGATCAGCACCGCCCCCACGATCAGGTCGTGCTCTCGCACCAATTGCCGGATGGTGTATTCGTTGGAGTACAAGGTCGTGACATTGGCCGGCATGACGTCCGATAGGTAGCGCAGGCGGTTGAGGCTTAAATCCAATAGCGTGACTTGTGCCCCCAGACCGGCGGCCATTTTCGCCGCTTGGGTGCCCACGATGCCCCCGCCTAATACCAAAACCTTGCCCGGGGCAACCCCGGGGACGCCACCGAGCAACACCCCACGGCCTTTATAGGTTTTTTCCAGGTATTTCGCCCCTTCCTGGATGGCCATGCGGCCTGCTACTTCCGACATGGGCACCAGCAGCGGTAGGCTGCCGTCCGATAATTCCACCGTTTCGTAGGCCAGGCAGACCGCTTTGCTGGCAATCATCGCACGGGTGAGCGGCTCGTAGGAAGCAAAGTGGAAATAGGTGAACAACAACTGACCCTCGCGAATGAGGGCGTACTCTTTTTCGATGGGTTCTTTTACCTTGATAATCATCTCGGCCTTGGCATAGACCTCTTCGATCCCCGACAGGATCTGCGCCCCACTGCTGACATAGTCCGAGTCGGAAAACCCGCTGTTCTCACCGGCGCTGGACTGGATGTAGACCGTATGCCCGCGGCGCGTGAGCTCAAGTGCCCCTGCTGGCGTCAATGCTACTCGGTTTTCATTGGTTTTAATTTCCTTAGGTACTCCGATAATCATGATGTGTTGGTATTTTCAGGTTAGGTATGACCGACCCCCAATGATATATGGAAGGGTCTAAATCATGGAATGCGCAAAAATAACAATTCCCTACCTTTATCCACGGTTTGCATCCTGCGACTTTTTGCAAGGTCTTGCCATTTTTTATCAAAAACAAAAAAAGTTTATTATTTCGTTTTTTTTATTATTTCAAAATATAATTTTAAAAATAATTAGATATACGTTAAAAATAACTAATAATGAGCAGTATGCGGTATAAATGGGTTCTTTTTGACATAGACGACACATTGCTGGATTTCGGCCATGCAGCCCGAAAAGCGTTCAGCTCCATGTTAGAGCACCTGCATATAGTCGAGGAATCACACTACTACGAAAGCTACCAGGTATGTAACCATGCCGCCTGGGCGGCATTGGAGGCGGGCAAGATCAATGCGCAGCAATTGCGCCGGCAGCGTTTTGCCGATTTCCAAGAGGCGGTAGGACTCGTCGGAATACTCGACCCGGCCGCTATGAACGCCCTTTTCCTGGAGCATGTGGTCCAGCATACCCTGCCGGTACAAGGCGCGCTGACGCTGTTGGCGCAGCTCCAACCCCGGGTTGGGATGGGGGTTATTACAAACGGATTGCGCGAAGTACAACGCCCCCGTATGCAAAAGGCGGGTATGGAGGCGTACTTCTCCGCGATTGTCGTTTCGGATGAAATCGGGTTGGCCAAACCGGATCCGCTGTTTTTTGCATACGCACACGAGGCCATCGGCCTTCCCCCCAAAGAGCAGGTCCTGGTAGTGGGTGATTCCCTGGTTTCCGATGTGCGCGGGGGGATGGACTTCGGGTTTGCAGCCTGCTGGTTTAACCCGGACCGCAAACCGAACCCCTCCGGCATGGCGATGACCCACGAGATTGAGCGGCTGGAGGAAGTAGGTACTCTGTTGGGGTAACCTATTCAAAGAGGGCTGACCCGGAGTCCGGGATCAGTCCTCTTTCCCGTGCCCGGTCAAACAGCAACTGCACGGCTGCGCGGCCCCGGGAGCCCAATTCGCGGGTGTACTCGTTGACATACAGGTGAATATGTTGGAACATCACGGCTTCGTCCATCTCTTGGGCATGGCAGCGCACATAGTCCAGGGTCTGGCGGGGGTTGTCGAGCGCAAATTCGACGCTCCGGCGCAGCACCCGTCCTGCGGTTTGCCGGATTTCTGCCGGGAGCGCCCTGCGGATGGCGATGCCCCCTAATGGTATGGGCATGCCGGTCGTCCCCTCCCAGTACTCGCCCAGATCCATCAACTTGACGAGGCCCTTCGAAGCGTATGTGAAACGGTTTTCGTGGATGATCAGCCCGGCGTCGGCCTTTTTCTCCAAAACGGCGTCTTCTATATCGGAAAACAGAAAAGGGGTTTTGTCCCGGGCCTCCGGGAACGCCAGGCCGAGCAAAAAGTTTGCCGTCGTATATTTGCCTGGGATGGCGATGCGAAGACCGGGAATATCGGCTGCCGGGACGGGCTCGCGGGCAATCAACAGCGGGCCACAACCATTGCCCAGGGCACTGCCCGAATCCAGGAGCGCATACTGCTCGGCTACATACGCATACGCGTGGTAGCTGAGTTTGGTCATATCCAGCCTTTCTGCAAAAGCACCCTGGTTCAGCTCTTCGACGTCGGCTAAGCGGATATCGAATTCCAGGCCCTCCGTGTCCACTTTTTTGTGTACGAGGGCATCGAATATGAAGGTATCGTTCGGACAGGGGGAAAAACCTAGCGTTAATTTCATACTTTTGAGGCACTATGAAAGAAACAACAAATTTACAGGTTATTTTTGAGGATAACCATCTCATCGCGGTGAACAAACCCCGCGGTATCCTGGTTCAGGGCGACGAAACAGAAGATCGCCCCATCTCGGAGTATGTGAAAGAGTACATAAAACTCCGCTACGACAAACCGGGTGAGGTGTTTATCGGAGTCATCCACCGCCTGGACCGCCCCGTGTCGGGCGTGCTCGTGTTGGCCCGCACGAGCAAAGCGCTGGTGCGCATGAACGATCTGTTTAAGGAGAGAAAGGTGAAAAAAACCTATTGGGCCGTCACGACCAACCGACCGGACCCGGAAGTAGGCCACCTGACCCACTATATCGTGAAGGATGCCGAGAAGAATATCTCGCGAGCCTTAGACCAGCCCAGCAACCGCAACAAAGACGCCAAACGCTCCGATCTGGACTATCGCATGATCGGGGAAATCGAAGGGAAACACCTCCTACTAGTAGAACCTCAGACCGGGAGGCCACACCAGATCCGCGTGCAGTTGGCAAAAATGGGGTGCCCCATCGTCGGGGACGTGAAATACGGCGCCCGCGAAGGGTTTAACCACGGCGGTATCTATCTGCACTGCCGCTCCCTGGAGTTTATCCACCCGGTCAAGCAGACCCCCGTGCGCATCGTCGCAGACCCGCCACAGGATCCCATCTGGAAGATGATGTCCCGTATCGCAGAACAACTGGAACGGGAGGAGGGGATAGACTCCTGATCTCCTCCCGCTCGCAACATGGCTATTTCCTGCTGTTCATGAAAAACGAAACGGAGGCCAACCAACGGTTCGGGGTGTTGGAAAAGGCGTAGTCCTTTCCGGCAAACCGGATGTGGTCCCCGAATTTATTAATACTGCCTTCATAGCGCAAATCCACGGAGATGCGCCAGATATCCAGGCCCGCCCCACCGAGCCAGTTGACTTCCATGTTCTTGAAATGCTGGTCGTACTCGGAGAACTCCAACAAGTCCGATACGCTGTTGAGGAACACATGCCCCTGCGGACCGGCGTTGAGGCGCAAGGGCCCGAAGCGGAAACCGAGCAATACCGGAACGTCCAGGTAAGTGTAGCGCTCTTTGAAAATCTGGTTTACGATGCCCGTGTTTTTTACATCCGTCACCTTCCATTCCACGGTGTTTGAGTTGAAGGTGAGTTCGGGCTGCAATACAAAGGGCCCGATATTGGCTTGCAAGACCAAGCCGCCGTGAATGCCGTAGTTGGCATCGCCCAATGCCAGTTTCAAACGCTCGGCACCCCCTGCGTCCAACAAATTGAGGGTCTCGGTCTTGATGTCGGTGGAACTCAACCCCATCTTGGCGCCAAACCGGAGCTGTGCGTGTGCGGCACCCAGCCAACAGCAGGCGAATACAAAGAACATTGCTTTTTTCATGCGATATGATTTTTTAAAGGTATACGCCGGGCTAAATGTTGTCCCAACAAGAGTTGGATGCTATTCTCAACGGATTACCACTATTTCTTGTTACTTTTGTCAGTGCTAAATATTTCTTAATGGAAATCCATACTGCAGAATTTATCGGAAGCTTTCCCAGCGTGAAGCTCTGTCCACAAGACCAACTGCCCGAATTTGCGTTCATCGGGCGGTCTAATGTCGGGAAATCTTCCCTGATCAATATGCTGTGCCGGCACGATGGGCTGGCGCATATCTCCAACAAACCTGGGAAAACCCAGTTGCTGAACTTCTACCGCATTGACCAAACGTGGAAACTGGTGGACCTGCCCGGCTACGGCTATGCCCGGGTAGCTAAAACCCAGCGAAAGGCATGGGGCAAAATGGTGCTGGATTATCTGCTCCAACGCCCCAACCTCGTCTGTGCCTTTGTGCTCATAGATTCCAACATCCCGCCACAAGCTATAGATATCGAGTTTATCAACTGGTTGGGCGCCCGGAGAATACCCTTTGTGTTGGCCTTTACCAAAACCGACCGTATCAAACCAGCGGAATTAGAGGCCAATGTCGCTGCTTTTGAGGCAAAACTCCGCGAGAACTGGAACGAACTCCCGCAACAGTTCATCACCTCCGCCGTAAAAAACCAGGGCAGGGACGAAATCCTGGCCTTCATCGCCTCCGTAACCGACCCGTCGCCGTTTAACCCAAGCTGAACACACCTATGGAAGATGCCAAGCAGCGGGCATACCCGCACGTCATCCCGGATATCGAGAACTGGCCCATCTATATGCTCAGCGAGTCCCGCCAGGCATTCGTCCGGGAAATCGAGCAATTCACGCTGAACCGCCTGAAAAAAGCCTATCCCACCTCTAAAATAACAGACATCATCGCCCATACGGCTTACCTGGAGCGCATCCGCATCCAGGAAGAGCCCTGGAAAGTAGATCCGCCCAACGACCGCCAGTTCTGGAACCGCCTTCGCAAAAGCCTGGTCCGAAAATCGTTCGACCGGCCCGAACCGGAAGCAGCGGCGAATAACGAAGCCCTGCTTAAAGACGTCATACACCGGTACGCAGAGGAAATCGTGGGTACTTTTAATATTAAGACTTTCCTCTTCGCCCGCAAATTCCTTACTTTTTTCTTCAACCGGCTGCTCCAGGCAAAGTTGAGGGGCTTCCTGCGCATCGGTGGCGCACGCCGCAGGCTGACAGAGAAACTCTCCGTGGAAGGGCCGCTGGAAACAGTACGGGCATTGGCCTCCAAAGGGGTCATCGTCGTCGTGCCTACGCACTTCAGCAACCTGGATTCCATCCTGATCGGGTATATGATGGACATCGTGGCAGGCCTCCCTTCTTTTTCCTATGGGGCGGGGTTGAACCTGTACAATACAGGCTACACCGCGTATTTCATGAACCGCCTGGGTGCCTATCGCGTAGATCGCCGGAAAAAGAACGAAATCTACCTCGAAACGCTCAAGGCCATGTCCAACCTCTCCATACAGCGCGGTACCAACAGCTTGTTTTTTCCGGGCGGCACCCGCTCGCGCTCAGGGATGATGGAAACGAAACTGAAACTGGGCCTCCTGAGCACTACAGTGGAAGCCCAGCGCTCCCTCTTCCAGCGCGGGGAATCAAAAAAAGTGTTCATCGTGCCCCTGGTCACAAGCTACCATTTTGTATTAGAAGCGCAATACTTGATCGAACAATATTTGAAACAAATTGGCAAAGAACGCTTTATAAAGGCGCAGGACAATTTTTTCAAACCCCTGCAAATCGCCCGCTTTGTGTGGAAAGTCTTAGCCGAAGGAAACGATATCACCTTTTCTTTTGGCCAACCTATGGATGTGTTGGGCAATCCCGTAGACGCACAGGGGGAAAGCTACGACCAATATGGCAACCGCATCGCCCTGCAGGAATATTTCGAACTCCGCGGCCATATCACCGAAGACCTGCAACGGGAGTCCGAATACACAAAGTTGTTAGGGGAAAAAATAGTGGGGAGCTACTTCCGCTATAATATAGTGCTCGATAGCCACTTGGTGGCCTTTGCAGCGTTTGAAATCTTGAAAAAGGAAAATGCCCGCCTCGATTTGTACGGGGTGCTGCGCCTACCCCCCACCGATTATGCGTTTGCCTGGGAAGTGCTGACCGAAGTGGTGGGAAAACTGCAGAAGAAACTGAACGCAATGGAAAAAGCAGGTGAACTGCGGCTCTCGGCATCGGTGCGGGGCGACAAGGAGGCCCTTATCCGCAACGGGATTGGGCGGATGGGCACGTTCCACCTCAAAAAACCACTGAAATTCGACAAAAAGGGCCAGGTCGTCAGCGAAAATTTCTTGTTGTTGTATTTTTACCACAACCGTCTCGAAAATTACGGGCTCGCCTCCAAGGTATCCTGGACCCAGCCGTCTATGGAAGTTGCCCAACCGGAAGCAGAAAACCTATAACGCCGTGCATTTTATCGTTTTTGACCTGGAAGCAACTTGCTGGGAAGGCAGCCCGCCCGGCAAGGTATCGGAAATCATCGAAATCGGTGCCTTCAAAGTCAATCCCTATGGGGAGGTGGAAGATAGGTTCAGCCGCTTCGTGAAACCAGTCCTCAACCCTTTTCTCTCTTCTTTTTGCCAGGAACTGACTTCTATCCGACAGGAAGAAGTGGACCGGGCCAGGCCCTTCCCGCAGGTGATCGAGTCTTTTCAGGACTGGGCGGACATCTGGGAGGAAGATTATGTGCTCTGCTCCTGGGGCAACTACGACCGGCGCATGCTCGTACAGGACTGCCAACTCCACCGCCTGGAACACGACTGGGCGGAAAAACACATCAACCTGAAGTTTCAATACCACCAGTTCAAGCGGCTCAAGAAAATGAGGGGCATGAAGCACGCTATCGAAGCCGAGGGGTTTGATTTCGATGGCACGCACCACCGGGGCATAGACGATGCTGCCAACCTGGTAAAGTTGTTCGTGAAATATATAGACGAGTGGCAGTATTAGCGCAGAAAACTACACGTTGAACCGGAAGTGCATGACGTCCCCGTCTTGTACGACGTATTCCTTCCCTTCCACGCCCAGCTTGCCGGCTTCCCGTACCGCTGCCTCCGAACCGTATTGGATAAAGTCTTCGTACCGGATGACCTCAGCGCGGATAAAGCCCTTTTCAAAGTCAGAATGGATTACGCCGGCAGCCGCAGGGGCTTTGGTGCCCCGTCGTATCGTCCAGGCGCGTACTTCCTTTTCCCCTGCGGTGAAGTATGTGATGAGGTCGAGCAGGTGATAACTCGCCCGGATGAGGCGGTTCACCCCGGCTTCTTGCAGGCCGAGGTCTTCCAGGAACTCGTTGCGCTCTTCTTTGGTCTCCAACTCGGCGATTTCTGCTTCTATTTCGGCAGCTACGAAGATGATTTCGGCATTTTCGGCGGCTACGGAGGCTTTGAAGCGCTGGGTATGCACATTGCCGCTGAGGATGGAGCCCTCGTCCACATTGCACACGTAGAGGATGGGTTTGCTGGTGAGCAACAGCATCTCGCGCAGGACCTGCATACCCTCTTCGTCCAGGTCGAGCGAGCGGGCCGGCTTCTCGCTTTCCAGGTGCTTTAGGATGCGCTCGGCGTGTTCGACGGCCCGTTGGTCGTCTTTGCTGCCGCTTTTTGCCTGTTTGCGGTATTTGTCCAGCCTTTTTTCAGCGGTCTCCATATCTTTGAGGATGAGCTCGAGGTCTATGATCTCCTTGTCGCGAACGGGGTCCACGCTGCCGTCCACGTGCACGACGTTTTCGTTTTCAAAACAGCGTACGACGTGGATGATGGCGTCCACCTCGCGGATATTGCCCAGGAACTGGTTGCCCAGCCCTTCGCCTTTACTAGCTCCTTTGATGAGGCCGGCAATGTCGAGGATGTCCACCGTGGTGGGCAGGATGCGCTGCGGGTTGACCAGGTGGGCCAGCTCGTCCAGACGGGGGTCCGGCACCGTGATGACCCCTATGTTGGGCTCCTTGGTGGCAAAGGGATAATTGGCCGCCAGGGCTTTGGCCGAGGTCAAGGCGTTGAACAAGGTGGATTTACCTACATTTGGAAGGCCGACAATGCCGCATTTCAAACCCATGGATTTTTTGTTTATGTTTGTGCAAAAGCGGCGCAAATATACTTAAAAACTGCATGAATTTCCTGGCACACTTTTTTTTGTCCTGCGAAAAGGAACCCTGGGTAGTAGGGAATTTTCTGGCCGATTACCTTCGGCCCGCTGAAACGCGCTTGCTGCCACAGGACGTCCAGGAAGGTATCGCCCTGCACCTGGAAATTGACCGCATGACGGATGCACACCCCCGGGTCAGGGAGGCCGCACGCCGCCTCATGCCGCGGCACGGCAAATACGCCCCGGTGCTCATGGATGTGTTTTACGATTATTTCCTCATCAAAAACTGGGAAAAATACGCTTCCAGCCCCCTGGCTTCCTTCACCCGGGAGATATACGATATCCTCCTGCGGTATGAGCAAGGGATGCCGGCATACCTGCGGGAACGGCTACAGGCCATGGTCAAAGCCGACTGGCTGCACAGCTATGGACAAGCGGAAGGACTGGATTACACGTTCCAACGTATGGCCCGGCGCATGAGCAAGCCAGAGCTCATCGCGGATGTCATGGACTCCCACCGGCTCTTTTACCGCGAAATGGACGACGATTTCAACGCCTTTTTCCCCGACTTAGCCGAGGGGTTAAAGCCCTGGAAACAAAATGCTTCTTAGCCCTCAAAGTGAAGCGTGAACGTGAACGCCCGGGAAAGGACTTTTTCCAAAACGCTGGACTCTTCTAGATTTGGATTGAAAATCAACGTATTGCCTATCCCTTGGGAAATCTTGATCTCAGGGGTAAAAATGAAAAACGGGAGAAAAATTTGCAGGCCGGCCCCGTACTCAAAGGAAAAATCCGTGGGGGCGATCTTGACCAGGGTCTCTGCCTGCTTGGTGCGCGAATCGCTGGCCACGTCGAAGGAGTACTTGACGCCCGCAATGACAAAGAACCGCGCATCCCGGTAAGGCGCAGATTTATACCGCATCAGAAACGGCATCTCCACGAACACGGACTCGACTTTCCGGGTACTGGGAAAAGGGTTTTTATTCGTTTTGGCGTAGTTTATGTTCCGCTCAGCGAAAGAAAAAGAGGGAATAGCTCGAAAATCAAAATAATCGCCTATTTTCAAATTGGTGACGATGCCGATGTTCAGCCCCGGCCCGTTCAGGGATTCGATGGACCGGATGCTGTCGCTCAGTAGAAAATCCCGCGAGCGGTAGGGCCGGTAACCGGAGGAATTCAACCCCAATGCGATACCGAAGTAATGGGATTTCTGGTCGGCCTGCAAAAAATTGTAATTCCCCCGGTACTTCTGTGCCCAGGCACTGTGGGCACACAAAGTAAATATTATTGCAATCCAGGTTTTATACCTACGTAAATGGAACATACGCCTAGCGTTAATGGTATGCATTTGGTCTTTTGAAACCCAGCCTGCCCTAACACCTGCAAAAACGCCGCGCCGTCCGGGAAGGCTTGTACGGATTCGAACAGATAGTGGTACGCCCGGGGATCTTTCGACGTTAAACGCCCGATCAAGGGAAGCAGGTATTTGAAATAGGCATTAAAAATCTGCCGGAAGGGAAAAACCCGGGGCTTGGAGAACTCCAGCACGACGATGCGGCCGCCCGGCTTCAAAACGCGGAACATCTCCGCCAAGCCCGCGTCGAGGTTTTCAAAGTTGCGCACGCCAAAGGCTACCGTCACCGCATCGAAGGTGTCGCGCTCGAAATGGAGGTTTTCAGAGTCGCCATCCTGCAGCTCTATGATGCCTTGCCAGCCCTTTTCCCGTATCTTGGCGCGCCCGATGTCGAGCATGTCCCTGGAAATATCCACCCCGTAAATTTTTTCAGGCTTGAGCTGCCGATGGATTTCCAGGGCGAGGTCAGCCGTGCCCGTAGCGACGTCGAGGATGTGTAGCCCTGCGCCCTGGGGCAACTCCTTGATCGCGCGCTTGCGCCATTGAATATCTATCCCAAGGGAAAGCAAGTGGTTCAAAAAATCGTAATACGGCGCGATATGGTTGAACATTCGGGACACCTGCCGCTTCTTGCTGCCCGGTTCTAAATAAGGCTTTACGACTTCCATGTCATTTTTTTTGCAAATATAGACGATGAATCCGTAGCGTAGGGAAAAGACTTGTTAGACTTGTCGCGAGGGGTCAGCAAGGTGGAAAAAAAAAGCCTTTTTGACCCCTTGATGATTCCCCCGCAACAAGTCTGTGGTAAAGAAAATCTTCGAGGCGCCCAAAATGGCTTTTTTTTATCGCGCCGGCCTCTTCGCAATAAGTCTGTAAAAAAACAAGGGAATCTTTGTGTATCTTTGCAGGCCGCAGAAAAAAGTCTGCACAGGGACAGCAAACGTTTTAGCGTTATTTTTTGACACACAAAAAGTTACATGGCATCGGATCACAAAATTGTACCGGTCTATATCGAGGAGGAAATGAAATCCGCGTACATAGACTATTCTATGTCCGTGATTGTTTCCCGGGCGCTGCCCGATGTCCGCGATGGCCTCAAACCAGTCCAGCGACGGGTATTGTTCGGTATGTCAGAACTTGGGGTCGGATACAACAAACCTTTCAAAAAATCTGCCCGTATCGTGGGCGAGGTATTGGGCAAGTACCATCCGCACGGCGACTCTTCCGTATACGACACGATGGTGCGCATGGCCCAGGATTGGTCGCTGCGCTATCCCCTCATAGAGCCACAGGGAAACTTCGGCAGCATTGACGGCGACGGCCCGGCAGCCATGCGCTACACCGAGGCACGCCTGCGCAGGATCAGCGATGAAATGCTCGCGGATATTGGCAAAGAGACCGTAGATTTCGCGCTCAACTTCGATGACTCCCTGGAAGAGCCCACTGTACTTCCTGCCAAATTCCCCAACTTGCTCGTCAATGGAGCCTCCGGGATCGCCGTGGGTATGGCCACCAATATGATGCCCCACAACCTGGGCGAAGTCGTGGACGGTACCATCGCTACCATCGAAAACCCTGAAATTTCGATTGAGGAGCTCTCCCAGTACATCAAAGGCCCGGATTTTCCCACCGGCGGTATCATCTATGGAACCCAGGGTATCCGCGAAGGGTTCGAAACAGGACGCGGACGACTGGTCGTGCGCGGCCGTGCCGAAATCGAAACGACCAAATCCGGCCGGGAAAACATCATCATCACCGAAATCCCGTATCAGGTCAATAAATCAGCGCTCGTCGCCCGCATCGGAGAGTTGATCAATGAGAAAAAACTGGAAGGGGCCAGCGATGTGCGCGATGAGTCAGACCGCGAAGGGATGCGCATCGTAGTAGAAGTGAAACGCGACGCCATCGCCAAGGTCGTCCTCAGCAAACTGTTTAAATTTACCCCGCTCCAGACGTCCTACGGCATCAACAATGTCGCCTTGGTCGGCGGGCGGCCCATGATTCTCAACCTCAAAGACTTAATCGAGGAGTTCATCCTGTTCCGCATCGAAGTGGTGGTCAGGAGGACGCGCTATGACCTGCGCAAAGCAGAAGAACGCGCCCACATCCTCGAGGGCCTGCTCATCGCCCTGGACCACCTGGATGCGGTCATCGCCCTGATCCGCGCCTCTCAAACCGTGGATATCGCCCGCAGCGGCCTCATGGAGCAGTTCGGCCTCTCCGAAATCCAGGCCAAAGCCATCCTCGATATGCGCCTCCAGCGCCTGACCGGCCTGGAACGCGACAAAGTGCGCGAGGAGTACCGCGAAATCCAGGAACGCATCACATACCTCAAATCGGTGTTAGACAGCGAAGAGCTGCAACGCGCCATCATCAAAGACGAACTGGCCGAGATCCGCGCCAACTACGCCGATGCCCGCCGTACCCAAATCGAAGTGGCCGAGGGCGAAATCAGTATGGAAGACCTCATCAAGGAAGAAGAGGTAGCTATTTCCATCTCCCACCTGGGCTATATCAAACGAACCCCCGTGGCAGAGTTCCGCCAACAGGCCCGCGGTGGCCGCGGGGCAAGGGGAAGCAAAACGCGCGATGAAGACTTCGTCGAGCACATGTTCGTGGCCAATACGCACCACTATCTGCTCTTGTTCACGGAGTCCGGGCGCTGCTACTGGCTGCGCACGTTCGAAATCCCGGAAGCAGCTAAGACGGGTAGCGGCAGGGCCATCCAGAATATCCTCGCCATCCCCAAGGAAGACAAGGTGAAAGCCTATATTATCATCGAGGACCTCAATGACAAGGAATTCGTAGAAAACCACTACATCGTCTTCTGTACGCGCTATGGGGTCATCAAGAAAACAGCGGTCGAGGCATTCTCGCGCCCACGTGCGGGAGGTATCAATGCCATCACCATAAACGAGGGCGACCAATTGCTCGAAGCACGCCTCACCTCCGGCCAGCACGAGATTTTTATGGCGAGCCGCAGGGGCTTTGCCGTGCGGTTCAATGAGCAGACCGTCCGCCCTATGGGCCGTACGGCAGCAGGCGTCCGCGGCATCACCCTGGCCGAAGAAGGCAAGGACTCTGTCGTAGGTATGATCTGCGTGGACCCCAAAGACCCAGAGGCCACCATTCTGGTCGTTTCGGAAAAGGGAAATGGCAAACGTTCGGCAGTAGACGACTACCGGCTGACCAACCGGGGGGCAAAAGGGGTCAAAACCATGCTCCTGACGGAAAAAACGGGGGCCCTCATCGCCATCAAATCGGTCAAAGATTCAGACGATCTGATGATCACCAGCCGCAGCGGACTGGTCATCCGCATGTCGGTCAACGATATCCGCCTCATGGGCCGCGCTACCCAGGGCGTCCGGGTCATCCGCCTGGATGAAGAAGATGATATCGCAGATGTCGCAGTCGTTGCCGATACAGGCGATGCTGCAGATACCACCGAGCTGCCCGAATCAGTAGAAGAATAGCTCCTCCCCTCTAAGGGGGCGTACTTTAACAAAATTTTAGTGTAGCCTAAACCAACAAAAACCAAAATAAACGTGCCTTTTTTGCAGAATTCACGTCATATTTTCAAAAATTTTTACACCATGAAAAAACTGCTTTTTCTCTCCCTCGGCCTGCTGTTCGCCGCCACGGCCCTCCAGGCTCAGGAAGATATCAAAAAAGACCTGGCCACCGCCAAACGATCCCTCGCATCGTTTACCCTAGACCAGGCCAACAACAAAGCCAAACTGGGCGAAGCCAAAGAGGCTATTGACCGCGCAATGGCTACCGATGCCGGTAAAGCCACCGGCGCGGCCTGGCAGCTCAAGGGCGATATTTACAATGAAATCGCCAGCCAGGTCGTCCAGATCCGCCAACTGAACATCGGCAAACTGGAAGACCTGCCCAAAGTGGATAACCCCGCTGTCGAAGCCTTCGAAGCATACCAAAAGGCTATCGAAATGGCCGTGAAGAGCTTCGAGAAAAAGGATGCCCTCAAAGGCCTTGGCCTCGTACAGGGAAACCTGGCCAACCTGGGTATCTACAAGTACGAAGAACAGGACTACGCCAGCGCCTACAAGGATTTCAAATATACTATAGATGCTCATGAAATCCTCAAAGCAAACGGCGAAAAGAGCACGCTCGACGCCGAAGCAGATTACAACAACCAAATGTATATCTCCGGCCTCGCCGCCCTCAGCGCCAACATGAAACCGGAAGCGAAGCTCTTCTTCGAAAAGTTGTACGCCATGAAGTACGACAAACCGGTCATCTACGAGGCTATGTACCAACTCAATGCCGATAAGGATATCAACGAAGCCTACAAGTTCCTGGAAGAGGGCCGCAAGCGCTACCCGGATGAGGTGTCTATCCTCTTCGCCGTCATCAACCACAACCTGAAAACAGGTAAACTGGACGCCCTCCTCACAGAGTTGAAATCGGCCATCGAAAAAGAACCGGACAATATCTCCCTCTATAGCGTCCTGGGCAACGTCTATGACCAGTTGTACCAGAAAGCCGATCAGGCCGGGGACGCCGCAAAAGCAGATGCCTACTTCCAGGATGCCCTCAAGTACTATACAGAGGCAACGGTTCGCGACCCTAAGTACGTGGATGCCCATTACAGCGTAGGTGCCCTCTACTACAACCGGGCAGCCCTGTTGACCAAGCAACTCAACGCCCTGGCAGATGATTACTCCAAAGAGGGCCTGAAAAAATACGAAGCACTGAAAGCCAAGATATTAGCGGAATTCGAACTAGCACTCCCGCACTTCCAAAAGGCGGAGTCCATCGACCCCAATGATCTGAACACCTTGATCGCCCTCAAGGAAATCTATGCGCGCCAGAACAAACTGGATATCTCCACTGAGTTCAAAGACCGCCTGGAGAAAGTACAGGCAGGGGGGAAGAATGATTCTTCCTACTTCAAGAACTAAACGGGTTCCCCCCTCGGGGAGGAAAGGGGGCTGGCGGTTTGAAAGTATAACGGCCAGCCCCTTTTTCCATCCATCCCCTCCGCGCCAGCCTATGGAAAAGGTGTAAATACCGCCTTAAACTCCCCGCTCTCCCGCGGCTTGAGCGGGATGTCCCAGGTACCGGAATACCGCACTTCCCGGGGATAATACAGCCCCTGGTGTCTTGCCAGCACAACGTGCATATCTACATCGAAATCAAAGCCAATGCCAGCGTACACCAGGGAATAACGGCGCTCTAACACCTGAAGACTGCCCCGCTCAAAACTCGTTTCGAGGAACTTGACCATCGTCCGGTCCTTTTTTCGCTCTTCGAAGGCCGGCTTGATTTTCATGGAAAAAACATAGCAGGGACGCCCGTCGCTGCTGCTGTCGCCGCGTATGGCTACGTCGTAGTACGGCAGTAGGTCCGGACTGAAGATGGCCGTCTTCCCTCCGATAAAGGGCAGATCGAGCTCGGTTCCAGGTTCGAAGATGAACTTTTTCAATTCCCGGTAGTATTTGTCCAGGCCTTTTGCCTCGCCGCTTTGGACCGCCGGTGTACGTTGGTCGGCGCATACCACGCCATGGGTGAAGAACACGCGATCGTACAGCTCCGCCGTCAGAAAGCGGTAGCTGCTGTCGCGGTGGAAAAAATTTTTGGAGGCCTGGACATTGCTCAAAGTCATGCTTCGGCATCCGTCTATAACGGTTTGCCTGCTTTTGGATCGGTAGGTCACCGAACTTCCTTTCTTTTTGGGATAAAAAACCATATCGTGTTCTCCCCGCCAGGACAACAGGCGCAAACGCTGGAAGGCTTCTGCATACGTCTTGTCCTCCTGTACCAGCCGGATGAAGTCCGCCACGTCAAATCCCGATTTCTGGGCTACGATGAGCACAGAGTCTAATTGTACATGCGCCGCTATATAGGCGGAATCCATAGATTGCGCAGTCAAAAAGATGGGAAAAAAGCTATAAATAACTAATAAAAAACTTTTTTTTAACATATTGTGTATTAAAATTATTGTATATAATCATCGGGGCTTGAACAAGGGCATTAGACGTATGGTCAGGGGGATCATCGGAAGGCCAACGGGAGTTTTTTTGCGTGGTTCCCGGATACCTTGCGCCATTTTGAATTCCACCCAATTGAACGTATGTTTGTGGGCACTTTAAAAGATAAACATGAAACGCATAGCAGTAGTTGGCGCCGGTACAATGGGGAACGGGATTGCCCACGTTTTTGCCCAACATGGATTTTCGGTGGCCCTCTCGGATGTTTCGGGGGATGCTTTGCAAAAAGCGGTACATACCATTACTGCTAACTTAGCGCGCATGGTAGCGAAAGGGACGATTGGCGAAGAGCTGAAAGAGTCGGCTTTGTCGAACCTGCATACATACACCGATCTCGCGCAGGCCGTGTGCGACGCTGATTTGGTGGTCGAAGCGGCTAGTGAACGGGAAGAAATAAAACGACAAATTTTTATCGCAC
The DNA here is from genome assembly GCA_041183125.1 of Bacteroidota bacterium. GTDB lineage: Bacteria > Bacteroidota > Bacteroidia > Chitinophagales > Saprospiraceae > JADJPL01. The sequence continues at coordinate 3,639 of JBEGMH010000027.1, read as the reverse complement.
TGGATCGGCATGCTCCTCCGCATTGCATCCTGGCCAGCAATACTTCTTCTATTTCCATCACGGGGATCGCAGCCGTTACCCAAAGGCCGGAAAGGGTGATCGGCATGCACTTCATGAACCCCGTGCCCCTGATGAAATTGGTCGAAGTCATTCGGGGCTATGCTACCTCGGAGGAGGTCTGCCGGGGGATTGTTGCCCTGTCTCGTCAGATAGGCAAAATACCGGTACAGGTAGAAGATTATCCGGGCTTTGTGGCCAACCGCATCTTGATGCCCATGATCAACGAGGCCATTTACGCTTTGTACGAAGGGGTAGGAGGGGTAGAAGAAATAGATACGGTGATGAAACTGGGCATGGCACATCCGATGGGGCCTTTGCAATTAGCAGATTTCATCGGTCTGGATATATGCTTGTCTATCTTGCGGGTGCTGCAAGATGGGTTAGGCAACCCGAAATATGCCCCTTGTCCTTTGTTGTGCAATATGGTTGCAGCGGGAAGACTGGGGGTTAAGACAGGGGAAGGGTTTTATCGCTACACATCGGGAAGCAAGGAAGCTCAGGTAGCCCCTCGTTTTTTGAAATAATCACATCGCCGAAGCCATGCGAAAACTCCCCGTCAACGAATTCCTGGAAAAGGAATGGAGGAACTATCCCCTGTTAGATGTGCGGTCGCCTGGGGAATTCGAGGCCGGGCATATCCCGGGCGCTCTTAACCTGCCTTTGTTTTCGGATGAAGAACGGGCTATTGTCGGTACTTTGTACAAGCAAAAAGGACCGCAAATTGCGTTTCAGAAAGGCTTGGAAGTGGCGGGCAAAAAGCTCCCCTGGTATGTGGAGGAAGCCCGCCGCCTGGTGCAGGGCAGCCAAAAAATAGCGGTTCACTGCTGGCGGGGAGGGCAGCGAAGCGGCAGCCTGGCATGGTTGTTGTCGTTCTCCGGTTTCGACGTGGCGGTGCTGGAAGGAGGGTACAAGGCGTACCGCCGCTGTGTGCACGCGCAGTTTGGGGAGTGCGCTCTTCGAAGTGTTGTCCTCGGGGGCGCGACGGGCAGTGGGAAGACTGCTGTGCTGAAAACCCTGCGGGAAATGGGGGAGCAGGTATTGGACCTGGAGGGGATCGCCCACCACAAGGGTTCCGCGTTTGGTGCATTGGGCGAAACCCCCCAGCCAAGTGTGGAGCAGTTTGAAAACGATCTCTTCGACGCCTTGAAGGACTTGGATACCCACCGCAGGGTATGGGTGGAAAACGAGAGCCGGTCCATCGGCCGGGTATTTTTGCCGGAGGAGTTATGGCACCGGCTGCAAAGAAGCCCGCTGGTCCAGCTCGAGGTGCCTTTTGAAAACAGAGTGGCCTACCTGGTCGAAGTCTATGGCACTTTCCCTGTGGAGTCGCTGGAAGCTTCTTTTTTGCGCATAGAAAAAAAACTCGGCGGGCAGCACCTGAAAACCGCCCTGCAGGCCTTGCAGTCGGGTGATTATGCCACCGCCGCGGCGATCGCGCTGAAGTATTACGACAAAACATACGCCTACACGACTAGTAAAGGCGATTTTGACCCCATCATACATTTGTACGACAGCAGCAAAGACCATACACAGACGGCGCTGCGCTTAAAACAGCTTGCAGATGAGCACGGATTATAAATTGACCCAATACAGCCACGGCGCAGGGTGTGGATGTAAAATTTCGCCCAAGGTACTCGACCATATCCTCGTACAGCGCTCAGAGAAACAGCATTTCCCGGAACTGCTGGTAGGGCATGAAGAACGCGACGATGCCGCTGTATTTGAATGGGGCAACGGAGAAGCGGTCGTGAGCACGACAGATTTCTTCATGCCCATCGTAGATGACCCGGAGGATTTTGGTAGGATTGCAGCTGTAAATGCACTGAGCGATATCTATGCGATGGGGGGAACTCCTTTGTTGGCGATCGCGATCCTCGGTTGGCCCATTGCTTCCCTACCGCCGGAAGTGGCCAACCTGGTAGTAGAAGGCGGTAGAAGCGTATGCGCAGAGGCGGGAATACCCCTTGCCGGTGGCCATAGCATAGACAACCCCGAGCCCTTGTTTGGCCTTGCTGTAACGGGCAGGGTGAAATTGGAAAACCTGAAAAAAAATGGCGGTGCCGGGATAGGAAGCTCCTTGTTTTTGACCAAACCCCTGGGGGTGGGGATTTTTAGTACGGCTCAAAAGAAAGGCTTGCTTCGGCCGGAACATGCGCGCCTGTCCAAAGAGAGTATGCTGAAACTGAACAAGGTCGGTGCTCGGTTCGGGCAGCTCGAGTATATAGAGGCCATGACCGATGTTACCGGGTTTGGATTGCTAGGCCATTTGAGCGAGCTCTGCGAGGCTTCGGCTGCGGGCGCCCGGGTATATTTTGATCAGATCCCCCTTTTGGATGCTGCTGGCCTGCATGGCTATGCCGATATGCGCTGTATTCCCGGAGGGACCCACCGAAATTGGGAGAGCTATGGCCACAAAATCGCCCCGCTTTCGGAGCGCCAGCGGGAAATCCTCTGTGACCCGCAGACGAGTGGGGGGTTGCTGGTCGCGGTGCGGCGGGGAGCCGAAACGGCATTCCAAGCCATTGCTGCTGAAAATGGGTATGTCTTGGAACCGATTGGACAGATTATCCCCAAGGGGGATTTTTTAATCGAAGTAGCGTAAGGTGCATTCGCCGTAGGGGAAGGCTGTGTCAAAAGCATTTCTCGGCGTCAGCCTGAAAATAAAACAGTAAACGAGCGCTTGTTTATTTGATTTTACTTCGCAAAATCAAATAAACAAGCGCTCGTTTGAACCATATCTCGATGAGATCAGGCTAAAAATTCTTTTCGGACTTTCATATCAACCCCGGAAGTGTTGATTTTATTTAGCCCAATAAGTGAAATTGCGGCCCGCAAGTTGTTGGGAAGCTACTAATTTCATTTTGTGGACTAGCTTATGCAAACTGCGGTTGAGCAGTTGCGAAAGTTGCGTATTGCCCAACTGAAGATCTTTGGCATCGCGTTCGGACTTCATCGCCCCCAACAGATCTGCACTGCTGAGCGTGCCTTCTCCCACAGCGCGGAGTTTTTCCAGGATGAACTCGTCCCAGAAACTCATAGATGCTTTGGGGCCGGGCTTTTTGCGATCCCCTTCGGCCTCAGCTTTCTTTTCTTTCGGCGCTTTGGCTACTTTGGGTTTTTCTTTCTTCTCCGTTTTTTCTTTCTTCGCTTTTTCGGCTTTTTCTGCGGGGGCCGGCTGGTCTTCTACTTGGCCGGCTGTTTCCACACTCTTCTGGGCCTTGCCTTTGCCTTTTCCTTTTTTGGGGGTCGGGCTACTTTCCTCCGGAGTCGTTTCGGCTGTAACAGGTTCTTCTACAGGTTCTTCTTTCAGAGCGCTGGCTTTTTTGGTACCGGCTTTTTTACCGGGTTTGCCTTTTACAGCAGCGGGTTTTGCCTCTTCCTTTGCCGGCTCGGGTTGTGCGCTGGCCGATTCCGTCTCAGCTACTTTTTCCTTTGGCTTAGGACCCCGTTTTTTGGGGGCTTGCTGCTCGGTGGCAGGGATTGTAACTTGCTCTGTATCAATGATAGATACCTGTGGTACTACCGCCGGAGCACCTGTTTCCAATAACGCAATAGCGGATTTGGCAGCTTCTATCTGGA
>JBEGMH010000026.1:0-4397 GCA_041183125.1 Bacteroidota bacterium | reverse complement strand
GTTTGCTACATTATGATTAATCCAAATATCATACCAAACGGGGGGCGGCATGGATTAAAAGTTTATTTTATCTTAAAAAGAATTGGTTTTCAGTGTTTTATTTTTTTAAAAAAAAGGTATTCAACTATTATTTTATTCATTTTGAAAAAAAGTGCGCTTTGGCACCGTAACATGGGGCGGCTTGAGGTACAGAGGCTCCGAGTAGGCCAAGTCGGTGAAATCGCCACGGCAAAAGGCTTGTTCTACCAGTGTGGGAAACGCATCTGCGCTGGTAGAAAGCGGTAGAAATTGCGCCTCAGGGCGCTTGCAGAGCGATTGGAACTTATGGGCACCGTTTCCGGTAAATACGATGGGCTGGCCGGTATCGAACCAGGCAGCAAACGAGTCGGGTGCGAGGACCATAGCCTCTGGCCCCGGGGATACGCAATGCCCGTCGGAGCGGTACAGGGCGGCATATACCTCCATGCGGCGTGCGTCTATCATGGGGCAATACCACGCTTCCGGGCGTTGTAGCCGGGCGTGTGCCCGCATCGCCAGTGCTTGTAGGGTATCTATTTTTAAAAGAGGGATGCCCAGGGCATAGGACAGCCCCTTCGCGGTGCCCCAGCCGATGCGAAGGGAGGTATACGAACCCGGGCCCGAACTCACCGCAATCGCGTCGAGGTCCCGGTATTCGAGGGAGGCTTGTTCCATGGCACGCGCTATCAGCAGCGTGATTTGCGACGCATGGTCGCCCGCCTGCCCGAGTTCTTCTATTCCGCTTAACCGCCCATCCGTCGCTATGCCAATAGAGCATACCTCCGTAGCGGTTTCCAAACATAAAATGTTCGCCATTGGCGTCTCGTGGTTTTTGGTCAATTACCGGACAAAACCGGCTAATGCCCTGACACCCCGACTGCTGCGCACACGACGGTACAAACCCCGACGTGCTCTACAGCCTGCAAAGGCACAGGATACTCCGCGGGCGTGAAAGCCCAGCGTAGCTTTTGACAGATTGGTTATTAGCGGAAAAAAATGAAACCCGGATTTGGGCCTGAAAATTAGCGTTTGACGTTTGTCGGTTAAGAACGTTCAAAAAACATTTTTAGATATGTTTTTTGAAATATTCTTTTTTTAACCGCCCGTATATGTTTGGCTTATAAGTCAGTTTTATATACGCATTTTCTGCCGTGAAAGTATACATATCCTTTTGTATTATATAATTTTTCATGAAAAATTTATATTATTTTTGCAGCCTTACCAAATGCGCATAGAATATGCTGGACAAGTTCCAGGCGATTATTGATCGCTACAAGAATCTGGAAGAACAACTTTCCGACCCGGAGGCCGTACAGGATTTGGCCCGTTTCAAAAAAATAAACAAGGAGTACAAGGACCTGCAGCCGATTGTGGAGGCTTTCCAGCAGTACCAGGAAGCCTCGAGCAACCTGGACCTGGCACGCAAAACGCTTCGGGAAGACGACGTCGAAATGCAGGAACTCGCCCGCGAGGAAATCGAAATCCTGGAGCCCAAAGTCGAGGAACTGGAAGCCAGCCTACGCCTGCTCCTGATCCCCAAAGACCCCGAGGATTCCAAGGACGTCCTCTTTGAAATCCGATCCGGTACCGGGGGCGACGAGGCGAGTTTGTTCGCCGGCGACCTCTATCGCATGTACACCCGCTACTTCGACTCCCAGGGCTGGAAGGTCGAGGTGCTGGAGGTGAGCGAAGGCGCCGTGGGGGGATACAATAAAGTAGTACTGGAAGTACAGGGCGAGGACGTCTATGGCAAACTCAAGTTCGAATCCGGCGCCCACCGGGTGCAGCGGGTGCCCAAAACGGAATCACAAGGCCGCGTACATACCTCGGCGGCTACGGTCGTCGTAATGCCCAAACTGGAAATGGAAGACGTCGAAATCCGCAAGGAAGACCTGAAAGTGGATACCTTCCGATCCAGCGGGGCCGGCGGCCAGCACGTCAACAAGACAGAATCAGGGGTGCGCTTCACCCACCTTCCCACCGGGGTCGTCTCGGAAAGTACCGACGGGCGTTCCCAAATCCAAAACCGGGAAATCGCCCTGCAGCGCCTCTACCAAAAAATCTACGAGGCGCAAAAGCGCGAACACGAAAATACCCAGGCGGCCAAACGCAGATCCCTGGTAGGTTCCGGCGACCGCTCCGATAAAATCCGCACCTACAACTTCCCGCAGAACCGCCTCACCGACCACCGCATCAACCTCACGCTCTACTCGCTCGACCGCGTCGTGGAAGGCGATATCGGGGATATTCTCGAAGCCCTGCGCATCGCCGAAAATGCCGAACGCCTCAAAGGGGAAGAAATTCAATAAAACGGAAGAAGGGATGTACAGGACCACGCACACCCACTACTTTGGAAGAATGACCGCGCGTACCGGGAGGCTCATCTGCCTCCTAGCCCTCTTGTCGGGACACGCAGCAGGCCTGGCCGCACAGGCGGTAGCCCCCGAAATCGCGTTCACCCACGTCAACGTGCTGCCCATGACGGGCCGCAAGGTGCTGCGCGACCAAACGGTGCTCATCCGGGGCTCTGTTATCTATAAAGTGGGGCCGGCAAAGAAAATTAAACCGCTTGAAAATGCCCTGCGCATAGACGGAAGCGGCAAATACCTCCTGCCGGGTATCTCTGAAATGCACGGCCATATTCCTGTACGGGAAGGGCAAGACGACGCATTAGTGCGCGAAACGATGTTGCTCTACCTCTGCAACGGGGTCACCTTGCTCCGCGGGATGCTCGGCGACCCCTATCACCTCGTGCTCCAGGACCAGGTATCCACCGGGAAGGTCCTCGGCCCCCGGATCTACACCGCCAGCCCTTCCCTCAACGGCAACAGCGCCAAAACCCCCGAGGAGGGCCGGCAGAAAGTGCGCGAATACAAACGCGCCCAGTACGATTTTTTGAAAATCCACCCCGGCTTGTCGCTTCCTACCCTGGAGGCAATCGCCCAGAGCGCCCGGGAAGAAGGGCTGCCTTTTTCGGGCCATGTGCCCGCGGAAGTGGGCATACAACGCGCCCTCGCCCTGGGATATGCTTCTATTGACCATTTAGACGGCTATGTGGAAGGGCTGGTCGCCGTGCCCAAAGCTACTTCGCCCCATACGGCAAGCTACTTCGGCTATGACCAGACGGGGCGGGCCGACCCCAAAAAAATACCGGGCCTCGTCAAAGCGACCAAAGCTTCCGGTACCTGGATCGTACCTACCCAGAGCCTGTTAGAGCGCTGGTTTGAACCCATCAGCGGGCCGGAGATGGTCAATCGGCCGGAAATGCGCTACATGCCCCCCGCTACCCTACTGAAATGGCGGGTCTTCAAACAGCAACTCCTGGATTCCCCGGCCTACCACCCGGATACGGCGGAGGCTTTTTTATCCCTGCGCAGGCAACTGCTGCGGGAAATGGAAAAACAGGGCGTTCAGCTCCTGCTCGGCTCTGATTCCCCGCAAGTGGGCAACGTGCCGGGGTTCTCTATACACAGCGAAATGCAGGCGTTGGCCAATGCCGGCCTCTCCCCTTATACCATCCTGCGCAGCGGCACTGCCAACCCCGCTCGTTTCTTCGGCAAAGAAGGCGTCTATGGCACGGTGGTGCCCCTCGCTACCGCCGACCTTATCCTGCTCGACGCCAACCCCCTCGACGATATCCGCAACATGCAGCGCATCGCCGGGGTGATGACGCAGGGACGGTGGCTGTCGGCCTCCTGGATCGCGCAATGGCTGTCGGTCATTGAGGCCAAATACAACCGATAAACGCTTAATCCTCCAGCGGGCCTGCCAGTAAACGGCCATGATACTCGCGGGCGTGGAAGAGCGCGTCCATTTGCGCCAGGTTTTCCCGGGTGACTTTTCCAGCTACCATGATCTGTATGCGGTCGCCGGCGATGGCCAGCATTTGTTGCAGCACCTCCGCCCCTTCCAGGGCCGTCGCCGCGCCGCCCGAAGTGAGCACGCTGTGAATCCCTTCTATCTCCAGGAGTGCCCGAAGGGCTTCTACTGGATCCGGGGTGCGGTCTATCGCTTTGTGGACCACTACCTTCATGGGATGAGCTAAGCGCGTAAGCTCGGTTATGGCGGGAATGTCCAGGGTATGGTCGGGCTTGAGCACGCCGAACACTACGCCGGGTACCCCCTGGGCCTTGCAATAGGCAATCTCCTCGCGCATCTGGCGGAGTTCCGCTTCGGTATATACGAAATCGCCCCCCCGGGGACGGACCATCACGTGTACGGGAATGCGCAGGGAATCCAAGGCAAAACGGATAAACGCTGCATCCGGGGTCAGGCCGTCGAGGTCGAGGCGGGCGCAGAGCTCGATGCGGTCAGCCCCTTGGGCTTGGGCGCGGAGTGCCTGCCCCTGTGTGTCCACACATACTTCTTTTATATAAGCC
>JBEGMH010000025.1:0-6009 GCA_041183125.1 Bacteroidota bacterium | reverse complement strand
CTTTTGCCGGGTGCCATCAAATGGCCCGGGCTCGGGTTTTTGCGGGAGCGTTTGATTTTGTGGCCAGGACGTGGTATATTGGCAGATGGCACGCCTTATATGCGAAGGCCGCTAAAATGAGGACCATGGAAATAGATTTGAAAGAGTTGTCCACCCGGGAAAGCGAAAGGGTGGAATGGAAGGAGAACGGCGACGACAAAAATATCGTCCAAAAGATCGTGAAAACCATCTCTGCGTTCGCCAACGATATCAACAATGTGGGGGGAGGTTATGTGGTCTGTGGCGCCAAAGAAGGAAAAGATGAGTATGGCTTTCCCAAAGTGTTCTATTCCGGCCTGACTGCGGAAAAGGTAAAAGAAATCACCGGTAAGGTTACCGGACATTGTAGGGAAATGATCAGCCCTTCCATAACCCCGCTGGTGAACGAACTGGATATTCCGGAGGATAGCGCTAAAAGGGTCCTGGTATTTACCGTCGTCGCAAGCCCGGAGGCTCATCTGTGCAGGGACGGGGAAAAGTCTGCCTATTACGTACGGGTCGGGAGCGAGACCAGGGAAGCAAGGAACGGGATATTGACCCAGTTGCTGATAAAGAAGCAAAAAATAGAGTATTTTGACAAGAGGGTACATCCAGCCTGCTCTGCCAGCGACCTGGATGTCCTTGTTTTCAGGGATTATATGCAGGATATGGGCTTGCTTTCCCCCGACAAATCCCTGGAAGATTACTTTTCCGACCAAACTCAAATTGCGGAATTTGTTCCGCCCTTGTTTGGAAGGGTCGGCCTGGACAATGCGTTGAGGCCCAAGAATTTTACCCTGTTGATGTTTGGCAAAAAAGAGAGCATCTCAAGGCATTTTCCCGAGGCCCACACCGTTTTGTCCATCTACAAGGGCAAGGACCGAAGCGAGCCCACTGCCGAAAGGCATCTGCTGACGGGGACACTGGTGGAACAGGCAAAAAAATCAATCGAGTTGCTCAATACGGAGGCCTATGTGGCCTTTGACAAATACAGCGAAAAGCCTAACCAGGTGAAATATCCCATCCGGGCACTGCAGGAAGCGGTCATAAATGCCCTAGTACACCGGGATTATGAGCTCCCGGACCCCGTTCGGATAACCGTGTTCAGCGACCGGATCGAAATAAGGTCTCCCGGCGCCCTGCACTGGGCGGTTGATAAAGGGAAGTTCGTCACCGGCCAGGCAAGCCCCAAATGGAGAAACCAGAGCTTTGCCTACCTCTTCAACAAGATGCAATTGGCCCAATCGGAAGGACAGGGGATCCCGACCATACTGAAAACAATGAAAGAAGAAGGCTGCCCCGATCCCGTTTTTGAATTGGGCAGCGAGAGTGTAACCTGTATCCTGCCCGCACACCCGAGGCATCAATCCATCCGGGAAATCCAGGGCATTCAGGACAAAATCATCCTGGGGCATTACCAGGAAGCCAAACAACAGGTACTGGCTTTGTTGGAAAAGGACGCGTATAATTTCAGGGCTTTGGACCTACTGGCCGAAATCAGTATCAAACTCAAGGACCCCGTGGGGCTCTACAGCTTTTTTGTAAAGAACAAACTCGATCTGGACGCTATCAACTCAAACACCCTGGTCAACTTGATCGATGCCCTGACGCTGGGGAAGGATATCGGCGATGTCCAACAGTTCACCCATAAAGCCCTGGAAGTAGCGGCTGCCGGAAAGTTGGAAGAAGCCCAAATTGTACGGGCAGCCATCAGTTTGAAAAAATTGGCCAAACCGGATGAAGTCGTGCGGTTCATTGATGTATCCCTTGGGAAATATCCCAAGTTGGGCAGCCATCCTACCCTTTTGGAGAAGCGTGCCACCGCAAATATGGACCTGGCAAAAATATGTATCCATACCGCAAAGGATCGGGAGAGCAGCCCCAGGACAAAAGCCAGGGCCTGGGAGATGTGCCGGGATCTGTTAAGCGAAGCAGAAAGGGACCTAAACCGGGCCCTGGACTACGCCGACAACCCAAACGAACGGTTTTTTATCGAACAGGATCTAGGATTTTTAGAAAATATGAAAAAAATAGCCAACAAGCCCAAACGCTAGCCTCTTTCGGCTGGGGGTTGGCGCAATGAGGGAGGGGCGGAACCTCAGGCACCGTACATACTTTCCCCCTTCCGGTACAAATCCCTGCCCACCCGTTGGATATGGTCGCGCAGAGGCCCCTGCTCCAGGCGGTCGAGTACCAGTATATCCATCAGGTAAGGGGTGTTCAAATCGTCCAGGGCCAACCAGATGCGGGAGCGTATGGCTTCCGTCAGCAAAGGGCCGACCAGGGCAAGGTCTATATCGCTTCCCTCCCGGTAGTTGCCTTTGGCCCTGGAGCCATAGATGAGCACGGTTTCCACTTCCGGGTAAGCCCGGAAGACCGCCTCCATCTTTCGGAGGGTGTTTTCGGAGAGGCCAAAGGTCATAGACGGGCTTTCATCTGGTGATACAATGCTTCGAACAAGGCAAAATAGTCGTTTTTAATGTGGTCTTCCACTCTTTTGGCGGTTTCCTCGTGGTAGGTGTGGACGGTCAGGATGCGATCGTCCACCATCCGCATCCATAGTTCTCCTTCCGAGATGAGCCCCTGGTTGAAGGCATGCCGTATGGCGTCACGGCTCCCGGTGATGCCCGTCGCGCCCTGGTATATCAGGTAATCCTTCATGAGGTTCCAGGCCAGCTCATAGGTGTACTCAAAACACTTTATCAGCCCCTGGGCCTCCAGGTCGTTCAGTTCGCCCCGACCCATGATCTGCTCGAGTTGATGGAACAATTTTTCATAATTGTGAAACCGTTGCTTCCAGCGGATGTCTTGTTCCATAAAGCCTGGGTTTGTATCTGTTCAGATGTGGGGACAAAGGTAGGTTTTTTTTCAAAAATAGACTGGTTGCGAGGGGTCAGCGAGGTGGGGAAAAAAGGGCCTTTTTGACCCCTTGATGATCCCCCTCGCAACCAGTCCAATATCCTTTGAAACCACATACGACCCGCCCTCTCCCGAGAGGTCCCTGCCGCAGCGGCCAAGCTCCTTGTTGAAAAAAAATTGGGCAATCCCCTTTGAAAACCGTATTTTTGTCAACTCTCTAAATGTCGTGAATATGAAACGTACAAAGCTATTCTTTGTGGCCGCTCTTTTGTGGGCAGCCGCCACCGTTCAATTGTCCGCCCAATCGCTTTCAGCGGCCTCGCCCAGCCAGGAATCAAAATCTATCTTGGTCAAGGTCAAAGGGGTAACCTGTGCCATGGATTTGAAAACCATCGCCGCCAATGTCGAAAAAATCCCCGGCGTGAGCAGTTGTATCCCCGGCAAGCAAGGGGCAACTACGGTCTTCGAGGTTCTGTTCAACCCCGTACGGGCCTCCGAAAAAGATATCTCCGCCGCTATCGAAGGAACGCCGGGCTGCGAAGACCCCGCTGACCGCCCGTACAAGGTAAAATGGTAACGCAGTAGGTAGGGAGCCCTCCTTTGCCGCCCCGTGGTTCGATTGCCGGCTAAAAAACGCTTATGAAAAAATGCCTGATGAGCCTCCTCCTCTTGGCGCCCGTGGTCTTGAGCGCCCAAACCATACGGGGCACCGTGCACAACGACAAGGGGGAGCCGCTAATAGGAGCTAATGTGTATTGGCTTGAAAGCCAAAAAGGGGTGTATTCCGGTAACGAGGGAGCGTTCGAGATCCCTTTTCGAAAAGGACAGGAAAAAAGACTGGTCGCCAGCTATGTGGGGCACACCTCGGATACCATTGCACCCGCTTCGCTGGACTTTGTGCAGTTCAGGCTCCCGGAAAGCCAAACCCTGGGAGAGGTCCTCGTCCAAGGGTACAGGGAAGGGGTACTCATCTCAGGCTTGAACGCCATCAAAACGGAACAAATCACACAGACCGAGCTCAAAAAAGCAGCCTGTTGTGACCTCGCCGGGTGCTTTGAGACCCAGGCCAGCGTCCAACCCCAAACGACCAATGTGCTGACCAACTCGAAAGAACTCCGCATCCTGGGACTGTCAGGGGTGTACAACCAGGTGCTGGTGGATGGCTTCCCCATGGTCCAGGGACTTTCTTATACCTACGGCATCAGCGGTATCCCGGGAGCCCTGGTGGACAATATCTATGTGGCTAAAGGGGCCAACAGCGTCCTCCAGGGCTTCGAAAGCATCAGCGGACAAATCAATGTAGAAACCCTGGACCCGGAACAAGACAAAAGGCTGCGCCTGAACCTGTACATGAACCGCTTCAAAGAAACACACCTCAATGCCAACTATACGATCAAACGCAAGAAATGGGGCAGCCTCGCCGCGGTTCACGTCGTACAACCAGCGGGGAGGTTCGACCGCGACGGGGATGCGTTCCTCGACCTGCCGCGGCTGAGCCGATATATGTTGTTCAACAAGTGGACGTATGGAAAAGAAAGCAACTGGGGCTGGAACAGCACGATAGGCCTTCGCTACCTGAGGGAACACCGCCTCGGGGGCCAATTGCCTTTCAATGCCCGTACCGATCAGGGGAGCAGCGAAGTCTATGGGCAGCTCGTGCGTTTTGACCAGCCTGAGTTCTGGGCCAAGACCGGCTATCGGTTCAACGACCAACATAACCTGGTGGTCTATGTGTCGGGGTTTCAACATGCACAAAATTCTTTCTTCGGCAGCGCCCACTACGTCGCCCGCCAGCAGAACTTCTACGTAAATGCCCAGTATGAGTGGTCCTATGGCGACCATACCCTCAAAACCGGTGCCAGTACCCGCTACCTCGACCTCGAAGAGGATATTCGCTTCACCGCCCCCTTGCCGCTGCGCAGCTTCGCAGGCAACTACCGGAAAACGGAACGCATACCGGGCTGGTTCGCCGAAAATACCCTGCGTTTGCTCAAGGGGAACCTCACCTGGATAGCCGGTATCCGCTTAGACCACCACGACCGCTTCGGGGCAAAAGCGACCCCCCGCATGTTGGTCAAGTACGACCTTGGGCCTCGCACGGTGTTGCGGGCCAATATCGGCACCGGATGGCGCACCGCCAATATCCTGAGCGAGCATGTCGGCATACTGTCCAGCTCCAGGGACCTGGTGTTTGAAGAAGAACTCTTGCCCGAAAAGGCCCTGAACATGGGCATCAACCTCACCCGGAACTTCGAATCCTCCCGGGCAGGCCTCAGCGGGTATTTCAGCGCGGATTTCTACCGCACGGGGTTCAAAAACCAGATATTCCCGGACTACGACAGCCATCCGACGCGGGCGATTATCCGCAATTTCACCGGTTCCAGCCAAAGTACCGGTTTTCAAGCCGATCTCTCCCTGACCATCCGGGGCCGCCTGCAAGTCAAAACAGGCTATAATTTCCTCGACGTGTACCGCTCGACGGAAACCGGTCGGCAAACCTTGCCGTTCAACCCAAAGCATAAGCTGTTGGCTACCTTGGGGTATGGGTTTTGGAAGGACAAACTCCGCTTCGATGCCAATGCGCACTGGTATGGGAAACAGCGTTTACCGGAAACGTCCCAAAACCCGCTCGCGTTTCAACGACCGTCTTTTTCCGCGCCGTTCTCCGTGTTCAACCTACAGGCTACGTACAACCTTAGTGCGTTTTCGATCTACGCAGGCTGCGAAAACCTGTTCGACTTTAGGCAGAAACGCCCCATCCTGGGCTGGCAGGACCCCTTTGGGCCCTTTTTCGATACGTCCTTTGTGTGGGGCCCCACCCGGGGCCGGGAACTCTACGTAGGCTTCCGATGGGATTTGAACCCCAATGCGCCGTCTGGCAAGTAGGGTTACATCCCTATCTCGCTTGCCGCATCCGTGAACAGGCTGATTAGGGAAAGCATCCAGACCGTACGGGTCAATACAGGGCTGCGCATGGCGTGTTCTTTTATCCTACCTACAAGCGGTTCCCATTATGCTTTTGGCTCAAAACGGGCCGTGAAATGCCGCAGGAACGGAGGCTCATACACGATGCGGAAGCCCTTCGTGCTGTATCGTTCGCGCAACAGCTCCCCAAAGGTCTCGATGACGTAG
>JBEGMH010000024.1:0-10851 GCA_041183125.1 Bacteroidota bacterium | reverse complement strand
GATTCTATCATAAACAACGCCACATGTCAAACGAAAAACTGCCGCAGGTCGCTTATTTCTGCATGGAATACGGCCTCGATCAATCCTTTAAAGCATACGCCGGAGGGCTGGGTATCCTCGCCGGCGACTACCTCAAAGGGGCCAAAGACCACGATTTTCCCATTGTTGGCATCGGAATCAAGTGGAAACAAGGCTATACCGACCAGCGCATCGGTCCCGATGGGCGGCCCTACGACACCTATCACAACTATCGCTACGACTTCATGGAAGATACCGGCATCACGGTCATAGTGGAAATACGCGGGGTAGAGGTAGAGTGTAAAGTCTGGAAACTGGAAAAATTCGGCAACGCCACGATTTATCTCCTCGACACCGATGTGCCGGAAGGGAAAGACCCCTGGATTACCGGCCAACTCTACGGTTGGTTCGGGGAAGAACGCATCGCACAGGAAATGGTCCTCGGTATCGGAGGGGTGCGCGCCCTGCGCCAGTTGGGTATCGAACCGGATTTTTACCACTTCAACGAAGGCCATGCCCTCTTTGCCGGCTTTGAACTGCTGCGCGAAAAAATGGAAGAGGAAGACATGGACTTCGAGGAGGCCTGGGAAGCGGTGAAACCCAAAGTCGTATTTACCACCCATACGCCGGTCATTCAAGGAAATGAATCCCATCCCATCGAACGCATCATCTATATGGGCGCCAACCTGTCGCTGAGCTGGGAAGACTTGGAAACCTTGGGCGGAAACCCCTTCAACATGACCGTCGGTGCCCTGCGCCTATCGGCCAAGTCCAATGCGGTCGCCCAACTCCACGGCGTAACCGCTAACAAGATGTGGGCCGACGTGGAAGGCCGCTGCGAAATCACAGCCATCACCAATGCCATACACCGCCCTACCTGGGTAGATCCCGCCATGCTGGAGTTAGCTGAAAAAGGCGGCGACCTATGGACGGGCCACCTGCAGAACAAGCGGGCCCTCATTGATTTTGTGGAAGCGAAAAACGGCGTCCGCCTCGACGAAGGGAAACTCATCATAGGCTTCTCCCGCAGGGCCGTGCCGTACAAGCGCAGCAACCTCATCTTTAGCGACCCGGAACGCATAGAACCCCTGCTCGAGTCCGGAAAAATCCAGATTATCTTCTCTGGAAAAGCCCATCCGCTGGACGATAACGGCAAACTCATCGTCAGCGACCTGGTGGCCATGACGCGGCGTTTCCCACAATCCGTCGTCTTCCTGGAAAATTACGATATGAGCATCGGCCGTATGCTGACCCGCGGATCCGACATCTGGCTCAACAACCCCCGTCGCCCTCTCGAAGCCAGTGGAACCTCCGGCATGAAAGCTGCCATGAACGGCGTCCTGAACCTGAGCATCCTGGACGGCTGGTGGCCCGAAGCATGCCAGCACGGCATCAACGGATGGCAGTTTGGCGACGGGTTTGAAAGCGAAGACTTCGAAGAACTGGACAACCACGACCGCAAAGCCTTGTTCGACGTGCTCTTTGACGAGGTACTGCCCACCTACTACGAAAACCGGGAAAAATGGGTGTCCATGATGCGCGCCAGCATCCTGAGCACCAAAGACCAGTTTGCCGTCAAGCGCATGCTCGAAGAATACTACGCTTTGTTGTATTGCTGAAAAACGACAGGAGGCGGGGAGGAAACTATAGGATCATCCCCGCCCCTACGGTTTCGTTACTGCCTTCGTCCACCAAGATGAGGCTGCCCGTGTTGCGGTTGCGGCGGTAGCTGTCAAAAAACAGGGGCTTGGCGCAGCGCAACACCACCCGGGCGATGTCGTTCATACCAATCCGCACCTCGTCGGTAATCCGGTGCAGCGTATTGATGTCGAGTTTGTACCGGATTTCTTTGACCACGCTCCGCGTTTCCTGGGTAGTATGCCGGAGGATATACTTTCCGCCTGGCTGCATAGGCTTTTCGTGGAACCAGCATATCATCGCTTCGATATCCTGACCCACCGTGGGCTGGTTGTGTTCCCGGACGATCATATCCCCCCGGCTCAGATCGAAATTCTCCTCTAACAAGATGGATACCGACATAGGTGGATAAGCTTCTTCTATTTCCCCGTCGAACGTGTCTATTTTCGCGATGCGCGTCTTGAAGCCGGAGGGTAGTAAGAGTACTTCATCCCCTTTTTTCAGGATGCCCCCGGCGATACGGCCGGCATAGCTGCGGTAGTCGTGGAAAGCATCGGTGTTGGGACGTATGACATATTGTACCGGAAAACGGGTGTCAATGAAGTTGTGGTCGCTCCCGATGTGTACGTTTTCGAGGTAATAGAGCAAGGTGGGCCCCTGATACCAGGGCATTTCTTCCGAACGGTCCACGACATTGTCGCCCCTCAGCGCGGAGATGGGGATGAAATGTACGTCTTTCACATCGAGTTTGTAGGAGAAGCGCTCGAAATCTTCTTTTACAGACCGGTATGTTACCTCGCTGTATTCCACCAGGTCCATTTTGTTGACGCACACCACGAGGTGCGGGATTTGGAGCAGGGAAGCGATGAAGGCGTGGCGACGAGTCTGCTCGACCACTCCTTTGCGGGCGTCCACGAGGATAATGGCGGCATTAGCGGTGGAAGCACCCGTCACCATATTGCGGGTGTACTGAATATGGCCAGGGGTATCCGCGATGATGAATTTGCGGCGGGGGGTAGCAAAATAGCGGTACGCCACGTCAATGGTAATGCCTTGCTCGCGTTCTGCCCGCAGTCCGTCGGTCAGCAGGGCGAGGTTGATTTCTTCTTCGCCCCGGCGCTCACTCGCTTGTTTGACGGCGTCGAGCTGGTCTTCAAAAATAGCTTTAGAGTCATAGAGCAGGCGGCCGATGAGCGTGCTTTTGCCATCGTCCACACTCCCTGCGGTCGTAAAGCGCAACAGTTCAGAATGATCAAAGGACATAAAAGGCGGTTTTTAAAAATACCCTTGCTTTTTTCGATCTTCCATGGCCGTCTCGGCGCGCCGGTCGTCGGCGCGGCCTCCGCGTTCCGTCACGCGGGATGCAGCCACTTCTTCGATAATTTTTTCCACGGAATCCGCGCTCGACAAAACGGCTCCCGTACAAGTCATGTCCCCGATGGTGCGGAAGCGGATGCGCATCGTCTGTACCACTTCGTCCGGACGGCGGTGCACGGCTTCCGTAGCCGCGAGATACATGCCGTCGCGCTCAAATACTTCGCGTTCATGGGAGAAATAGAGACTGGGCAGCGGTACGTTTTCCGAAGCCAAATACTGCCATACATCGAGTTCTGTCCAATTGCTGATGGGGAACACGCGGAAGTGCTCGCCCGGGTGTTTGCGTCCGTTGAACAGGTTCCACAACTCCGGGCGCTGGTTTTTGGGGTCCCACTGCCCGAATTCGTCGCGGTGGGAGAAAAAGCGCTCTTTCGCGCGTGCTTTCTCTTCATCGCGCCGCGCACCGCCGATCGCGACGTCGAACTTGCCTTGCTCGATAGCCTCCAGCAGAACAGCCGTCTGCAGTCCGTTGCGGCTAGCGTTGTACCCTTTTTCCTCCCGCACCAGGCCTTTGTCAATGCCTTCCTGGACAGAGCCCACCAGCAGGCGAGCCCCTAATTCGGCTACTAACCAGTCGCGGTACACCATGGTCTCCGGGAAATTGTGCCCCGTGTCAATGTGCAAAAGCGGGAAAGGGATACGCGCAGGGTAAAACGCTTTGCGCGCCAAATGAGTGACTAATATCGAATCTTTGCCGCCTGAAAACAGGATGACAGGCCGCTCAAACTGGGCAGCTACCTCCCGCAGCACGAAGATGGACTCCGCTTCGAGCTCTCTTAAATGGGATAATTGATAGTTAAAAGTCTCCACAGCCGTATGGGTTTAACGGATAATCGGGACCCCAAAAGTAGGGTAGTATTGATACGTTTTTATGGCTTCGCCAGTTTTTTTGACCATTTTTTTAAAACGATAGGGAGCTGGGAGCTGGAAAAAAGATTCCTGTGGGCATCCTCTTACAGCCAGCCTACTCCCCTCCTGCTTTAAGCCATGGGCGTATCCGGTCGAAGATATACGACACGCTCTCTTCGACCCCCATCTGATCGGTTCGAACCTCCACGTCCGGGTTTTCCGGTGCTTCATACGCGTCGTCAATACCCGTGAACCCCCGGATGAGCCCCTGACGGGCTTTTTGGTACAAGCCTTTGACGTCCCTGCCCTCGCATACCTCCAGGGGGGCATTGACGTAAATCTCAATAAAATCCGCAGGACCTATGATTTGCCGCGCCAGGGCGCGCATCTCGCGCTTGGGGCTGATGAACGAATTGATGCAGAGGATGCCCGAATCCAGGAACAGACGGGCTACCTCGGCGATCCGGCGGATATTCTCCATGCGGTCTGCTTCGGAAAAGCCGAGGTTGTGGTTGATTCCGCTGCGGATGTTATCGCCGTCCAGGACTTTTGGAAAAAAACCTTCTTCAAACAAGCGGCGCTCCAAAAGGGCGGCAAGGGTACTTTTCCCCGAGCCGGAAAGCCCTGTAAACCAGAGTACCCTGGCGCGCTGCGAGAGCCGGTACTCGTACTCCGCCCGCGAGAGCAGACGGTCAAAAATAGGGTGTATATGCTCAGCCAAAAGAGATGTGGTTTTGTTGGGCTTAGAGCAGGGCATACCTCCCGTACCGAAAACGGTCTTTTTACACACCTTGCCCCAAGCCGGTTCAAAAACACAATGTTACCGAATAAAATGCACACATTCCTACTGAATACTCCTAACTTTACGCTCTATTTTCACACAAATAACGATACCCTTAGTACTACCATACCATGATGACCGATACCGTTACCGTTCCCAAGCCCGATATCCGCGACCTGCTGGGCCAGCGTATCCTGCTCATAGACGGGGCCATGGGCACTATGATCCAACGGCACCGACTGCAAGAGGCCGACTACCGGGGAGCGCGTTTTGCCGACTACCCCGGGGACTTGCGCGGCAACAACGACCTGTTGTCCCTCACCCAACCCCAGATTATCGAGGATATCCACCGCGCTTATCTGGAAGCCGGCGCGGATATCCTCGAGACCAATACCTTCAACGGTACGGCTACCTCTCAGTCGGATTACGGGCTACAAGAACTGGCCTACGAGCTAAACGTAGCTTCGGCCCAGATAGCCCGCCGGGTGGCGGATGCCTTTACGCTCCAAAACCCCGCCAAGCCCCGCTATGTGGCGGGAGCTATGGGGCCGACCAGCAAAACCGCTTCTATATCCCCCGACGTCAACAACCCCGGTGCCCGGGGCGTTACGTTTGAAGAACTTCGACAAGCCTATTACGACCAGGCTCGTGGCTTACTCGACGGAGGCGCGGAAATCCTGCTGGTCGAAACGATTTTTGATACCCTAAACGCTAAAGCAGCCCTCTTCGCCATCGAACAACTCCTCGAAGAACGCGGGCTACGCGTGCCGGTCATGGTCTCGGGCACGATTACCGATGCCAGCGGGCGCACCCTTTCCGGGCAAACCGTAGAAGCGTTCTGGATCTCCGTAAGCCATCTGCCCCTGCTCAGCGTAGGCCTCAATTGTGCATTGGGTGCTGAAGAAATGCGGCCCTATCTGCAAGCCCTCTCCGAAATCGCCCGTTGCTATGTCTCCGCGTACCCCAACGCCGGCCTGCCCAACGAATTCGGGGAATACGACCAGGGTGCCCGGCAAATGGAGGGCTATATCCGCGACTTTGCCAACAGCGGCTTCGTCAATATCATCGGCGGTTGCTGTGGAACTACCCCCGACCATATCCGCGCTATGGCCGAAGGGATCAAAGGCATAGCACCCCGGCAAATCCCGGAGATCCCTCCTTACACCATGCTCAGCGGCCTGGAACCCCTCATCATCCGACCGGAAACGAACTTTGTCAATATCGGCGAACGCACCAACGTCACCGGCTCCCGGCAGTTCGCCCGCATGATCCGGGAAAACCGCTATGCCGATGCCCTCGCCGTCGCACAACAACAAGTAGAAGGGGGCGCACAGATCCTCGACGTCAATATGGACGAAGGCTTGCTCGACTCCGAGCAGGCCATGCGCGATTTCCTAAACCTCGTCATGGCCGAACCCGATATCGCCCGGCTGCCCATCATGATCGATTCTTCCAAGTTCTCGGTTATCGAAGCAGGCTTGCAATGCGTCCAGGGAAAGTGCATCGTCAACTCTATCTCCCTGAAAGAAGGTGAACACGAGTTCATCCGACAAGCCAAACTCGTGCGCCGCTACGGGGCCGCTGCCGTCGTCATGGCCTTTGACGAAGCGGGACAAGCGGATACGGTCGAGCGAAAAGTGGAAATCTGCCAGCGCGCCTACCGTATCCTCACCACACAAGTCGGCTTCCCACCGGAAGATATCATCTTCGACCCCAATATCTTCGCCGTCGCAACCGGTATCGAAGAACACAACGACTATGCCCTGAACTTCATCGAAGCGACCCGGCAAATCAAACAACTTTGCCCCCGCGCAAAAATCTCCGGGGGCGTCAGCAATATCTCTTTCTCCTACCGCGGCAACGACGTCGTCCGGGAAGCGATGCACTCCGCTTTTCTCTACCACGCCATACAAGCGGGCATGGATATGGGCATCGTCAATGCCGGTATGATAGAAGTCTATGAAGAAATCCCAAAAGAGCTGCTCGAACGCGTGGAAGACGTGCTCTTTAACCGCCGGCCCGATGCCACCGAGCGACTGACCGATTTTGCCGAGACCCTGAAAAACGAAGGGGGAAAAAGTGTCCAAAAAGACCTGGCCTGGCGCGAGCTGCCCCTACAGGAACGGCTTACCTACGCCCTCGTCAAAGGGGTCACCGACTATGTCGAATCCGACGCCGAAGAGGCCCGCGTGCAGTTGGGCTCCCCCCTCAGCGTCATCGAAGGCCCGCTGATGCAGGGTATGAACCATGTAGGCGACCTGTTTGGCGCCGGCAAAATGTTCCTGCCCCAGGTCGTGAAAAGCGCCCGCGTCATGAAAAAAGCCGTCGCCTATCTAACCCCTTTCATCGAAGCGGAAAAAGCAGCCGGCAGCAGCCGTGCCAAAGGCAAAATACTCATGGCCACCGTCAAAGGCGATGTGCACGATATCGGAAAAAATATCGTCGGCGTCGTGCTCGGCTGCAACAGCTACGACATCGTGGACCTCGGCGTCATGGTGCCCGCCGATAAAATCCTGAAAGCGGCCCGGGACGAAAACGTGGATATGATCGGCCTCAGCGGACTGATCACCCCCTCCCTCGATGAAATGGTCCATGTCGCAAAGGAAATGGAACGCCAACAATTCCAAATCCCCCTGCTCATCGGAGGGGCGACCACCTCCAAAACCCATACGGCCGTCAAAATCGAACCCCATTACTCCTACCCCGTCGTGCATGTGCTCGATGCTTCCCGCGGTGTGGGAGTGGCCGGTGCCCTCCTCACAGAAGATACCGCCCGCCGCGAAGGGTTCATACAGAACACCCGCGAGGAATACCAGCGTATCCGCGACCAACGCAGCGGAAGAAACGCCTCAAAACAGTACCTCAACCTGGACCAGGCGCGCCAAAACAAATACCCCATCGAATGGGAACACTACACGCCCCCCCAACCCTCTCAACCGGGAATCCACGTGTTTAACCCCTATCCCTTGGCGGAATTGGTGGACTATATAGACTGGACGCCCTTTTTTCAAAGCTGGGAACTGGCCGGCAAATTCCCGGCTATCCTCCAAGATCCCATCGTTGGCACAGAAGCGACCAAACTATACCGCGATGCACAGGATATGCTCCAGCGCATCGTCGCAGAAGGCTGGCTCCAGGCCCGCGCCGTCATTGGCCTGTTTCCAGCCCGGCAAGTCGGGGACGATGTACAGGTTTTTCAGGATGAGCACCACCGCAATACACCCCTGGCAACCCTGCACTTCTTGCGCCAACAACGGGAAAAAGCCCCCGGCCAGCCCAACCTCTGCCTGGCGGATTTTATAGCCCCGGAAAATGCTAACGGACAGGATTATCTCGGGGCTTTCGCGGTGACCGCCGGCATCGGAATCGAAAAATGGGTGCAGCACTTCGAGGAAAATCACGACGACTACCAAGCCATCCTGCTCAAAGCATTGGCCGACCGACTCGCCGAAGCGCTCGCCGAACGGATGCACGAACGCGTGCGAAAGGAGTTCTGGGCCTATAACCCCCAGGAATCCCTCCCCAATGCCGACCTGATCGCAGAATCCTACCAGGGTATCCGCCCTGCCCCCGGATACCCAGCCTGCCCAGACCATACCGAAAAAGCTACCCTCTGGACCCTGCTCGACGTAGAACGACATACCGGTATCCAACTGACGGAAAGCTTCGCCATGTACCCCGCCGCCTCCGTGAGCGGCTGGTATTTCAGCCACCCACAAGCCAAGTATTTTGGCCTCGGCGATATCTCCAAAGACCAGGTGGAAGACTACGCCCGGCGAAAAGCTATGGACTTGGCCGACGTGGAACGCTGGCTCGCCCCCGTATTAAACTATGCTTGAGCTATGTCATCCTTATCAAACCATACTCCCGACCCGATCCACCCCCGCAATATCCACATCCAGGACTACCGCTACGACCTGCCCGACGAGCGCATAGCCCGTTTCCCCCTCCCGGAACGCGATGCCGCCAAGTTGCTGGTCTATCGGCAAGGGGACATCCGGGAGTCCGTGTTCCGGGAACTGCCCGACCTGCTGCCCGCAGGCGCTTTGCTCCTGTTCAACGATACCCGCGTCATACAGGCCCGCATCCGGTTCCAGACCCAAGCGGGCGACCCCATAGAGGTCTTCTGCCTGGAACCCCTGCTGCCCGAGGACTACATCCTGAATTTTTCCTCCCCCGGCCCCGTCCGCTGGAAGGCCCTCATCGGCAATAACCGCAAATGGAAAGAAGGCTCCCTGTCCAAAACCATTTCCACGCCTTCTGGCGATGCAGTCCTGACGGCCACCCGCCTGGGGCGCTACCACGACGCGTTTGAACTCGAGTTCACCTGGAACCAGCCCCTCGTCTTTGCCGAAGTACTCCACCATGCCGGTATTATCCCGCTCCCACCCTATCTCAAAAGAGACAGCACCCAGGAAGATACCGAGCGCTACCAAACCGTCTATGCACGGGAAGATGGATCCGTCGCCGCCCCCACCGCAGGGCTCCACTTTACCGAACGCGTATTCCAGGGCATGGACGCAAAACGCATCGAAGTCCAGTTTGCTACCCTTCATGTGGGAGCCGGAACCTTCAAACCTGTGCAGGCAGGCCCTGTAGGAGCACACCACATGCACCAGGAACATATTTCCATGCCGCGCAGCACCCTAGAAGCCCTGCGCAATGCCCTGCGGGATAAACGGCCCATCATCCCCGTCGGCACGACCAGCCTCCGCATCCTGGAAAGCTTGTTTTGGGCTGCCGAGGGGCTTGACAGCGCCGACCCCCACGCACCGTTCTTCGCCGATGTGGACCAGTGGGCACCCTACGAAAACGCTGCCGGGCAAATATCCCCCCTCGAAGCACTCGACCGGCTGCTCGAACGCCTCTATACAAAACAACAAGATGCCCTCGAAGGCAACACCCGCATCCTCATCGCTCCCGGATACCGCTTTCAACTTGCCTCCGGACTCATCACCAACTTCCACCAGCCGGAAAGTACCCTGCTCTTACTCATCGCCGCCCTCATCGGCCCAGATTGGAAAAGGGTGTACGACCATGCGCTACAACACCACTTTCGCTTCCTTAGTTACGGCGATAGTAGCCTGCTTTTGCCTTAATTATTTGCAAAAACAACTGATTTTCAATATTTTATTTTTTCACTTTTAAAAAAAAGATAGCAATAGTCCAAGGGGGGCGAAGACCTCGCTGACTTGACATCCTTCTCAACGGGAACTACCTTTGAACTCCGGACAAGCTCCGGACTAAAACTAAAACTCGTTGGTTATGAAGGTATGCCTTTTCCCCGGGATACAACGCCGGCTATCGCAGCAGGCCCTAACATACGTTTCTTGCTTTCACAAGCAGCAACGGAACAAGCTACCCGGCCTTTTCTTTTACGGTAGCCTTTTCCTTACCACAGCCTTGGTCTTGGCCCAAACGAGCTCCCACGGGCAAACCATCGCTGCCTGGGACTTTGAAAATACCGCCTCGGTACCCTCTGGCCCCATCGCACCTTCCCTACTCCATCCAAGTGTGGAATCCGGTGCCGCCATCTTGGTCAAAGCCAACAGCATCGGCAGTCCCAATGCGTGTTCCGGTTTAAAAACCTGGGCCTCCAACTTCTGGCCTACCTCTGCCGAACCCAACCTGGGGTATTATTTCAGCTTCCGCGTAAAAGCAAAGCCAGGGCAGGCCCTTCAAATCAGTCAGTTTTCCCTGAACTACAGCCGTTCTTCATCGTTCAGCCCGGCGGGTATGACGATACAATACGCCTCCGACGGAGGTGAATTTGCGCTGCTCGCTACCACGAGTATCGCCGGCGCCGGCTCGTGCAGCGGGTTTTCCACCTCCAAAACGATTGCTTGTGGGGAAGGCGGAAGCATCGAGTTCCGCGTTTTTTTCTACCAGCAGAACCCCGCCGGATTGGCCGCTACCGTCCGTATTGACGACGTTACGCTGTCGGGCAACGCCATCCTGCTGCCCGTAGAGCTCATCCGCTTTTACGGGGATGCACACGATCAGGGCATAACCCTGCAATGGACCAGTGCCTCCGAGCAGGACAATGCCCGGTTTGACGTGGAGCGCGGCTTCGACACCGCTTCTTTCCGGAAAATCGCCGAGGTGCCCGGCCTGGGCGACCACGAAGGGCCGGCCCACTACCGCTTTGAAGACGCCTACCCCTTTCCCGGTATCAACTACTACCGCCT
>JBEGMH010000023.1:0-18938 GCA_041183125.1 Bacteroidota bacterium | reverse complement strand
CCTCGCCACAAGTCTAATCGATTGCCTCTCTCCAAAAAAAAAGCCCTCCCCCCACCGGGGAGGGCTTTTTTTATGCCCACCCAGGAAAAGCGGCCTGGTTTTAAACTTTAGCGACCAAAGTTCGTCTCAAAATAGGCGAAGGGAAACATGGACGACGCTCCTCCCCTTCCCAACCAGTCTAGCTCCTTCCAAAAAAAGACCAACATGCGCAACCTCTACGCCTTGCTCTGGGCCGCCCTCGCCGCACTCCCCGCCGCAGCACAATCCCCCTACTTCCCACCCACCACGGGGAATACCTGGGAAGCCCTCTCCCCGGCATCCCTGAGCTGGTGCCCTGCGCAGATAGACAGCTTGTACGCCTACCTCGATGCCAACGATACCAAGGCGTTCATCCTGCTCAAAGACGGGAAAATAGTGCTCGAAAAGTATTTCGGCACCCACTCGCAAACTACGCCCTGGATGTGGGCCTCCGCCGGCAAGACCATCACGGCCTTCATGGTCGGGATCGCCCAACAGGAGGGCCGCTTGTCCATCAACGACCCCACTTCCGACTATCTCGGCCGGGGCTGGACGGCCTGTACCCCCGCACAGGAAGCCAACATCACCATCCGGCACCAACTCACCATGACGTCCGGGCTCGACGACCAGGTAGCAGACCCCTACTGCACCCTGGATTCCTGCCTGCGCTATAAAGCACCCGTCGGCACCCGCTGGGCCTACCACAACGGGCCCTACACCCTGCTGGACAGCGTACTGGAACGCGCGACGGGAATGAGCCTAAATACATACACCACGCAAAAACTCAAAGCCCCGACCGGGATGACGGGGTCCTTCTTTGCCGTGGGCTACAACAACGTTTATTTCAGCACCGCCCGCAGCATGGCGCGCTTCGGACTGCTGATGCTCAACAAAGGAAACTGGAACGGCACCCAGATCCTGCGCGATACCGCCTATTTCAACGCGATGGTGCGCCCTTCCCAGTCCATCAACCGAGCCTACGGATACCTCTGGTGGCTCAACGGCTACTCGCCCTATATGCTCCCGAGCACCCAGCTCGTCTTCAACGGGTTCCTAAACCCAAATGCACCCGCAGACCTGTTTGTCGCCATGGGAAGGGACGGGCAGTTCCTCAACATCGTGCCCAGCCAAAACCTGGTGTGGCTGCGCATGGGCAACGCCCCCGACGGCCTGCCCGTCCCTTTCTTGCTGAACGATAAAATATGGCAATACGTCCGCAACCTGGAGTGCAAGCCTACGAGCCTGCGCGAACCGGACCCCGACCCAACCCTCGTCCAACTCTCCCCCAACCCCGCTGCCGAGCTGCTGCACATTCGCTCCGAACGCCCTATCTCAAACCTCCGCTTCTTCAACGCACAAGGGCAACTGCTCAAAAGCGAACAGGCACAGGGCCGGGCGTTCAGCATATCCCTCCGCAGCCTGCCGAAAGGGCTTGTTATCCTTCGCGCCGAGTTCGACGACGGCCGCACCTGGACGGGGAAAGTGCTGGTGGAATAGAAACGAACCTGTACCGGGAATCAGATAACCCCATCAAAATCAACCCTTAGCAATGTCATTCTAAAATTTGGATTTTCGACGTAAAATCAAATAAAATTAATTTTTTAAAAAAAATATTGCTATTAGATTTTGAAAGACAAAAATCCAATATAAGAATCACGTGCTTTTTTTTGAAAAAAACACACTTATCCACCGGATTTTTAGTGCTTTTTTAAGCATAAATCCCTTTTGTTGAATTTGTCAAAAAAGCCTTTTAAGGTTAACTTCACTTTCCCTAGCCGTTTTGTCTCATCTGCCGGATTCGTCCTGTTTCACAGGAAGCCGCCCGCGCAGCATCAAACTGCCATATTATGGAACTGGAGCAACAACTTGCCAACCAGGGGCTATATGTGCCCCAACTCGAAAAAGACTCCTGTGGTACGGGCTTCATTGCCAACCTGAACGGCCACAAGTCCCATCAGTTGATCGAGGACGCCCTCACCATGCTCTCCAATATGGAGCATCGGGGCGCCTGTGGCTGCGAGCCCAATACGGGCGATGGGGCGGGTATACTCCTGCAAATCCCCGACGCTTTTTTTCGCGACAAGAGCCGGGAAATGGGGTTCGAGTTGCCGCCTTTTGGCCAGTATGGAGTAGGCGTGGTGTTCTTTCCTTCCGACCGAAACCTGCGCAGCCAGGTGCGGGTGCTGTTCAACGATTATGTGGACGAGTGCGGCTTCGAGCTCCTGGGCTATCGCAAAGTGCCGACAGACAACGAAGCCCTGGGCGATTCGGCAGTAGCCGCCGAACCCCGGATCGAGCATATTTTCATAAAGCCGAAAGCGGATATCGCCGAACTCGATCTGGAGCGGGCGCTCTATGTGTTGCGCAAATTCGCCACCCACAACATCCACCGCACCTACCCCCAGTCCAGCGAACAGTTTTATATCGCCTCGTTCTCTTACAAGACCATCGTCTATAAAGGGCAGCTCACGACGTATCAGTTGCGCCCTTACTATCCAGACCTGCAGGACGAGCGGCTCACTTCGGCCATAGCCCTGATCCACTCCCGCTTTTCGACCAATACCGTCCCTAAGTGGAAACTGGCCCAGCCCTTCCGCTACATCGCACACAACGGGGAGATCAACACCATCACCGGCAACCTGAACTGGTGGAAAACCAAGGAGAAGCAACTGCAATCCGAAGTCTTCACCGAAGACGAGCTCGCCAAAATCATGCCGGTCTGTGGGGAACACCTCTCGGATTCCGGCAACTTCGACAACGTGTTCGAGTTCCTCGTCCTGGGCGGCTACTCCCTGCCCCACGCCCTCATGATGATGATCCCGGAGGCCTGGCAGCACGACCCGCACATGCCCGACTACAAGAAGGCCTTCTACGAATACCACGCCACCCTCATGGAGCCCTGGGACGGGCCGGCCTCCATGGTCTTCTCCAACGGGATACTGGTGGGCGCTACCCTCGACCGCAACGGCCTGCGCCCCTCCCGCTACTGCCTCCTCGACGACAATACGCTCATCGTGGCCTCTGAAGCAGGCGCCCTGCCGGTGGACCAAAGCCGCATCGTGCGCAAAGGCCGGCTACAACCGGGCCGCATGCTCATCGCCGACCTGGACCAGAAACGCATCGTGGGCGATGAAGAGGTCAAGTCCATCATCTGCCAGCGACTGCCCTACCGCGATTGGCTCAACGAATACCGCGTCACCCTCGAGGACCTGCCCCTCCACATCCCGGCAGCCGTGGAGATGGATGAAAAAACCCTGCTCCGCAACCAGCTCCTCAATGGCGTCTCGCGCGAAGACCTCAACATCATCCTGCAACCGACGCTCGAAGAGGGGCAGGAACCGACGGGCTCCATGGGGGCCGATACCCCCCTTGCCGTCCTTTCCCGGCAGAGCCAGCACTTGTCCAACTACTTCAAACAGCTCTTTGCCCAAGTCACCAACCCGCCCATTGACCCCATCCGGGAGCGCAGCGTGATGTCCGTTTTTGCCATGTTGGGCGGGGCACCATCCGATATCGGGCTCAGCCCGGAACGGGCGCGCTTCATCCACCTGAACAGCCCCATCCTCAGCAATGAAGACCTCTCCCGCATCAAATACGCCCACCATCCCGGCTTTAAAACCGGCACGATAGATATCGTCTTCCGGGCCGACGGCCAAAAGGGACGCCTCAAAGCAGCCATCGAACACATCTGTGCTGCCGCAGAGGACCTCACCCGCAACGGGGCCAATATCCTGATCCTGTCCGACCGCAACGCCGACAACAACTACGCCCCGCTCCCCTCGCTCCTGGCCCTGGGCGCCATCCACCACCACCTCATCCGCGAAGGGCTGCGCAGCCAGACCTCGCTCATCGTCGAAGCCGGCGATATCCGGGAAACCCACCACTTTGCCGTGTTGATCGGGTTTGGTGCCAGCGCGGTCAACCCTTACCTGACCTACGCCGCCATCGCTGAGCTGAAGCGCACGCACAGCTTGAAAAAAGACCTCCCCCTGTCGGAACTCATCCGCATCTACAACTATGCCACCGACAAGGGCATTTTAAAAATTATGTCCAAAATCGGGATTTCTACCCTGCAGTCCTACAAAGGTGCCCAGATCTTCGAAATCCTGGGCATCGCCCGCGAAGTCGTGGACAAGTGCTTCACCGGGGCCGTCTCCCGCATCGAAGGCATCGGCTTCGACGGCATCGCCGAGGAAACCCTCATCCGCCACCGATTGGCATACCCGCAGCAAGGGGTATACCCCACCCAGTTAGAAGCCGGAGGGGTCTATCAATGGAAACAACGGGGCGAAGCACACCTGTTTAACCCCAATACCATCCACCTGCTCCAATACGCAGCCCGGAAAAACGACTATACGGCGTATAAAAAATACGCCCAACTGGTCAACAAACAAAGCGAACAAGCCCTCACCCTCCGCGGGCTGCTCACCTTCCGCCGCGGGGCACCCATCCCGATAGAAGAGGTGGAACCCGTGGAAAACATCCTGAGGCGCTTCGCTACCGGCGCGATGTCCTTTGGCTCGATTTCCCACGAAGCGCATACTACCTTGGCCATCGCCATGAACCGTATCGGTGCCAAAAGCAACAGCGGCGAAGGCGGCGAAGACGATATCCGCTTCGCCCGCAAACCCAACAACGACTGGGAGCGCTCCGCGATCAAGCAAGTAGCCTCCGGGCGGTTTGGCGTCACCAGCTACTACCTCAGCAATGCGGATGAACTCCAAATCAAAATGGCACAAGGCGCCAAACCAGGCGAAGGGGGCCAGCTCCCAGGCCACAAGGTAGATGAATGGATCGGAAAAGTACGCCACGCCACGCCAGGCGTCGGGCTGATTTCCCCCCCACCCCACCACGATATTTATTCTATCGAAGACTTAGCCCAGCTCATCTTCGACCTCAAAAACGCCAACCCGGCAGCGCGCATCAACGTCAAACTGGTCTCTAAAGCCGGTGTGGGCATCATCGCCTCCGGCGTCGCCAAAGCACATGCCGACGCGATCCTGATCTCAGGCCATGACGGCGGGACCGGCGCTTCCCCCCTCACCTCTATCCGCCACGCCGGGCTCCCCTGGGAACTGGGCCTGGCCGAAAGCCACCAGACCCTGGTGCGCAACAAGCTCCGCGACCGCGTCGTCCTCCAAACCGACGGGCAGTTGCGCACCGGCCGCGACCTGGCCATCGCTACCCTCCTCGGCGCCGAAGAGTGGGGCATCGCCACCGCTGCCCTGGTGGCAGAGGGCTGTATCCTGATGCGCAAATGCCACCTCAACACCTGCCCCGTAGGCATCGCCACCCAGGACCCCGAACTGCGCAAACGCTTCACCGGCGAACCGGAACACATCGTCCAGTTCTTTACCTTCCTGGCACAAGACCTGCGCGAAATCATGGCAGAACTCGGCTTCCGCACCATCTCCGATATGGTGGGCAAAGTCGAAATGCTCAAACTCTCCAAAGATATCCAACACTGGAAATACAAACAACTGGACCTCAGCCCCATCCTCTACAAAGAACCCGCTGACGAAAGCGTCGGACAGCACAAGATGCTGGAACAGGACCACGGTATTGACCAGGTACTCGACCGCACCCTCATCCGGCAGGCACTGCCCGCCCTGGAAGGAGGCAAGAGCGTGCGCGCCGAGTTCACCATCCGCAATACCGACCGCGCCGTGGGGGCCATGCTCTCCAACGAAATCTCGAAGCGCTACAAAGGCGAAGGCCTCCCCGACGCGAGTATCCGCTATCATTTCAGAGGCTCGGCAGGGCAGAGCTTCGGTGCTTTCTGCGCCCCGGGCATCGAATTCCTCCTCGAGGGCGAATCCAACGACTATTTCGGAAAAGGCCTCTCCGGAGGCCGACTCATCGTGCGCCCCGACCGAAACAGCACCTTTGAAGCCAAGGACAACATCATCATCGGAAACGTCGCGTTCTATGGGGCTACCTCCGGGGAAGCCTATATCTGCGGCATGGCCGGGGAACGCTTCTGCGTGCGCAACTCCGGGGTCAAGGTCGTCGTGGAGGGCGTCGGCGACCACGGCTGCGAATACATGACCGGCGGAATGGCCGTCGTCCTCGGCGAAACCGGCAAAAACTTCGCCGCGGGCATGAGCGGGGGCGTCGCCTACGTCTATGACCCCAACCACGCCCTCCCCCAACGCTTCAATGCTGAAATGGCCGACCTGGAAACGCCCGATGAAGCCGATTTCCAACTGTTAGAGCAGATGATACGCAACCATGCTGCCTATACCCACAGCAAGTTGGCCCGCCTCATCCTGGATGACTGGGACAACTGCAAACGCTTCTTCGCCAAAGTGATGCCCCGCGATTACAAAGCGGTACTCGAAAAGAAGAACCAACCGCTCCATTTCGACATTCGGCCCGCATTGATTTAACAGACTTCCTAAAATGCTCCATCATGGCAGACCCTAAAGGATTTTTAAAGCACTCGCGCGAACTGCCCACCCCGCGCCCGACTAAAGAGCGCCTCCGCGACTACAAGGAAATCTATACGCCCTTCGCAGAAGAAAAGACCCTGGAACAAGCCTCCCGTTGTATGGATTGCGGGGTCCCATTCTGCCACAACGGCTGCCCCCTGGGGAATATCATCCCCGAGTTCAACGACGCCGTCTATCGCCAGGACTGGCTGCAGGCGATTTCCATCCTGCACAGCACCAATAATTTCCCGGAATTTACCGGCCGGATTTGCCCCGCCCCCTGCGAAGCCGCTTGTGTGCTGGGCATCAACCAGCCCCCCGTAGCGATTGAGCATATCGAGAAAAGTATCGTGGAAAAAGCGTACGAGCTGGGCCTCATCCGCCCCAAGCCCCCTGTCGTGCGCAGCGGTAAAAAGGTAGCCGTCATCGGCTCCGGCCCTGCCGGCCTCGCCGCCGCAGTACAACTCAACAAAGCAGGACACCTGGTGACGGTGTTTGAACGCAAAGACCGCGTCGGTGGCCTGTTGCGCTATGGAATACCTGATTTCAAACTCGAAAAATGGGTCCTCGACCGCCGCATCGCCCTCATGGAATCGGAAGGTATCCGCTTTCGCACGAATGCCAATGTGGGCGACAATGTGCCCGTGTCCCTCCTGCTCGATGAGTTCGACGCCATCCTGCTGAGCGGGGGCGCTACGGTTCCGCGCAACCTCCCCGTCCCGGGGCGCGACCTCAAAGGCGTCTATTTTGCCATGGAGTTTCTGGAACAAAGCAACCGCCGCATCGCCGGCGACCCCGTCGCGGACGAACTGCACATTTCCGCAAAAGGCAAAGATGTGCTCGTCATAGGCGGCGGCGATACCGGGGCCGACTGCGTGGGCACCTCCAACCGCCAGGGGGCTGCTTCCATCACGCAGATCGAAGTACTGGCCATGCCGCCCAAAGAACGCGACCCCAACTCCTGGCCCAACTGGCCCATGATCCTACGCAGCTCCTCCTCCCACGAAGAAGGCTGCTCCCGCCAATGGGCCATCCAGACAAAAGCATTCTTAGGGGATGACAAAGGCAACTTGCGCGCTGCCCAAATCGTAGATGTGCGCTGGGAAACCGACCCCAGCACCGGCCGCAACGGCCTGGTCGAAGTGGAAGGCACCCTGCGCGAGATCCCCTGTCAATTAGCCTTCCTCGCCGTGGGCTTCCTGCACCCCCTGCACCAGGGCATGCTCGAACAATTAGGCGTCGAACGCGACGAACGCGGAAACGTACGCGCCAACGAAGCGTACCAGACCAGCTGCGAGAAAGTCTTTGCCGCAGGGGATATGCGCCGCGGCCAGTCCTTGGTGGTATGGGCTATCTCAGAAGGACGGGAAGCAGCGCGCTGCATAGATGCCTATCTCATGGGCAGCTCCAGCCTGGAAGCCAAAGCGCAGTCGCCCCTGGCCGTGCCGGTCGCACATTAGCGGTGGAGTACCATTTTGCGGGACACGCTGTGTACCCCGTCGCTCAGGGTATAGATGTATATGCCGTTTGGCAACGCCCCCCCGTCAAAGGGGATGCGGTTGTCGCCTACGTAGATCTGCACGGCCTCCCGGTGCATCACCCTTCCCGTGAAATCGCTCACGCGGAACTCAAACCGCCCCCGAAAGCCCGAGTTGACCTCGATCGTCGTGATGTCCTGGAAAGGGTTCGGGGTGTTGCGCATCAACAACTTCGTAGCCGCTAACTCGGACGTGTTGGAGGGCTTACAAGCAGGGGAACCTTCCGGCAGGATGTGCAGGGAAAACGTTCCACCGGCATACCAACCGCTGTCCGGAACCGTCATGCGGATACCCCCCATGGAAAATATGCCCTGGATGCTGATTTGCCGTGGCCCGGTTTCCAGGCTGTAGGTCGGTACGCCGCGCACCGCTACACAGCCCGTACTCCCCAGGGGGAACACACAACTGGGAGGGTCGCAGGCAATCCCCATCCCTTTCGGGATATTCAAGGCCGTGCTGTCTATGCTCAAGGACAACAGCAGCGGGTTTACCCCCGGAAAAGCAGCAAAAAGGGCAGGCTTGGGCATTTTTACCGTAAAAACCTGTTCAAAATAGACGTTGAGGCAGGCCGTGTCGCTGCGCACCGTGCCCGTGTGCGAAATGGAATAAGCTAATTGGTTGGGAAAGATACCAATAGCCCCTTCCGGAAGCTTTGGGTCGGGCTTGCAGGGGGGCGAAGCAATCTGTGCACCTGACGACAGCGCGGCGCACAACAAAGAGGCTATGAGAAGCAAATGTTTTTCCATCAAAACTTTTTTATCTCCTTCAGGCACGTCCGGAAGCGCGGAGCATTTCCAGCAGCAAGGTATTAAATTCTTCTGCTTCGAGCAACGCTTCTACGCTCAAATGCATGCGGTACCGCCAATAATGTTTCGGGTTGGCCGGCACATTGATGCGCTCTTCATACGGATTTTCCCTGCGCAAGGGGCCACTCATGGCCAACAAATCTTGCAAAGGAATGACAGTCAATATATTATGCCATTTGAAATGCTGGCGCAAAATAGCTTGCGCGACAAACGGTTCACAGTAGAACGGTGGCTCGCCAAAGTGCCGGAGTTCCTCCTGATAGAACCGGCGGATCTGCTCGCGGCTGCTCTCCTCCCACCAGGCGCGTATAGGCGACATGTCGTGCGTAGAAGGGCTGGTCACGGAAAGGTAGGGGATATCCCCTTCTTTTAAAAATTCTGTGGCCGGGTTCTTCGACATGCGCTGTATCTCCAGGCTGAGGATGCCCAATTCGCGCATGACGCCTGGTACACAAGCGGGCACCATGCCCAGGTCTTCCCCACAGATCAGCATATTCGTCGCTTTCTTTAGCGCGGGCAGCTTTTTCATGGCCTCCGTGCGCCAGAATACCTCCTGGCGCTGGTAGAAGTAGTCGTGGTGCAGCGCGCGCAAACGCTCCTGCTGTTCCGGGGCGAGCACCTGAAAGGAGCGCGTCGCCGGAAAGTCTATGCGGGGGTGGAAGGCCTGCCCCTCCGAGCCGGGCTCTTCAAAAAACAACACTTCGGCGAACAAGCGGAACAGCAGAGGCTTCAGCGCTGCCCGTTCCGCATATTGGGGTTGTTCAAAAAAGGCCTCCACTTTGCGCTGGGTATCCAACCCGGCTTTGAACGCATAGCTGTGATACGTTACTTCTTCGAAAAAGGTCTGCTTCACCCATTCCGCATCGCTGTCAAAGAGCCCTTCCAACATGGCCCAGGTGATGTACGGGCGGCAGAAGCGCTCGGCGTCAAAAAAGATACCCCTTGCCGCAAATTCCTCGCGCCGCACCGGGATAGCCGGTCGGAAACGGCCCATCATGCCTTCCACCTGCGCTACGGGGATTTCCCAGATCCGGAAGAAGCCCAGGATATGGTCAATGCGGTAGGCGTCGAAGTAACGCGACAGCGCCTGCATGCGCTGCCGCCACCACAGGTAGTTGTCCTTGGCCATCTCCTCCCAGTTGTAGGTAGGGAAGCCCCAGTTCTGGCCGTTGTCCGAGAACGGGTCGGGAGGTGCCCCCGCCTGTCCGCTCATGTTGTAGAGCGAGGGGGCCACCCAGGCGTCCACACTGTGGCGGTAGATGCCGATCGGCAGGTCGCCTTTGAGCACCACACCGAGTTTTCGCGCATAGTTCGCTGCCTGGAAGAGCTGCTGGTCGAGGTAAAATTGCTGGAAGTAGAAAAAGGCGATATCGCGGTATTCCGGGGCGGCGGGGTCGGCTAATTGCCGGAGGAGGGCTGGCGAGTACACCGCGTGCTCGCCCCAGGCGGAGAAATCGGCTGTGCCGTACTTATCGCGCAGGTAGCAGAACACGGCATAGGGCTCCAGCCAGTGCCGGTTGGCCTCAAAAAATTCCTGAAAAGGGCTGCTGGATAGAAATTCCGGGGCTTGTACGTCGTATATTTTTCTCGACCAATCTAACTTGAGGCGGATGACCGCATCGTAGTCCACGGTTTCCCCGGCGTTGAGGCGTTGCCGTTCGGTTTCGATAGGCTTTTTTCCCAGGATTTGCTCGGCGCCCGGTATAGCGTCAAGGGCGAGGTAAAGCGGGTGCAGGGCGAAGACAGAGATAGCCGAATACGGGTAGGAGTCCGTCCAGGTATAGCCTACGCTGGTGTCGTTGACAGGGAGGATCTGCAGTACCTTCAGCCCGGTCTTCCGGGCCCAGTCGGCCATCTTCTCCAGGTCCCGGAACTCGCCGACCCCCAGGCTTTGGCTGCTGCGCAGGGAGAAGACGGGTACGGCCACGCCTGCTCCTTTCCAGGGGGTTAAGGTATGGCGGTAGAACTCATCCGATAACACAATGGAGTCGGGCTTGGCACTGCCCGGAGAAGGCTTCCAGGAGCGGTTGGGGCCGCCTTCGTAGTCTAGCCACCGCTTGTGTTCCGGGTCGTAGAGCCCGTATTTGTACTCGAACGCTTCCAGGCTGGGCAAGACCACGTCTATGGTCCAGTGGGGGAACGCGGCATTGCTCAGCAGCAAAGGGGCTGCAGTGTTCCAGGCACCCAGTTCTGGCAAGTTGCCTAAGAGGGCAAACTGCATGCCCTGTGGGATACGCGCCGCACACAATCGGAACTGGAACCGATGTCCCACACTCTGTTTACCCGGTTCCAGCCCTGCCTTCCACACGTTTTCCTGCTTGAAAAAAACATCCCGGAACGCAGCCGTCTGGAAAACCTGGTCCGGGTGCTCGCCCGGGCGCCAGGCGTCGCGCAGCAGCAGACGGTCAGCGTGGCGCGGGATGCGCACCTGACGGGGGGCTCCGCCTTCTTCTTTTCGCTCGCCATTCCCCGATACCAACACGTATTGGTACGTCAGGGAAACCGGGACTTTATGCAAGGCCAGAAATGCCTGCCAGATGCCTTCGCCCCGGTACTCCATGACCATGGCTTTTTGGATGTCCTTGTTCCCTAATTCGCTCCCTTCCCCACAGATAGCGAGTTGGTCACCCCACTGCGTGTGGTATTCAATCTGAAAACATATCGTCATAGCCCATTTTTAGAGGCCACAAGATACGCTTGAATTTAAAAAAACCGGGGCACCGATGCCTTGGGAATTTTTTTTTAAAATTTTTTTTACCAATACTTGCACGTTTGAATCCGGTGATATTATATTTGCATCCACAATCGCAAAGGCGATGAAAAAATGCGGATGTAGCTCAGCTGGTAGAGCGCAACCTTGCCAAGGTTGAGGTCGCGGGTTCGAATCTCGTCATCCGCTCCACACAAAAAAGGCGATGCTGTGACAGCATCGCCTTTCGTATTTTAAGCCGGATATTATCGGCCTCTCAAGCTAAGTCTTTCCACTCGCCCTGCCATTCCACTACGTATTTTCCGGCAGTATTCCGCGCCACCCGGGCAGCTTGTACCTTTAGGTCATGCTCAAAGATGAGCGCGGCACCATCGGCGGCGGCTTCGCGCAGGAGGCGTTCCTTCTCTTCTAAGGTCTGAAGCGGGCGTATATCGTAGGCCATGACATACGGCAGGTTGATGTGGTGCGAGGACGGGATGAGGTCAGCACAATAAATGGACCGCCTGCCCGCCTGGTGCAGGATGGGCAGCATCATCGCCTCGGTATGGCCATACACGAAGCGCAGGGTGATGCCCGGCAGCCATTCGACGTCTTCTTTGCTGGGTTCGAGGACCTGTAAGCGACCCAGGGCTTGTAGCGGGAGGAAATTTTCCGGTAAAAAAGAAGCGGCCTCCCGGGCATTCGGACGGGTTGCCCACTTGAGGTGCCGGGAATTGGTCCAGTAGGTGGCATTGGGGAAGGTCGGTACGAAGGTCCCGTCGTCTGAGCGCTGCAGCGCTCCGCCCACGTGGTCAAAATGGAGGTGGGTGAGCAGCACGTCGGTGATATCGTCCGGTGCTACCCCGGCGCTGAGTAGGTTGGGCAGGAATGCGGATTGCCCCTCCGGTAGAAAATGCCGGCGGAACTTATCGTCTTGTTTGACACCTATACCGGTGTCTATGAGGATGTTGCGCTGCCCGGTCTGGACCAGCAAGCAGCGCATGGACCAGGTGCAGAGGTTGTCGGCATCCGGTGGGTTTTGACGGGCCCAAAGGGTTTTGGGCACCACGCCGAACATAGCGCCGCCGTCTAATCGGAACACCCCGGTCTCAATGGTTTGGATGCGCATAGGGAGTGGGGTTAAAAGCCAATTTTCGGCTTGCCTTTTCGCAGTTGCCCTTTTATGGCGGCCATTTGAAGGGCGGTAGCGGCTGCTTCCACGCCTTTGTTGCCGTATTTGCCCCCGGCGCGGTCCAGGGCTTGCTGCTGGTTGTCGGGGGTCAGTACACCAAAGATACACGGCGTACCGGACGCTACGCTCAACATGGTGAGGCCCTGCGCGACGGCATTGCTGATGTATTCGTTGTGCTTGGTCTCCCCGGTGATGACGCAGCCCAGGCAGATGACGGCATCCAGTGCGTAGTGCCCGAGCAGGATCTTGGCCCCGACCGGTAGCTCGAAAGAACCGGGGACTTGTATTTCATGGATATCTTCGGGCCGCACCTCGTGCTGTAGCAGGGTTTCCTTGCAGCCCTGGAGCAGCGCACCGGTAATGTCCTCATTCCAGCGGGATACGACGATGCCGATTTTCTTCCCTGCACCGGAAGGGGTTTCGGACGCGGAATAGTCCGAAAGGTTATGCGTTTCGCTTGACATGCTGAGCGTTTTAAAAGGAACACTTATTTTGAAAAAAAGATGAGCCAGTAGCCCGTGTTCTCGACCGGCTGGTTGCGGGGGTCGGCGAGGTGGGAGAAAAGGGTTCTAATCTTCTTCTTTGAGTCCGGTTCCGCTGATGCCCAGTCGGAGTGCCGACTGGATGAGGTACAGGATCTTATCTGCGGCAGGGGCATACCCCAACCCTTCGGGCCGGATATTGGACACGCAGTTGCGCTGGGCATCGGTGTTGCCTACCTTGGGGCCATAGGTCAGGTAGGCGCCGAGGCTGTCGGGGGAGCTGAGCCCCGGGCGTTCCCCTAACAAGATGAGGGAAAGTCGGCTGTTCGTGACCGACCCCGTCCAATCGCTGGCCGCTACCCGACCCTGCTCCAGAAGGCACACCGGGGCAATGGTGTAGCCCTGTGCCTGCAACGCGGGCAGTAATACGCGCAGCAACGGGGCCGCATGGCGGTTGACCGCCGTCGCGGAAAGCCCGTCGGCCACTGTGATGGACACATCGTACCCCTCTTCCTCGCACATCGCCCGCAAGGTGTGGCGGGCATCTTCCGCTAACGTACGCCCTTTTTGGGGGAAGCGCAGGAACGCTGCCCGGTCGGAGGCTTCCGTTTTCAGCAGCGCTACGCGCATGCCCAGGTCTTCGAGTGCCCTGGCGAGAGGCTCCGGATCCAAAGGGGCGTAAACAGCGTCCCTGGCCTGTGCATGGGCCCATTTGAACGCCAATACCTCCCGGGTGGCAAGCGAGGCCCCTCCTGCCTGCTCTAGTCCGATGCGGGCAGCCGTGAGCTGCCGCAGTGCTTTCCAGGGATTTCCAGCTTCCAGTTCGCCCATCAGAATGCCATTTTGAGGAGAGGGTGCGCCGTTGCAGACGAAAGCATCCCTCCTTTTTCGTCACAGATGCCCTGTTTGTACAGCCAGGCCTCGAATTCCGGGGCAGGCCGAAGGCCGAGGGCTTTGCGCACAAAAAGGATGTCTTGAAACGACGTGGACTGATAGTTCAACATGATATCGTCGGCACCGGGAACGCCCATGATGTAGTTGCACCCGGCTGCCCCCATCAGGAGCAGGATATTGTCCATGTCGTCTTGATCGGCCTCGGCATGGTTGGTGTAGCACACGTCCATGCCCATGGGCAGGCCCAACATTTTTCCGCAGAAGTGATCTTCCAGGGCGGCACGGGCGATTTGTTTGCCGTCGTACAAGTACTCCGGTCCGATAAAGCCCACTACGGAGTTGACCAATAAGGGGTCGAAGGCGCGCGCCACCGCATAGGCCCTGGCCTCGCAGGTTTGCTGGTCCAGTCCTTCGTGCGCATTCGCCGACAAGGCGGAGCCCTGCCCCGTCTCGAAATACATGACCTGCCCGCCTTCTGGCACTCTTCGCAGGGCCTTGGCTGCCTCCCACGCTTCGCGCAGCATCGCCAGGTTCACCCCGAACGACGCATTGGTTTTTTCGGTCCCTCCGATAGACTGAAAGACCAGGTCAACCGGTGCGCCCTGCTCGATGAGGGACAGGGTGGTCGTCACATGGCACAAGACACAGGATTGCGTAGGGATGGAAAAGCGCTGGATCAGCCCGTCGAGCATCTCTAAAATGGCGTGTGCCACCGCCGGGCTATCCGTGGCCGGATTGATCCCGATGACCGCATCGCCGCATCCGCACAAAAGCCCATCTACGATCGAAGCGGCAATCCCGCGCAGGTCGTCGGTAGGATGATTGGGCTGGAGCCGCGAAGAAAAGCGGCCCTTTCTCCCCAGCGTGTTGCGAAAGCGCGTGACGACTTCCGCTTTTTGAGCGACGAGCACCAGGTCCTGGTTTCGCATGATTTTGGATACGGCGGCCACCATTTCGGGCGTCCAGGCATAGCGCAAACGGTGCAGCATGCTGCCGTCTACCGCGTCGCTTAATAAAAAATCGCGCAGCATCCCCACGGTGAACGAGCGGATAGCTTCAAAAGCCTCTGTATCGTGCTGGCTCAGGATCAAGCGGGAAACCTCGTCGGTTTCAGGGGCTACCATGGGTTGGTCCAGGAAGGCCACCAGCGGCAGGTCGGCCAGACAGAACTGAGCGGCGATTCTTTCCTCGTAGGAGTCGGCTGCGAGCCCTGCCAGGGCGTCACCACTCCGGTAAGGGCTTGCTTTCGCCAACAAGGTGGCAAGGTCGGGGAACGTAAACCGGTGCGATGCGATGGAGGAATGATATGCCATAGCGACCCGTGTTTAAGGCCCTACCGCTTGCCTCCGCGCCCCTCCCAGTACCCGAAACACGGCCAATACCAGCAAGAGCCCCCCCAAAAAGCCCGCTCCCAGCGCGCGGTTATACCAGAGGATAGCTAAGAGACACAGTATGGAAAGCAACAGGGCGAGGATCGGGAACCAGGGGTAAAAAGGCGTCTTGAACGCCGGCGTCTCGCGCCTGCCCAGCTTCAGCAGGCTCACCATGCTGATGATGTACATAGAAACCGCCCCCATGGCCGACAAGGTGATCACCTGGCCGGTGGTGCCCGTGTACAAGGACAGGATCCCCACCAGTGCCCCGCTGACCAGCGCCCAGTGCGGCGTTTGGTAGCGCCGGTTCACCTGGCCGAGCACCTTGGGCAGGAAGCCACTGCGCGACAACGCAAAAATCTGTCGGGAGTACCCGATGATAAGCCCGTGAAAAGAAGCGACCAGCCCGAAAAGGCCGATCCCCGCAAAGAGTTTGGTGAATGCGTTTCCGTGGCCTAACACGGTAGCGATCGTCTCCGGAAGCGGGTAGTCTATCGCGCTCAAGGCCCGCCAGTCCCCTACCCCACCGGATAGGAACATGACGCCCAATGCAAGTACAACGAGGGTCAGAATCCCCCAAAGATACCCCTTGGGAATACTCCGCTGGGGGTCTTTGGCTTCCTCCGCTACCATCGCCACACCCTCAATACCCAGGTAAAACCAGATGGCAAAAGGAAGGGCCGCAAAAATCCCTCCCAGGGTGAGCGGCATGGGATGGGCCAAAAAACGCTGCATCTCGAAATGAGGTGCTACAATCCCCATGAACAGCAAGAGCTCCGCGACCGCCAATACCGTGACAAACAGGTTGAACACCGCCGACTCTTTGATCCCCAAAAGGTTGATACCGGTGAAGAGGACGTAACAGGCCAAGGCACAGTCTAACGTAGCCACGCCCGGATAGAGGAAATGCACATAAGCCCCTAACGCAAAAGCGATCGCAGGGGGCGCAAACACGAACTCGATCAGGGTGACGTAGCCCGCTACGGCTCCACCATAAGGCCCCAGGGCCTTGAGGGAATATGCGAAAGGACCGCCAGCATTCGGGATGCTGGCGGTCAATTCTGTGAAACTAAAGATGAACGCCACGTAGAGGACGGTGACCAGCAAGGTAGCGATCAAGAAGCCTACCGTGCCTGCGACGCCCCAGCCATAATTCCATCCGAAGTACTCCCCGGAGATGACCAGACCGACCGCTAAAGCCCAGATGTGGAGCGCACTGAGTGCTTTTTTCAGGGTGGGCTGGTCGGGTGTCTGCATAGACGGACTATTTGCCCTCGAGGCGTGCCAGGTATTTTTCGACGTCCGAAGCCTCTAACGAATTCGGGAACTCTTCTTTGATTTGCTCGTAGTATTCGCGGGCCTGAGCGTAGTCTTTGTCGCGCTCACAGAGCATGGCCAAGCGCTTGAGGTAGAACGGCGTCACAGCGTCATTCGAGCCCTGGGCAACGGCTTTTTCGTAGCTGTTCCGGGCTTTGTCCATCTGCTTGAGTTCCGAGTAGGCATCTCCGAGGGCGCCGTATTTCATGATCGGCATAACAGAGCCTTTGGCATTGAAGTCTTCGAGGTAGCTCACCGCCGCGTCGAACTTGCCCAGGTTGAGGTAGGAAATACCGGCGTAGTAGTGCGCCAGGTTGGCCGTGCGGGTACCCCCGTAATTTTTTATGATATTGAGAAAGCCTTCGTAGCCACCGCCCGGGTTGGTAAGGGCCAGCGCAAAGGAGTCGCGTTCAAACTGCTTTTGCGCCTGGGTGATTTGCTCGCCGGCCTGCCGCTCACGGGGGGCCAGAAAGAGAAATTTGTACGCTAAAAAACCAACGACGAGCAGCAATAGCCCACCGCCGATGCCTAAGATGGGTTTTCTATGCTTTTCAAAATAATCCTGGGCCTGGTCGCGCACTTCCACGATGTCCACCAAAACCTCATCTGCCTGTTTCTTTGTCTGCTTTGCCATATTGTGTTTAATTTCAGGGCATCTGCCCGCTTCTTGTGCTAAAATCCGGCGTGGGCAGGCACGGCCTCCCAAACGGACAGGCAAAAATACGCAAAGTTTTGTTATGCCAAATACCCGTTGCATGTTTTCGCTTGCATGGGTTTTGATTAGAAGGGTGCCAAGGGGCCCGTTAGGGGGAAAAGGCCATTTTTGACCCTTCGATGACCGCCCTTAACAGAAAAAGGCCAAGCCGAAACGGCTTGGCCTTTAAGGGCAGGGTGAAAGACCGGACTCGAACCGGCGGCCTCCAGAGCCACAATCTGGCGCTCTAACCTACTGAGCTACAATCACCATCTTTGGCCGCTGACGCTCTGAAAGAGGAAAACGGACACATTTTTGAAATGCGTGTGCAAAGTTAGGAGGTTCTGCCCTTTTTTTCAATAGTTTGTTAAAAAAAACCAGTGGTTTTTTTCTTGACGAAATAAAACAGTGGTGTTTACCCTTGCGCGCTACCTTTCAAAAAAAGGGCAATACCCCAGAGCACTTGACCTCCGTCATGGCGAAAACACTTTGCACATTGCCCACGTGGTCCATAGTGGCGAGTTTGTTGACCATGAAGTCCTGGTAATCGCTCATATTGCGCACGACGACCTTGAGCATGTAGTCGTAGGCGCCCGCAATGTGGTAACATTCTGCCACTTCTTTCATGTTTTTCACTTCTGCCTCAAAATAGTCGAGTACGGGGCGCTGGTGCTCTTTCAGGGAGACCGAGCAGAAGGCGAGGATTTGGAAGTCCAGCTTTTTCTTGTCGGCAACGGCTATGTACGCACGGATATAGCCCTCCTCTTCCAGCCGCCGGATGCGCTCGTACACGGGGGTAGTCGTCAGGCTCAACACGGCAGCAATCTCTTTAATGGTGGTCTTCGCATCCTGCTGAAGGATCTCCAGGATGCGGTAATCGGTGCTGTCTAGTTGCTTCATGATCTCAGGGAAAAATTTAGGTGTGAATACTTCGGGCTTTTGTAGCCGCAATCAAAACGCAAATTAAGAAATAGACTGGTTGCGAGGGGTCAGCGAGGGGTCAAAAAGCGTCATTTTTTTCCTGCGCTTTTTGAGCCCCCGCCACCAAGCTGTTGACAATTATCAGGCGACACGGCTGATAAAACTCATTTTGGGACCGCGTGAAAAGCTGCAACTTAGTGGTATGAAAAGCAAACCCAATTGTTCACCAAAACAAAAAACGCCATGTCAATCGTTCGCTGGAATCCCGCCGTTGCACCTTCCTTCAAATCTTGGGTCGAAGATTTTTTCGGTGACCTGAAATGGTTCCCCGGAGACGGCGTAAACCTGGTCCCTGCCGTCAACATCCGCGAAACTGAGGACTTGTTCATCGTCGAGATGGCCGCCCCCGGCATGAAAAAAGAGGATTTCAATATCGAGATCAAGCAGGGGATGCTGAGCATCGGTTCGGAGCGCAAAGAAGAAAAAGAGGAGAAAAAGGAAAACTTCACGAGAAAGGAATTCAGTTTCCGCTCGTTCGAGCGCTCCTTCCAACTTCCCGAAAACGTGAACCCGGAGCTGATCA
>JBEGMH010000022.1:0-9933 GCA_041183125.1 Bacteroidota bacterium | reverse complement strand
CCGCCACGATGTTGCTCGGCGGGCTCTGGCACGGGGCAAATTGGGTTTTTGTGCTCTGGGGCGGCTTGCACGGGCTGGCCCTGGCGTTCGAGCGCTATGTGGGCTCCGGAGGGGAAGGGGCGGAGAAAAGAAACCCGTTTTCCAGCTTTTACCTGCTGTTGATGCTGCACGTGGGCATCGAAGTAGCCCTGGCCTTGCGCTATGCCGACGGAAGCTTGCCCACAGAGGCTTTTTTGCGGTACTCCACCGGCAACGCGGCAACCCTTGGAATATGGAGCCTATTGGCCTTGCTGTCATTGGCCAGCAAAAGGCTTCGCACCGGGGTGGAGGTGCTGTTCACGTTTCACTATATAGCGTTTGGCTGGATTTTTTTTCGCGCCGGGTCCACTTCCGCACCCCTTGAAGTGGCTTCGCAGGTGTTGGGACAGATCGCAGGCACGTTCCATCCGGAACTGTTAGGGCAGGTACTGAGGGCCTATCCTATGGCGATTGGACTGACCTTCCTGGCGTTTTTGCTCCATGC
Organism: Bacteroidota bacterium; assembly: GCA_041183125.1. GTDB lineage: Bacteria > Bacteroidota > Bacteroidia > Chitinophagales > Saprospiraceae > JADJPL01. Next base: position 9,410 of record JBEGMH010000022.1, on the reverse strand, counting down.
CGTCCCCATGCACTGGCAAGGCGCTTTGGAGCGCCGCTTTGCCGGTAGCCCGCCGCTGCTGCAATCGCTGGTGTTAGCGATGCTGATATGGCTGGTCGTACAGGCTTCCGGTACGGAACTGGCGCCGTTCATCTATTTTCAGTTTTGAGCGGGTAGTGCTCAGGGATGTGCGGCTACCCATACGGCCCCATCGGCAAAGTGCTCTTTTTTCCAGATAGGAACGGTTTCTTTGAGGGTGTCAATGCAGTACTGGCAGGCTTCGAAAGCTGCTTTTCGGTGCGGGGTGGACACGGCGATGACCACGGGGACCTCGCCCGGCCCTAATACGCCGACCCGGTGGTGGATGCTCACCCCAAGGGCACCCCAGCGGGCCTGTGCGTTCTCTGCAATCTTGCGCATTTCCTGTAAGGCCATCGGGGCATACGCTTCAAACTCCAGGCGCAGCACAGGGCTACCCTTGGTGTTGTCGCGGACGGTCCCGACAAATACGGCGGTACCACCGGCACCCGGGTGCGCTACCCGGTTGGTGCAAAAGGCGGGATCCAGGGGCGTGTCGAGAAGCTGAATGTCCAACATGATAAGAGGGTAGTAAATGAGGCTATTTTTTAAAAATAAAATTTTTATCTGTTTTAGGGAACTTTCTGCTCAGGAATATCTGTTTGGAAGGTCTTTTATTCCCGGCACCAAACCAAGTTCCGAATCGAGATGACAAAGTTAAAAATTACCGCAAAAGCACTGCGCAAAATAGGCTTCCCGGACAGTCCCCTGACCACCCGGGCCCTGGCGCTGGTGCAAAAACACCACCGGTTCCAGACCATGGATTCCGTTTTGCAGCACCTGAGGCAGTTTATCGCTGACCCGGCTGCATACCGCGAGGACCCTGTCTGGGGCGAGTTAGCGGCAAAACTGGCTCCGGAAGCCTCCCAGCCAGCCCTTGCCGACCCCTCTGCCAACAGTAAGGGCATCCAGTTCAGTGTGTTCGGACGGGAACACATCGAGGCACCTGCGTTCCACCAGATGTACCAGGCAGCCCGCCTGCCCATCAGCGTGGCCGGGGCTATCATGCCCGATGGGCACAAAGGGTACGGATTGCCCATCGGGGGCGTGCTAGCTGTAGCCGACGCCGTCATTCCCAACGGGGTAGGAGTGGATATCGGCTGCCGCATGTGCCTGAGCGTGTTTGGCTTGGATCCCCGCGACCTGTCGCGCAAATCCGATTTCTTCCTGAAAACACTGGACCAGGAGACCTTGTTCGGGGGGAGTGCTTCTTTTCAGCGCTCGCCCGAGCACGAAGTCATGGACAACCGCTTGTTTTTTGAAACCCCCCTGCTGAAGTCCCTCCACGCGAAAGCCTGGAAACAACTCGGCAGCTCGGGCTCAGGGAACCATTTCGTGGAGTTCGGCACCGTGTACATCCCCGAAAAAGACGCGTCGCTCGGCCTGGAACCCGGCACTTACCTGGGATTGCTTTCCCATTCGGGGTCGCGCTCCCTGGGTGCCAAAATCGCAATGCGCTACACCGATATCGCGATCCGCAAACGCAGACTGGAACAGGAGGACAAAGACCTCGCCTGGCTGTACCTGCACGAAGAAGAGGGCGCCGAATACTGGGCGATGATGAACCTGGCCGGCGACTATGCCTCGGCGTGCCACGAGGTCATCCACGCCAAAATTGCGCGCAAACTGGGCGTCAAACCGCTGCGGGTTGTGGAAAACCACCACAACTTCGCCTGGAAGGAAACCTGGGAAGGCCGCGAAGTGGTCGTACACCGCAAAGGCGCTACCCCCGCCGGGGAAGGCGTACTTGGCATCATCCCAGGCTCCATGACTGCCCCCGGCTTCATCGTGAAAGGAAGGGGAAACCCGGCATCCGTCTACTCGGCTTCCCATGGCGCAGGGCGCCTGATGAGCCGTACCGCCGCCCGTGCATCCGTCACGGACAAACAGATGCGCGAAGCCCTGGAGGCCAGCGGCGTCCTGCTGATCGGAGGAGGTAAAGACGAATCGCCTTTTGCCTACAAAGACATCGAAACCGTCATGCAAAACCAAACCGAACTGGTGGACATCCTGGGCAAGTTTACCCCTAAAATCGTCAAAATGGCCGGCGAAGGGAAGAAATAATTTTTTTAAAAAAGAATATTTTTTTAAAAAAATGCTAATTTTTAGAATTATTTTCTAAAAAAATAAAAAACAAGCAATGCAAACCTTTTAAATAGCGATACTTTTATTTTCTTTCGGTGAAATACATAACCTTTAATTACACACCGAATGAAAAAAAGGGGATTACTAATCATGGGAATTTGGGCCCTCCTGTGCGTCGCCACAGGGACGCTGTCGGCCCAATACACAGTGAGCGGCACGGTCTCGGACGAACGTACCGGGGAACCGCTGCTATACGCCAACGTCGTCATCCAGAACAGTGCCAAAGGCACCGTCACGGATCTCGACGGCAAATTCAGCCTGGAAGTGGACTCGGATGGAGAGGTCAGCCTGGTGATTTCTACTTTGGGGTACTTGACCCAAATCATCAAGGTCGGCCCTTCCAACCGGGTCATTGACGTGAAACTGCGCGAAGATGCCACCAACCTCGAGGAAGTGGTCATCACCGGTCTGGCCTCCTCGGTCAAACGCTCCAACCTGGCCAACGCAGTCGCTTCGGTATCGTCTAAGGACCTGGTGGGCACTACGACCATCCAGACGACAGACGGTGCCTTGTACGGCAAAATCGCCGGGGCCAACATCCGCTCCAACGGCGGTGCGCCCGGCGGGGGCTTTTCGATCCAGTTGCGGGGTATTTCCAGCCTCGCTGGGGCTTCCCAGCCCCTGATCATCCTCGACGGGGTCTATGTGAGCAACGCTTCCCAGCGCACCGGCCGCGCCACCGTGAGCGGTGCCGGCGCCGCTAACCAGGACGACGGCTCCAACCGCCTCGCCGACCTCAACCCGGCAGATATCGAATCTATCGAAGTGCTCAAGGGGCCATCTGCCGCTGCTATCTACGGTACCCGCGCCAACGCCGGGGTTATCATCATCACGACCAAGCGCGGTTCCGCCGGGAAAACCAAAATTTCCTTCTCCCAGGACCTCGGTACCGCCGACCCACTGCGCTTGCTGGGCACCGATACCTGGAGCGAAGCCAAAATCAATACCTTCTTCCCCGCTGCGAGAAGGGGCATCGAACTGGAACGCTTCCGCGCCGGGTCTGATATTGACTACGAAGACTTCTTCTACAACAACGATGCCTACCTGAGCAACACGCGCCTGACCGTCACCGGGGGCGACGACAAGACGAAGTTCTTCATCTCCGGCAACATCGTGGCGGAAGATGGCACCGTCCGCAACACGGGCTTTGAACGCTATTCCGTGCGCGCCAACGTGGACCACAAAATCTCCAAGCGCATCCGCTTTAGCTTCTCGTCCAACTACATCAAGACTACTTCAGACCGCGGTTTCACCGGGAACCAAAACAACTCCGGGGCCAGTATCGGCTACAACATCGCCTATGTGCCCCGCTACTTCGACCTCCGGCCCAACGCCCAGGGGGTCTATCCCGTCAACCCGTACTTCTCCGAAAACCCGGTCGCCGTTACCGACCACGGGGTGAACAACTCGACGGTCAACCGCTTCGTGCAAGCCTTCAACCTGACCGCAGACCTCGTACAGACCAATACCAGCAACCTAAAAGCAACCTTTTCGGGGGGCTTGGACTACGTGCAGAACTCCACGATGATCTACCTGCCGGAGTTCCTCCAGTTCCAGCGCGCACAAGCCAACCCGGGCGACTTGCTCATAGGCCGCCAGGAGAGCACCAATACCAATATCCAGGCCGCCCTGGTCTATACCAAAGCACTCGACAAACTGAACCTGACCTCACAGGCAGGTATCGTCCGCCTGGATTTCCAGAACAGCTCCTTGTTCAACCGCGGCCGCGGCCTGGTTCCCGGCCAGACCAACCTGCGCCAAGCCAACGTGCAGGAAATCAACGAAAACTTCAACAGCACCATCAGCGAGGCGGGTGTTTTTGCCCAACAGGAAGCCAACTTCGACGACAAAATCATCGGTACGGTCGGGGTGCGCTGGGATAAGTCCACCCTCAACGGGGACCCCACCCAGCTCTACGCCTTCCCCCGCGCTTCGCTCGCGGTCAACGTAGCCAACTTCGACTTCTGGAAGGTGGGCTTCATCAGCCAGTTCAAGCCGCGTATCGCCTACGGCGAAACGTCCGGCCCGGTTGCTTTCGGCGCTACCTTCACCCCGCTGGGCGGTGCCAATATCGGCGGCCTCCTGGGCTCGGTGGTCTCTTCCCAGATCGGCAATACCAGTATCCTGCCGGAAACGGCTACGGAACTCGAGTTCGGTGCCGACCTGGGCTTCTTCAAAAACCGCCTCGCCATCGAAGCGACCTACTACGTCAAAAACACACAGAACAACATCCAAAACCTCTCCCTGTCGCCTTCTACCGGTGTGACCAGCACGCCCAGCAACGAAGCCGAACTGGAAAACAAAGGGGTGGAACTCGGGATGTCCGGTACGATTGTCGACAAAGCGTCCTTCCGTTGGTTCTCCCGCGTGCTGTTCTGGCGCAACCGCGTCCTCATGACCCGCCTGGGCATCCCGACCTACCTGTCCGGTGCCTTCGGCTCGGGCTTGGGCACCTTCCTCTACGCCCAAGGCTATGCACCGACCACCATCGTGGGCACGCCCGCCGTTGCCGGCAATGTGGGGGGCTTCACCATCTGGGGCGATAACCAGCCGGATTTCAACATGTCGTTCTTTAACTCGTTCAACATACTGAAAAACCTGGAGCTCTCCGTACTGGTAGATTGGAAACAGGGCGGCGACAACATCAACCTCTCGGCCTTCCTGACAGACGGCGGCGGTACTACCCCCGGCTGGTTTGACGATGACGACGGCGACGGTACCCCCAACGGACGGCAGCGCCCGCCGGCACCGTACAACAACGCCGGCCGCTGGGTCATGGACGCCAGCTTTGTCAAAGTGCGCGAAGTGGGCTTGTACTACACCTTCCCCAAAACGTCGCTCGACAAGTTGTTCAAAGGGGCATTCTCCGGCGTCAAATTGGGGGCCTCCGCCAACAACCTCTTCTTGTTCACCGATTACTTTGGCTACGACCCGGAAACCTCTACCTTTGGTGCCCAGTCCGTCGCCAATAACGTGGACATCGCCCCGTACCCGACGCCCCGGAGACTTTTCTTCCACCTCAATTTCGATTTCTAATTGCAAAGCCATCTTATTATGAAAAAAATAGCGCATTATATTGTACTGCCCCTCGCCTTCCTCGGCCTGGCCTCCTGCAACCCGCTCGAGCTGGAAAGCCTGGAGGATCCGAACAACCCCTCCATCGGGAGCGTTTTGAACGGGGCTACCAAAGAACAGGTACAGTTCCTGGTCACCGGACTGGAAGCAGCGCACCGCGGGTATGTGACCAACGTATCCCAAGCGTGGAACACCTTCGGCCGGGAGATCTGGTACCTCAACGCGTCGGACCCGCGTTTCCAGACCGACTGGCTGGGCCAGGCAGGCCGCGTGCCCGACCGGGCTTACTTCGGATTCGGTGCCACCGGTGGCGGTTCCTGGGCCACTCCCTACCAGGCCATCAAACAGGCTGATGTGCTCATCGGCGCAGCTGCCAATTCCGCCCTGCTGACGGATTTGGAAAAGAAAGCCGTCAGCGGTTTCGCCAAAATGATCCAGGGGTACCAGTTCATGATCCCGGCGAATTTCGTGTACGAAAACGGGATCCGCATTGACGTCAAAGACCCGCTGAAGCCAGGCCCCTTCGTGAAGTACGAGGAAGCCCTGAACCACATCAACGGCCTCTTGAACCAGGCAGACCAGGACTTCGCCGCCGCCGGAACGGGCAACTTCCCCTTGAAGCTCACCCCGGGCTTCAACAACTTCAATACCATCCCCAACCTGCGCCGGGTAAACAAGGCTATCCAGGCCCGGGTCAATGCCTATCGCAAGGATTGGCAGGGCGTGCTCTCGGCTCTGAACGAATCGTTCATGAACCTCAGCGGCAGCCTCGATGCAGGCCCGTCACACCCCTTCGTAGGGCCACCGGACGCCTTCAACCCACTGTTCTACGTGCCCAATGCAGCCGTGAACACTATCATTGTCGTTCACCCCTCTATGCTGGATGACGCCACCCCGGGCGATACGCGCGTAGCGAAGAAATTCTTCAAGCGCACGACAGCCGTCACGGTCACCACCGATGCTACCCCGCTGCTGGGTACCCACCAGGATGGCCGCTGGGCAACCAATACCGCCCCCATCCCCTTCATCCGCAACGAGGAACTCATCCTGCTGAAAGCGGAAGCCCACGCCAACCTCAACCAACCCACAGAGGCCGTGGCCGCGATCAACATCATCCGCACCGCCGCCGGGATTGGCAACTATACAGGCGCTACCACACAGACCGCCCTGATCAACGAAATCCTCTACCAGCGCCGCTACTCCCTCTGGGCAGAGCCCTGGGGCCACCGCTGGATTGATGCCCGTCGCTACAACAAACTGAACGAAATCCCGACGTCCTACGACAAAGGGACCATCTTCAAACAGTTCCCGCACCCACAAGCCGAAGTGAACTGGGACTTGTACTCGAAAGGCTGATTTTTACGCGCCTAAATGAAAAAGGGGTAAAAGCACAACCGTGCTTTTACCCCTTTTTTTACTTGCCTCGGCCCTGTTTACAAATGCCGCGCCACATTCTGCCAACTGCCCCCGTTGTAAGCCTCCATGCCCGCTCCCTGCAACATGCGGGTGGCCGTACCACTGCGGGCACCCGACCGGCAACAGGCCACGATCGGAACGTTTTTCTTTTTCAACTCGCCCATCCGGCTGCCCAATTCCTGCAAGGGGATGTTCACCGAGCCTTTGGCGTGCCCCATGCGGAACTCGGGAACGGTCCGCACATCCAGGATCAGGGCTTTGCGCTCGTGCAGCAAGGGCTTCAAATCAATTCCTTTTCCGAAAAGGAGTTTTTTCAAAAATTGAAACATGGTGACAAGGTATTTTTGTAGACTTGTGGCAAAGGAAAGTTAAAAGGAAGCCTTGGAGGTCATCCCCAACAGGCCCTTCCCATCCTTTACCGCAATTCTATGTCCATAATATGAAGTAACTTTCATGTAATGGTGGAAACAGTTTTTTATATGGCCTGGTTTAAAAACCCTTTGCCCTATCTTGCGGTTGTTGTTTGGCCAAATGTAGGGAAAGTAGCTAAAATAATCAGGGCATGAGCGAACGATTGGAGGAACTGCACCGCTTGCAGGAACTGCTTAAACTGGAAAAAGAAGAGGATTTTGACCAGTACCGGCGGAAAATGGCCCAGCTGCCCTTGGAACAGCGGCGAAGGGAAGGCTATGCCTGGTATCCTTTACAGGTGATTCAAAAGGGCTATGCCATTGGCGAACGGGCGTTCGTAGTGGTGGAACGCACCGTGCTGAAAGGGGCAGAGCACCAGTTCCGCGCCGGGAAAAGCGTGAGTTTCCGCACCATGGCAGCAGGGGCGCATAACCCGGAGCGGAACGGGGTAGTCTATTACGTGGACAAAGACCGCATGAAAATCATCCTCCACGCCCGCGACCTGCCGGAATGGGTGGATACCGGCCAGCTCCTCGTCGAACTCAGCTTCGACGAGCGCACCTACCAGGAAATGGAGAAAGCCCTGGCCAAAGTATTGACCGCTAAAAAAGGCCGCCTGGCCGAACTGCGCACCGTACTGCTGGGCGCGACCCCACCGGGCTACTATTCCGTAGTGCCCGAGGTACCCCCCGGCAACCTCAACCCCTCCCAGGTGGCGGCGGTGCGCCATATTTGTTCCGCCCAAGACGTAGCGGTCGTACATGGGCCTCCCGGTACCGGCAAAACGACTACGCTCGTGCAGGCCATCCGCCTTTTGTCTCAAACCGAGCAAACCGTGTTGGTCACCGCGCCCAGCAACACCGCCGTGGACCTCCTCACGGAACGCCTCCTCGACGAAGGGCTTAGCGTAGTACGCGTAGGCAATATCTCCCGCGTAGACGAAGCACTGCTCAACCACACGCTCGATGCCATGGTCGCCAACCATCCGGAAAGCCGCAATATCCGCAAGGTCAAGATACAGGCGGAGGAAATGCGCCGGCAGGCCAACCGCTACCACCGCAGCTTCGGCATCGAAGAGCGCCAGGAAAAGCGCCGCCTGCTCGACGAGGCCTCCGAGCTCAGCGCCTGGGCCAACCAGCTCGAAACCCGCCTAATCGAACAAATCCTCGACAGCGCACAGGTCATCACCTGCACCCTCGTGGGGGCCGCCCATCACGTCCTGGACGGCCGTACCTTCCGCACCGCCGTGATTGACGAAGCCGCCCAGGCATTGGAGCCAGCTTCGTGGATCCCCATCACCAAAGCGTCCCGCGTCGTGTTTACCGGCGACCCCTACCAGCTTCCGCCCACGGTCAAATCCATGGACGCACAAAAAGGGGGACTGAGCCGCACGCTGATGGAAAAGTGCCTGGAGCGCATCCCGGAGCTTTCCCTGCTCAACGTCCAGTACCGCATGCACGAAGCGATTATGGGCTTCCCCAACCGGTATTTCTACAACGACCGCCTGTTTGCCGCCGCAGAGGTGCAGCACCACCGCCTCCCGATCGCCAACAACCAGCCCCTGGTGTTCATTGATACGGCGGGCTGCGGGTTTGAGGAAAAAGTACACCCCGCCTACCAAAGCCGCTCCAACCCCGACGAGTTTCGCATCATCCGCGAACACCTCTACCAATTGGCAGAGGCCTTCGTGGAAAAAGAGCGCCCCTCCATAGCCGTTATATCGCCCTATCGGGAACAGGTGCTCTACGCCCGGCAACAGCTCACCGAAGATACCGTGTTGGCAGATTGGGATATCGCAGCCAATACCATTGACGGCTTTCAGGGCCAGGAAAAAGAAGTGGTCTATCTCTCCCTGGTGCGCTCCAACGCCAAAGGGGAGATTGGCTTCCTGCAGGACTACCGCCGCATGAACGTCGCCATGACCCGCGCCAAAAAACTCCTGGTCATCGTAGGGGATAGTGCTACCATCGGCCGCTCCCCCTTCTACCGCTCCCTGTTGGCCTACTGCGAAGAGGCCGGTGCCTACCAGACGGCCTGGGAGTATATGATGTAGAAAGTCCCCTGCCCCCAAAACGCACAAAAGGCTGGCGATGCACCGCATCGCCAGCCTTTTGTATGCTGTTCATCAAGCCCGCGGAGCGTCAATACGTCCACAAATCGTGTTCGAAGTTGAAGATCTCCGTTTTGATTTTCTGTGCCTCCATGAGGAGGTCGCGGCGGCTGTTGGGAAACTTGTCCTGCAGGCGCTCGTCTTTTACGTTGGTCGTTTTATAGACGTAGCTGCTGAAAAAGCGCATCTCCATCAC
>JBEGMH010000021.1:0-3621 GCA_041183125.1 Bacteroidota bacterium | reverse complement strand
CTTACCGACCCTTGCAGATAATAGGTTCGTTCCTCTACCGTTTTACAGGTCATAATCATTCGGTTATGACTCCAGGACAATTCTCGCCACAGTGTGGCGAGTTTTTCATCCTCCCGGTACGTTTCGTAAAACTGCTTCATGCGCCAGAGGTTTTTGTCGCTGAAGCCTTTGGCCTCGGGGGCTTGCTGGGCGATGTAGCGGGCCAATTCGGCTACGACGCCTTTGCCCCAGGCTTCGGTCTGCACCTTGTGGTGGATGGTTTTGCCGATCCGCCAATACAGGTCAATCAGCGTGGTGTTGGCTTGGCGGAACGCCTTGGCGCGCGCTTGTTGAATATGCTCCAACAGCTCGTCAAACACCGGTTGGGCGGGGTTGGTGATGTCCTTACTCATAAGCCGACAGTCCGGATATTTCCTGCCCTTGGGCGCGTTTTTTCAACAATGGGGTGAGGTCTTCCATGAGGGCCAGTTCTTTTTGGGTGCGGGCTTTCCAGCCCAATTCCAGGGGGGCCAACAAGTCGCTCAGTTGGCTGCCGTCAAAAATCAGGCGGCGCAGGACGCTGTCGGTGAAGGCTTGCAGGGCGGCGGGTTCCAGTCCGTGCTTGCGGGCGACCGCTGCCAGTTCCTGTAGGTTTCTTTGCGCCACGAAGGCCAGGAAGCCCTCCCGTACCGCTTGTACCGACAAGCCCTTGCTAAAGTCCAGGGATCTGACGTAGGCCTCCAGGTCTTCTTGTCGGTCCAGCAGGCCGGCTTCGGATTTGATCATCTGGATGATCTCGTCGCGGGTCATTTTTTGTTTGGTGGCCTTGCCCATGGATTTCGCGATAAGGCCCATGATGTAATCGTAGTCAATCAGGGCCGACGCGAACAAAACCAGCTCGAGGTCCGTGTTCTGTGCTTCTGTCGAGGCAGGCCCTGCCGGGCTTTGCTGGTTTTTCTTGATCTGTTGGACCAATTCGAGGTAGGAGCTCTTGAAGGAGCGCAGTTGGTCCTTGGGCAGCAGGGCTTCGATGCTTTCCTTTTGGTCCTCGCTGAGGTCGGTGTATTGGTCGAGTTGGATTTTCAGGCCCTGCACTTCCTTAAACAGTTGGATGAAGGTGAGGCGCGCCGCATCGCCTTTGAGGTTATACACCCCCTCGGGTTCGGAAGCCAGGTTTTTGGCGCTCATGAACGCCCCCATTTTCGCCACGGCCGCCGCGTAGTGTTCGATGACCTTGGGCGCGGGTTCCACCAGCCAGATTTCTTTTGCCTCTTCGGCCTTTTCGCCGGAAAACAAGGCGATGGCCGCGTCCACCTCGTTTTGTTGCTCCCGGAAATCCAGGATGTTGCCGTGGCGTTTCGTGCCGTTCAAGATCCGGTTGGTGCGGCTAAACGCCTGGATGAGGCCGTGGTGCTTCAGGTTTTTGTCCACGTACAGCGTGTTCAGGTATTTGGAATCGAAGCCCGTGAGCAGCATATCCACGACGATGGTCACGTCTATTTTATGTTGGCGCGGGTACTCGGCATTGGGGTATTTGTGGTCTTTGATCCGTTTTTGCACATCCTGGTAGTAGAGGTCAAACTCGTCTATGCGGTGGTTGGTCCCATACTGCCGGTTGTAGTCGGCGAGGATGGTTTTCAGCGCATTTTTCTTTTCCTGGGGCGCTACCAGGTTATCGGCTTTTTCCTGGGGCAGGTCTTCCTGGATCTGCTGCACGTCTTTGTTGCCCTCTGCGGGCGGTGAGAACACGCAGGCGACGTGGAGGGGGGAAAAATCCTCGTGGGAGGCCTTCCAGGCGGGCTGTATTTCCTTGAAAAGCTGGTAGTAGTCAATGGCATCGTTGATAGACGCCGTGGCGAGGATGGCATTGAACCGGCGCTGGTGGGTAGCGCCGTCGTGTTGGCGCAGGATAGCCTCCACGATGGCCCTTCGGGTCGAGGGCTCCCCTGGTTTTAGCGCTTGCTTGCCCTTGAAGTAGTCCACATGAAATTTCAGGACGTTCTGGTCTTCGATGGCGTGGGTGATCGTATAGGAGTGCAGTTGTTTTTGAAAAACGTCCTGGGTGGTGACATGGAAGGCTTGGTCCCCGCTGGCTTTGGCGTAGGTGGCATTTTTTTCAAAAATAGGGGTTCCGGTGAAGCCAAAGAGCTGTGCGTTCGGGAAAAACGCCTTGATGGCCTGGTGGTTTTCGCCAAACTGGGAGCGGTGGCACTCGTCGAAGATGAAAACGATGCGCTTCGGTTTGAGCGGCTCCAGGAGGGTTTTGAAGCTCGGTTTGCCTTTTTCGTTCTGTTTTTTGTTGCGGGCGCTGTTTTCATCCAGGGCGAGGCCCAGTTTTTGGATGGTGGTGACGATCACCTTATCCGCATAATCCTCTGACAACATTCGCCGCACGAGGGCTTCGGTGTTGGTATTTTCCTCCACGCAGCCCGCCTGGAACTTATTGAACTCCTCCCGGGTTTGTCGGTCGAGGTCTTTGCGGTCCACCACAAAGAGGCATTTTTCGATATCGGGATTGTCTTTCAGCAAGGTGGACGCCTTGAAAGAGGTCAGCGTTTTCCCGCTCCCGGTGGTATGCCACACATAGCCATTGCCCCGGTTTTGGTGGATGCAATCCACGATCGCCTTCACGGCGTAGATCTGGTAGGGGCGCATCACCAGCAGCTTCTGTTCGCTGGCCACCAGCACCATGTAGCGGCTGATCATTTCCGCCAGGAGGCATTTCGCTAGGAAATGGTCGGCAAAGTCGCTGAGGCGGGTTATTTTTTTGTTGTCCACCCCTGCAAATTGATAGACGGGCAGGAACTGCTCCGACGCATCAAAGAGGAAGTGTTTGGCATTGTTGTTGGCGAAATAGAACGTATTGGAGCCGTTGCTGGCGACAAAAAGCTGTACAAAGCACAAAAGGGAAGAAGCGTAGCCGTTGCCGGCGGAATTTTTGTAGTCCACGATTTGCTGCATCGCGCGGCGCGGGCTCACGTCTAAGGTCTTGAGCTCGATCTGCACCACGGGCACCCCGTTGAGCAGCAGGATGACATCATAGCGGTGGTGGCTGTTTGCCGTATTGATCCGGAGCTGGTGGATCACTTCGAAATCGTTTTTGCACCAGTCTTTGACATGGACGAGGGTGTATTGCAGCGGCGTGCCGTCTTCCCGCAGGAACGTGTTCCGCTCCCGCAGCGTTTTGGAAGCGGTGAAGACGTCTGGGCTCACGATCTCATCGCGCAGCCGCGCAAATTCCGCATCGCTGAGGGAGACCCGGTTGAGCGCTTCGAATTTTTTCCGGAAGTTTTGCTCCAGGGCGTCCTTGTCGCGGATATCCGGCCGGTACGTATACTTGAGGTCGGACAGTTTTTCGATCAGGCGCTGTTCGATTTCCTTTTCTGTGGTCATTTTATGATAAGGGTTTGGGTCCCCATCCGCCTTTTCCCCCCGCAAAAACCGCTACAAGCTGCGCCACAACGGCGAACAGAGGGTTTTGCAGCCTATAAACAGAACGGGATGCCGCCGCGGGCCCCCTTGGAACGAATCCCCGGAGCGGGGGCGTTGGGCGATAGGACGGGTGGTACAGTGCTTTCAAACAGGTACTTTTTAGGGCTAAAGTACGCATTTTTCGGGAAGGGACAAGAAAAGGGGCGGGGA
>JBEGMH010000020.1:0-3657 GCA_041183125.1 Bacteroidota bacterium | reverse complement strand
CCCCGTACCCCAAACCCCAGCCCAGGGCTTTGGAACCGTCAGGGGCTTCATACGCCCGCCCTCCTAAAAAGAAGATGTTGTAAAAACGATTAACCCCTACTCGAAGGGCAATATTTGTATGAAAGGTTTCACTGGTGCCGATTTCGAGGCGGTGATAGCCTTTTTTCACAAAGCTGAACAGCCCTATCGGAATACCGGAGAGGGTATCGGCATAGTTCAGCAACCCGATTTGGAATTTGCCGCCGCTTTTGGCCCGGTTGTACAGGGCGCTGAACTGCCCGTTTTTGACCTCTTCGGCCACGTTGAATAAAGAACCTACCTGGAGCTTGAGGTTTCCTTTAGCGATATTCCCCAAGCCCGCTATTTGTATGCCGGTACTCGCCCCTCCACAGTAATTCAGGGCGGCGGAGGCCTGGATACCGGAAAAATCATAGCGGGCGATGTTGAGCAGCCCCGCACTTTGTACGGAATACGCCTTCCCCGCCCGGTTGAGTAGGCCACTGATCTGCACGCCGTAGAGCGTGTCGGAAACGTCGTTTGCCAACCCGGCAAACTGTATGCCCGTGAGGTCGTCGTCTACGATATTGAAGATACCCGCTATTTGTATGCCCTTGACATCGTGTAGGATGTGGTTGGCCAATCCCCCGATTTCCAGTCCGTTTACCCCTCCGTTTAATCCCCATAGAAGGTTGACAGACAATCGGTTTGCAGCGCGGTACCCCTCCAGTACACCGCTGCCGAGGTAGGGCAAGAGCGAGATTTGTGCGAGGCGGGTGGGGGAAGCGGGTGCAACCGGCGGGGTCAAGTAGGCGTTGAGGTCGCCCGTAGCGCTATCGGGGCGGGTGCTTTGGATCCCGCCCTGGTATTCCAGCCGCTTGGCCAGGGCGGGCAGTTCTTCGGCTATTTTTTTTTGGCGTTCCTCCCGCAGGGCTTCCCGGCGGGTATCTGCGTACAGGGGGCTTCGTTGGGGTACCTCGTCGGGCAGCTCCTTTCGGCGCAGGGTCAGAGGGTCCGTTTTGGGGCTGTACCGCAGCACGATCTGCTCGCCTACAAACTGATAGCGGATGGGGAGCGGGTCAAAAAGTAGGTCCATAGCCTCCACAAGGGGCGTTCCGGGGAGGGTCAGCGTGATGGTTTGGTGTAGTGGGATGTAAGTGGGGCTGTACGCAAAGCGGAGCCCGTAGCGCCTGTTGAGGTCGCGGAGGATTTCTTCTAAGGGGGTGAGGTGGTATTGTGCCTGGATCCGCCCGACCCGCGGTTGCGCATGGAGTGTCGGTGTATACGAAAAAGATAGGGCCAGCAGTAGGGCTGCAGTGGGGAAGAGGCGTGAAAAGCAGGCAGTAGCTGCCGTTTTTATTGGCATGGTTTTCCGTAAAAAACATAGGTTCCGTCGCGTTCCCGTACCTCGAGGTCGAGGGCGATTTGCAGTACGCTGAGCACCTCGTCGAGCTGGGGCTTTTCAAAATCGCCCTGGAAGGTACACTGCCCCAGGCCCGGCTGCCCAAGTTCCATCTCCACCCCGAAGTAGCCTTCCAGGTCAGGGAGGATGCGAGCCAGGGGCGTCCCTTCAAAGTGAAGGGCTTCCCGCTGCCAGGCCAACGCGTTTTCAGCCGCTTTGTCGAGGAGCTCCAGGCGCTTTTCCCCGGGATGGAAAATGGCTGCCTTGCCCGCGCCAACTTTTAGGGGGGGGGCGTCGGTCGTACTGCCTTCGGCAACGGCGAGCTGCACGACCCCACTTTGCACGCTCACCTCTACATCGCCCTCATCCGCGGTGCCGCGCACGTTGAACGAGGTGCCAAGCACCGTGATGTAGGCACCTTTGCACGCGATGCGGAAAGGGCTCTCCTTCTGGTGGGCCACCTCAAAGAAGGCTTCCCCCTCGAGGCGCAGATGGCGTACTTTTGGAAAATCGGGATGGGTCCAGATTTTGCTGTTTCCGTGGAGCCAGACCGTACTCCCATCGTTGAGGCGAAACGCTTGCCGGGGTTCCCCTCGGCCTTGCAATAAAGCCCAGTTAGTGTGGCCCGTCTCTTTTTTGGATGGCAGAATGAGTGGCAGGGCAGCCAGGACCAATAGGGCGAGTGTGGCAGCGATAGCCCACCAGCGCCTGAGCGGCCTTATTTTTCGGGAAGCCGGTTCAGACGGCGCTTCGCCGCCTTGCGGAGATACGTGTAGCCTGGCCTGAAGCCTTTGCCAGCCCTTGTCTGCATCAGTAGCTTCCAGAGGGCTTTGGTAGGAGGCGCTCAAGGCCCAGGCCTTTTCCAGTTCGTCGAAAAGCCGCTGGTGTTCAGGATTTGCCTCTATCCAATACAGGAGTTCCTGTTCCTCCTCCGGGAGGATATTCCCGGAGAGGTGTTTTGCGATGAGATCCGTGAAATGAGCGTCCTGAAGCATATTTTTTAATCTAAAAAGGGAGATGTAAAAAATAGGTATACCCCCCTACGAGGAACTTAAAGAAATCCTTTTAAATGTGCCCGGAGGATTTTGAGCGCCTTGCCCATTTGGTTTTCCACGGTTTTTATGGAGGTGCCGGTCTGTTCCGCGATTTCTGCGTAACTGAGCCCCTCAAAGCGGCTGAGTTCGAAGACTACCCTGCACTTGGGGGGCAAATGGGCCATGCCGGTGTGTAGGGCGGTATTTAGATCTTCGTACAGCAAACCCTCTACGGGACCCGTCTCGGTGGTTTCTATCGTGGCTTCCACTTCCTCGAAAAAGCGCTGTCGGCGGAGGTGGCCCAGGGCTTCATTGACGGCCATCTGCCGGAGGTAGGCCGTCAATGAAGACGTGATGTGGATCTTCTCCCGTTTCTCCCAAAAGCGGATGAAGACCTCCTGTGCGAGGTCTTCGGAACGGTCGGGGTCATAGACGAGGCGCCGTATGGTTTGGCAAACCATCGGATAGTGTGCGGTGAAGACGAGCTGCAGGGCAGCCTCATCGCCTGATCTCAGCCGCTCGAGAAGGGTCGGATCCATATCGTTTCAGGTTTTGCCCTGCCAGGACGGCAAAAGGCATTGCGAGACGGTATGGGCTACTCGTTCGGCAGGGCCTTGTACAAGCCACCGATACTGGTGGCGGGCGAAATCATACAGAAGAGCGACAATACATCTGCCGGGTTGGGGTTGTCGCCACCTTCCGCCCCTACGAAGATATCGCCCGTAGTAATCATCTTGATCGTGAGGTAAGTAGGATTGGGCGAGCCCGGGTTCACGGGTACTTTGATATAGCCTTTGTTGTACTTGCCGATCCCGCTGAAGCGGCATGCGGCCTGTTTATTGGGTCCTTCGGCACTGGTGAAGGCCACTTGTACCATGGAATCCGGGCGCTGCTCAACGCTGAATTTCTTCCAGAACCCCTTGTCCGGGTAGTTGGCATCTACAAAATCGCCCGTGAGTTCCCTGATGGTCGCATCGCGGAAAGCGGTTTCTTCTTTCTTTTCGACCTTCTCCGGTCCGGCATCCTCCACTGCTTTGTCAGACTTGCAAGCAGTGGCAAAAAGAGCCAAACCAATCAGGACTGCCAGGTAGTTATATCTCATAGCTTTTTTTTTGCGCGCAAAATACAACATTTTCATTTTAGGGCAAAAAACCTTTCCCTTTCCCCGGAAACGGGTGTCTTTTCTACTTGACTCAAGTATTACCGCCCGATGGACAGGATGGT
>JBEGMH010000019.1:0-18822 GCA_041183125.1 Bacteroidota bacterium | reverse complement strand
AACACAATACCAGCGGAAAACCCGTGGAAAAACAGATCGGCGTGCCCTCCGCACAAAATGCGTATATGTTCGTACAGGGTATGGGCGGAGTGAACGGGAGGATACGGTTTCCCAGCGTAGGCTCCCTGAAAAACGCCATCGTCAACCATGCCATCCTGGAACTCCGGGTAGCTACCCTGCCGGGTGACGACCCGGTTTTGTATCCCCCCGCATCTACGTTGGTACTCTACTACCGCGATAAAAACGGCAACCTCCAGGTGGTAAAAGACGTAGCCCTGGCCGATACTGAAATACCCCAGAAGTTCGGCGGTACGTTTCAGGCAGGTGCCGACCCCGAACCCGGCCTATACCGGATGAACCTGAGCGCCCACTTACAAGATATGGCAAATGGAAAAGTCAGCAACGAGATGTTGCTCAGCTTGTTCCCAAAAACAGAAAACAATAGCCGCTCCGTACTCTACGGTGCCGGCAGCGCCACCTACAAAGCAAAACTCAAAGTGGCTTTTACCAAATACAAGTAAAACCAGGAAAAAAGCAAACCATGCAAAAAGCAAAACTGGACATGGAGTACAACTCCCAGTTAGAGGAGTTGATCATACCGGAGTATGGCCGGAACGTACAACGCTTGATTTTTCATGCAAAAACCATAGAAGACGACACCGTACGCCAAAAATTCGTCGAACAGATCATTGACCTGATGTTTCAGATGCAGCCGCAAACCCGCAACATCGAAGATATCCGCGACAAACTCTGGAAACACCTGTTCCGCATTGCCAACTACGATATCAAGGTCATGCCCCCCAATGGCATCATCCCCACCGAAGAGGCCGCCCAGAAAAGACCGGGGCCCGTGGAATACCCGGAAAAGGAACAAAACTTCCGGCACTACGGTGCCAGTGTGCAGAAACTGATCCGGAAAGCCTTGGAAATGGCCCCGGGGCCTAAGCGCGAAGCGCTCGTCTCCATTATCGCCTCCTATATGAAACTGGCCTACCGGACCTGGAACAAAGAACACTTTGTCAGCGACGATGTTATAAAAGCCGATCTGGAACTTATGTCCGGGGGAAAATTGGTGGTCTCCGAGGCAATCGACAACCTGGTGCAACCCAGCCAAAACCAACAACAACAGCAAAACCAACGCCGCCACAAATACAAGCCCTACTCCCAGCGGTCGCCCTACGGCGGCGGGAAGCAAGGCAATAACAAAGGCAATGGCCGGCAACAGTACGCCAAAAACAACAAGCGCAAATAAATCCAATGCTCATCTACAACGTAACCGTCAAAATTGACCAGGATGTACACCAAGACTGGTTGCAATGGATGCAGGAAGACCATATACCCAAGGTTATGCAGACGGGTGCGTTCGACAGCTACCGCATCTGCCGCATGATGCACGAGGAACCGGATGGGGTGACGTACGCCGTGCAGTATTTCTGCCCGGACCTCGCTACTATGTACGCCTACCAGCAGGAGCATGCCAAAGCGCTCCAGGCCGATGCTGCCGAGCGGTTCCCCGGTAAGTTTGTCGTTTTTCGCACCTTGATGGAAGTGCTTTAGACATCTTTTTCCTATCCTACCTGTTTCCTTCAAAAAAACCTGTACACGTTATGTTTTTCAGCCTGAACGAAGAACAACTCGCCGTGCGGGACGCCGCACGGGAATTTGCACAAAAAGAATTGAAGCCGGGCGTCATAGCCCGCGACACCACCATGGCTTTCCCCCGGGAACAGGTTCGCCGCATGGCCGAAATGGGCTTCCTGGGGATGATGTGCCCGCCTCAATACGGCGGCGGCGGCATGGATACGCTCTCGTATGTGCTCGCTATGGAGGAAATTTCCAAAATAGACAACAGTTGCTCCGTGCTGATGTCCGTCAACAACTCCCTGGTCTGCTGGGGGCTGGAAGTATACGGTACGGAAGCCCAGAAAGAGCGCTATCTCCGCAAATTGGCCACCGGGGAGTGGCTTGGCTCCTTCTGCCTCTCGGAACCGGAAGCCGGCAGCGATGCTACCCACCAACGCACCACAGCCGTGGATATGGGCGACTACTATCTGCTCAACGGTACGAAAAACTGGATTACCAACGGCGGTTCCTCCCAGGTGCACCTGGTCATGGCCCAAACCCATCCCGAAAAGGGTTCCCGTGGCATCAATGCCTTTATAGTGGAAACTTCCTGGGACGGTGTGCAAATTGGTGCCAAAGAAGACAAACTCGGGATACGCTCCTCCGATACCCACACCATTTTATATTCCGATGTCAAAGTACCCAAAGAAAACCGGATCGGGGAAGATGGATTTGGGTTCAAATTCGCTATGAAAACGCTGGCAGGGGGCCGCATCGGTATCGCCGCGCAAGCCCTGGGCATCGCTGCTGGTGCCTACGAATTAGCGCTCGAATACGCCCAACAGCGCGAGACCTTCGGCAAACCTATCCACCAGCACCAGGCCATCGCGTTCAAATTAGCGGACATGGCCACGGAAATCGAAGCGGCCAGGCTCATGGTGTATCGGGCAGCCTGGCTCAAAGACCAGGGCAGGGACTACAATACGGCGAGCGCCATGGCCAAATTGTACGCATCGGATGTCGCGATGCGCACCGCCATCGAAGCCGTACAAGTCCACGGAGGCTATGGCTTCGTAAAAGAATACCACGTGGAGCGCTTGATGCGCGATGCAAAGATCACCCAAATCTACGAAGGGACTTCTGAGGTGCAGCGCATGGTCATCTCCAGAAGTATCCTCGAAGAACCCTACCTGCCCGTATGAAGCAATCCCTCCAAGTCTTTACCCTCTACGGTATCCCCCTCCGGCTGCACTGGACCTTCGGCCTCGTGTTCGTGTTCGTGTTCTATCGGGGAAAGCGCGAGCACTGGGCTTTGCAGGAAATTTTGCTGGAGATGGGCTTCGTACTTTCCCTTTTCCTCTGCGTCGCACTTCATGAATACGGCCATGCCCTCATGGCCAGGCGCTTCGGGGTCGGTACCCTGGATATTATCCTCTCGCCTATCGGGGGCGTCGCCCGCCTCGACCGCCTCCCAACCAAGCCCATGCACGAACTGTGGATTGCATTGGCAGGCCCCTTGGTCAATATTGGGATCGCCCTTTTGTTAGGGCTCTACTTTTTTTCCATACCTTCCGAGCTGCGCCTGCAACTGCTCCAGGCACTGGCATCCCAGGAAGGTAGCTACTTATTTTCCGATATGCCCGAATGGGGGATATGGCTCCTGGGGCTGTTTGTCATCAACATAGTACTCGCACTTTTCAATATGATCCCCGCTTTTCCCATGGACGGGGGCCGTATCCTGCGCGCCCTCCTGAGTATATGGATAGGCCGGCTAAGGGCAACTTGGTTTGCCGCGCGCATCGGACAGGGCATCGCTATCGCGTTCATCGGTTTCAACCTCTGGCGCTTGTGGGAGAGTTCCGGAAAAGACGGCCTGTTCTCGGTCTTTATCGGTGTATTTGTATTCCTCCTGGCCCGCAACGAGTACCGCTTCATCGCTTTTGAGGAAGCGCTGCGCCGGGGCACTGCCGGCGATTTGGTGCGCCGGCGTTTCACCCCGCTCTATACCCATGATGCCATGGATAAAGCGATACAGCTTTTTTTGGCAGGGGAAGAAAAAAATTTCCTGGTGTTCGACGAATGGCAGAACCTGGTCGCTGTCCTGCCTGAACACCGCACTGCCCACGCCCTGCAGCATGCCGATGGCAGCGCCCCGGTATCGCACTATATGCTCCGCGAACTCCTGCCCTTGTCGGAAAAGGAATCGCTCGCAGCTTCCTTGAAAAAACTCCAACATTCCCAGGGGGGGGCACTGCCCGTGTACAATGATTGGCATGTGCTGATCGGAATATTGGATACCCCTTCCATGGACCGGCACATGCAACATCTGCACCGACGGGCTTGAAGCGGAACCCTTTTTTAAGGCTGCGCCGACCCGCTACCCTACAGAATATTGAGCCGGTTGAGGAGTACCGGGCGGTTGGACCGGCTTATCGGGATGTTGAACAAGTCAATCGCCAGGGAATGTTCTCCCACTTCCACTACCATATCGAGGTTCACAATATAGGAACGGTGCACCTTCAAAAAGCGCGGATCCCGGATTTTCTCATCTATGGCTTTGATGGTATGGTGCACCAAAAAAGACCCATCCCGCGTCTTGATGCGCACATAGTCGCCGACCGTTTCAAAAAACAAAATATCCGAAAAAGCCAGGCGGATAAACTTGCCTTCCTGGCGAATGTAGATATCCCGGGCAGCATCCCGGTAGCTCTGGTTTTGATGGAGTTGCAAGCGCACTTTTTCGACCGCTCTCAGAAAGCGGGGCAGGGAGACGGGCTTTTTCAGGTAATCCGTGACCGCATACTCGAAGGCTTCGTACGCAAAATCAGTTCGCCCGGACACCACCACGACCTGTGGCGGATGGGTCAACTGATCCAACAAAGTGAGCCCGTTTTCCTCCGGCATTTCGATATCCAAAAAAATCAAATCTACGTCTTCCTTTTCCAGGAAAGCCACCGCAGGGGCTACGCTGTCAAATGTACCTACCCTTTCCAGCCCCTCCGTTCGCTCGCATAATTTTTCGAGGCCCAACAAGGACAGAGGGTCGTCGTCAACAAGGATACATCGCAGGGACATGGGCGCGTGGTATTCAGATGAGTCAAATCATTAATCAGACAGGGCCTTTGATCAGCAGCCAATCTGGGATACCCTCGGACAACTCCGCGATTTTTTGCTGGACGAACGGCAGGGTAATGCTATAAAGATGGTGTACTTTAGAAAAAAGTTGTGCCACGGAGGATTCGCTTGAATATTCCATATCCAGCACCTCGATTTGGCCCAACAAAAGCGCCATGGCATTTAAACCGACCATTTCGAACCCGGGCTTCAGCTTATGCGCCAATTTGTTGACCAGGGCCCAGTTTTTTTGCTGGTACGCTTCTATGAGCCGCCCGGTATCGGGGAGGTTTTTGTCCTTGAAACACAAGAACACCTCAAGGGCGTGCTGGCGATTGCCCGAAAAATACCTGGCCGGCCCTTCCGGTGTCCAGAAACAAGGCTCTTCGCCCGGGTGCGCATCCTCCGCTAACGGCAAAGCCCGGGATAAGGCTTCTGGTTCTCTCATTTGGCGGTACAGATCCCCCATTTTTTCGCAGAGCTGTTGTGGGCTAAAGGGCTTGAACAATACCTCGTCAATACCGGCCGCAAGTGCTTTTTCGCGGGTTTGGACGGTTGCAGACGCGGTGATGGCGAGAATAAGCGCATCCTGGTTAGGATTAGAAGCCATTCGAATATGGGCTGCGAGCGCCATACCATCCAAATCGGGCAAATGCAGGTCTATCAGGATGAAGTCGTACCGGCGCTGCCGCGAGAGCGACAGGGCAGCCAGGCCATTTTCCACCGAATCGAAGGGGAATTCCCATTTTTTCATCAATCCCTCTAAGAATTTACGGTTGGCGGCGCTGTCTTCTGCTAACAGTATACGGGGGGAGGCCGCCAGGACGGGTGGGCGGACCGCCTTACAGGGCTTCTGGACGTATTTCAAAGGCGCAGCAGGTGCCAATGGCATTTCCAGACAAAAAACAGAGCCCCGGTCGGGTTCACTTTTTACGAGGATTCTTCCCTCCAACAGATGGGCCAGGCGATGTGCGATGGCCAACCCGAGGCCGGAACCGCCAAACTCGCTCTGGGCACTGCGATTGACCTGTTTGTAGTTTTGGAACACCATGTCGAGCTGCTCCGGAGCAATCCCAATGCCGGTATCTTCTACAGAAAAGCGAAGCCAGGTGCGCCCATCATCGGCCTCCATTTGTGAAACGTTTAAGCATACTTCCCCTTTTGGGGTGAACTTGATGGCGTTCCCTAACAAATTGACCAAGATCTGGCGGACCAGGGATTCGTCTCCGCTGAAAAGAAAGGTAGCCAGTGGCTGGATGCGCACACTAAACTGCACCTTGGTTTGGTCAATGAGAGGAACAAAGGTGAGGTAGAGCCCGCGCGCCAGTTCTTCCACATTGAATATTTGGTGCTGCACTTCCAGGTTACCTGATTCGATGCGGGAGAAGTCCAGGATGTCGGATACCAACTTTTGCAGCTGCCTACCGGACACCTGAAGCAAACTGAGGTATTCCCGTTGTTCCGCGCTCAACGGCGTGTCCTCCAGGAGCTGCGCCATGCCCAGCAGCGCATGCAGGGGGGTACGGATTTCATGGCTCATGTTGGCGAGAAAAGATTTTTCTGCTTCCTGTGCTTCTTCAGCGGTTTTTTTCGCCTGTTCCAACTCGGCCGTCCATTTTTTTTGCTCGCTGAGGTCGTAATGGATCCCGATGGAACCCACTACCTCCCCTTCCTGGTTATACAGCGGCGAACCGCTGATCAATAACCAGGCCATCTCGCCTGATTTTCGGCGCACCTGTATTTCGTAGGCAGAAGAAACATGTTCCTTCCGGAGGGTCATCTGGCGGGCGAGGACTTCCCTGCTGCTCTCGGGAACCAGTATTTTGTCCCTTGCTCCCAGAAGTTCTTCCTGGGAGTAGCCGGTCATGGCGCAGAAGGCGCTGTTCACCTTTTGGACGAAGCCATCATTGTCCACTTCGATCAGCCCCAGGGACATATTTTCGATGATCGTCGTGTACTTTTTTTCATTGGCCCGCACGGCGGAGAGAATATGTTCCTGTTGCCTGTCCATCTGGGCCGTCATGAGGTCCAGTTTGCGAGAAGCAACAGCAAGGGCCTGCCTGGCCTCCTGCAACTGCGATTCCAGTTGTTCAAGCCTCGTGGTGAGTTCCTGAACCTGTGATGCTGAGGATATTTCCGGTCTGGTCATAGGCGAACCGATTTTATAGGCGATGGGAAGGCAGTGGCCGTACCCATTCGTCTAATGAATTTCCACCCGGTTGGACCGGATGGGGAAGTAGGAGGATTCATACCTTATCGCGTACAACACCCTTGGCGGGGGTCACATTATATAAATTGGGCAATTTTCGGCATTTTTTACCTAAATATTCAAAAAATTAGCGGATAGTGCCAAATATTTTACCATCGCTACCTGAGCCGCACAGCTATCCGGCCTTTTTTGAAAATAGACTTGTTGCGAGGGGTCAGCGAGGTGGGAAAAAAGAGTCGTTTTTTATCCACACGAAGGCTTTTTGAGGGAGTATAGCCTAGCTATATGACCGAAAAAAGGCACAGTGTGGGAAAAAAGGGCCTTTTTGACCCCTCGATAATTCCCCTCGCAACAAGTCTAATGAAAAATGGCATGGCGGGAGGACGCTGGATCCACGCAATAAGTCAGATGCTTGCAATGGGATTTTTTGCTTTGGTAAAAGGAGACACCTGTTTGGGCACCTGGCGCCCTGATCCCTTTCCCGTAGCTGTCACGGGCAAAAAAAAACTGCCCGGCGCTACCAAATAGCGACCGGACAGCAAAAATTCCTATTCCCAAAACCCCTGACAATTGCCGAGTGGCAATTGAGGTACTCTTATAAACCCGCTTCCCGAAAGAAGGTTGAACAGGTTTTATTTTTTTCAACTGCAAAGTTGCTTTGTTCTTCCGATGGCGTAAAATTAGATATATCTCTGGAATTACCTATACCTTTTCGATGATTGGCATATTTTTTTCTTTTTTCGGTCTGTTACTACCGTTAATTGGTTAGCGACGGCAAAGCTGATTTTGATTTAAGGGTCTTTTTGGTCCTGTGATGATTCCGCTGACCACAAGTCTTTTGACAATCCCGGAAATTCTTTACTTTTGCACGTCGGAAAAAACAGCACGGCCTTATGCCGGCGTTCCCGTCTATTCGTTATCCTTTTACAAATCGAACTTGAACATGGGTCAGACTATCACGTATTTAATCCCCATCTTCGGCGTTTTCGGCCTGCTCTACACTTTCTGGAAGTCGGCTTGGGTAAGCCGCCAAGAGGTGGGCACTGCGCGCATGGAGAACATCGCAAAAGCCATTGCAGAAGGCGCCATGGCCTTCCTCAGAGCGGAATACAGCCGCATCGCTATTTTTGCAGCCGTTGTGGCCGTTATTCTTGCGGCCACGGCCAATTCTGAAAATTCTTCCCCCCTGATTGCCCTTTCCTTCCTGGTAGGGGCAGGTTGTTCTGCGATAGCAGGGGTCATTGGTATGCGCGTGGCTACCAAAGCCAACGTACGCACCACAAATGCTGCCCGTACCAGCCTGGGCAAAGCCTTAGAGATTGCCTTCGCAGGCGGCTCGGTCATGGGCATGGGTGTCGTTGGCCTTGGCGTATTGGGGCTCGGCGTATTGTACCTTTTGTATTCCAACCTCGGCTGGGGCATTGACAAGATTGTGAATGTCATTACCGGGTTTTCTTTTGGTGCCTCCTCTATCGCGTTGTTTGCGCGCGTAGGCGGTGGTATTTACACCAAAGCCGCCGATGTGGGGGCTGACCTCGTGGGCAAAGTCGAAGCGGGTATCCCGGAAGACCACCCGCTCAACCCGGCGACCATCGCCGATAACGTAGGCGACAACGTAGGTGACGTAGCGGGTATGGGTGCCGACCTTTTTGAATCCTATGTGGGTTCAATTATCGGTACTATGGTTTTGGGCGCGACGTTCGTAGGTATGCCAGGCTTCGACCTTACGAATGCCTTTGGTGGCCTGAACGCTGTTTTGCTGCCCCTTTTCCTGTCGGGTGTCGGCATCCTGACCTCCATCCTCGGCACGTTCTTCGTACGGGTAAAGGAAGGTGGAAACCCGCAGAAGGCCCTCAATCAGGGTGAATTCCTCTCCTCTGCTATCATGTTAGCCCTCACCTGGTTCATCGTACAGTGGATGCTGCCCGCGAGCTGGGTAGTGTCGGGCACGGTCTATACGTCTACCGGCGTGTTCTTTGCGGTAATCTTTGGCTTGCTCTCGGGCCTTGCCATCGGGATCGTCACGGAGTTCTACACCGGTACGGGTACCAAGCCTGTCAAATCCATAGTAGATAATTCCTTGACCGGCTCTGCTACCAACATCATCGCCGGCCTCGGTGTGGGCATGCAGTCCACGGCGATTCCTGTGGTAATCCTGGTCATCGCCATCATTGGGGCGCACTACTACGCCGGACTTTACGGCATCGCCATCGCCGCAGTGGGTATGCTCTCCAATACGGGTATCCAGCTCGCCGTAGATGCCTACGGACCGGTATCCGACAACGCGGGTGGTATCGCTGAAATGGCAGAACTGCCCAAAGAGGTGCGCGAGCGCACCGACAAGCTCGATGCCGTGGGCAACACGACGGCCGCTATCGGGAAAGGCTTCGCCATCGGCTCTGCCGCCCTGACGGCACTGGCCCTTTTCGCCGCCTTCATGTCCACCGCCAAGCTGGATTCCATTGACGTAGCTGATCCTATCGTGATGGGCGGCTTGCTCATCGGCTCCATGCTACCCTTCCTGTTCTCTTCCATGGCTATGAGCGCCGTTGGCCGTGCCGCTATGGACATGATCCAGGAGGTGCGCCGCCAGTTCCGCACCATCCCGGAACTGACCCGCGCCCTGGAACTGATGCACAAACACGGGGAGGCAGAGTTCCATACCTGGCCGCAAGAAGACCAGGACGTGTTCCACCAAGCTGAGGGCAAGGCAGAGTACGGCAAGTGCGTGGAGATTTCCACGAAAGCAGCGATCAAGCAGATGGTGGTACCCGGCTTGTTGGCCGTCGTCTCCCCGGTACTCATCGGCTTCCTGGGCGGTGCGGAAATGTTAGGGGGCCTTCTGGCCGGCGTAACGGCTACCGGGGTGCTGATGGCCATCTTCCAGTCCAATGCCGGCGGTGCATGGGACAACGCCAAGAAAATGTTCGAGGGTGGCGTGGATATCCAAGGCAACACCTATTACAAAGGTTCTGACCCGCATAAAGCGGCGGTAGTGGGCGATACGGTAGGTGATCCGTTCAAGGATACGTCCGGCCCTTCGCTCAACATCCTCCTCAAACTGATGTCCATCGTAGCAGTCGTCATCGCCCCCTTCCTGTAAATAAACAGGCTCGCTTGACCATAGGGCAGCCACGCGCAGCATGCGACATTGGCATGGAACTGTTTTCGCCGTTTCGGAAACAATTTCATGCCAATGTTCGTTTTTGTGCAACCGTTTTTATTACTTTCCCGTCTAATATCTATCCGGTATAGAAACTACTTCCGTATGGACGCCGTTTCATACTATGGGGCAAAGCACCCGACAGAAAAGTTTTCTTGAATACTCAAACCAACGACATCATGAAATTGCGCGGAACCTATGTTTTCCCCCTGCTCATTGCCGTCACCTTACTGGTAGGGTTTTACCCTTACCGCTCCAGGCCCAGCACCGAAGAACCCAAGGAAAACGTGCTGCTCAAAACCATGATGGCCTTTATAGACCAGCTCCACTTCAGCCCCAAGACCCTGGATGACGGCTTCTCCCGCAACCTGTATACCTACTATCTAGAGGACATGGACGGATATCACCGTTTCTTCACCCAGGAGGACCTCAAGAAGCTCTCCGCCCAGGAGGCCCAGTTAGACGATCAAATCCGGGCCGGTACCGTGCCGTTTTTTGAAGAATCCTATGGGATGTTGAACGCCTCCCTCACCAAAACCCAGGGCTACTACCGGGAAATCCTGGCCCAGCCCTTCGATTTCAGCGCACGCGAACAGTTTGAGGTGGATCCGGAAAAACGCCCCTTCGCCAAGAACGATGCCGAACTGAAAGACCTGTGGCGCAAATACCTCAAGTACGAAACCCTCGATCGCCTGCTGGATAAAACCAAAAGCCAGGAAAAAGATTCCAGCGGCAATGCGGAAATCCCTAAAAAAACTATCGCGGAGCTGGAAAAAGAAGCCCGCGAGGCAACCCTCAAAAATTACGACGAATACTACGAGCGGCTCTTTAAGGTCAAACGCTCCGACCGCTTTGGCGAATACCTCAATGCCATAACGGCCATGTTCGACCCCCATACCAACTTCTTCGCCCCTGTTGAAAAGCAAAATTTCGATATCCGCTTCTCCGGTAGGCTCGAAGGGATCGGCGCTACCCTCCAAACCCAAGGGGATTACACCCGTGTGGCCTCCATCGTTGTCGGTGGACCCGCCTGGAAAGGAAAAGAACTCCAGGAAAACGACCTGATCATGAAAGTCGCCCAAGGTACAGACGGCGAATGGCAGGACATCAGCGGTATGGTCGTAAACGATGTAGTGCAGTTGATCCGGGGCAAGAAAGGCACCTTGGTGCGCCTCTACGTCAAAAAAGTGGACGGAAGCACCAAAACGATCCAAATCGTACGCGAAATTGTGCAAATAGAAGATACCTACGCGCGCTCCCTCCTCCTGGACGGCAACGATGGCGCACGTATCGGCTACCTCTACCTGCCGAGCTTCTACGCCGATTTCAACGACCCCAATGGCCGTTTTTGTGCCAAAGACGTCGCGGTGGAGCTCGAGAAACTCAAAGCGGAAAATGTGTCCGGAATCATCCTGGACCTGCGCAACAACGGCGGGGGATCCCTGCGCGATGTGCAGCGCATGACGGGCTTCTTCATCGAAAGCGGCCCCATCGTACAAGTCAAATCCAGAGATTCCCAACCGGAAATCCTGCGCGATACGGATAAGCGGGTGCAATACAGCGGCCCCCTCGTAGTCATGGTCAACAACCTGAGCGCATCGGCCTCTGAAATCTTAGCCGCCGCCCTGCAAGACTACGGGCGCGCCGTCATCGTCGGCAGTACGACGTATGGGAAAGGTACGGTCCAGCGTTTCTTTAACCTCGACAACGGCATCCCGGACAACCCGGAAATACAACCCTTAGGCGAAGTGAAAATCACGACCCAGAAGTTCTACCGGGTCAACGGGGGCTCCACACAGCTCAAAGGCGTTACTCCCGATATCGTCCTCCCCGATGAGTTCCAACTCTCCGAGGTCGGCGAGCGCCAGGAAGACCATCCCCTGGCCTGGACCCAGATCCCATCGGTGGCCTATTCCCAGGGTACTTTCCGCATCAAAAACATGGAAGACCTGAAGCGCCGCAGTAAAAACCGGATAGACAAAGACCCCGTGTTCCAGAAAGTAGCCCAAAACGCGCAGCGCCTCAAAGCGCTGCGCGACGCCTCGGTCATCTCCCTGAACCTCGACGAATACCGCGCACTGGAAGCCACCCGCGAAAAAGAAGGCGAAGCCTACAAAGACTTTTTTCCTAAGGACGCCATCAAAAACGTACGACACTTAGCCGTTGACCTGCCCGCACTCGAAACGGATGAATCCGCCAAGGCGCGCAGTGCCGAATTCATCAAATCCGTCGCTAAAGACGTGTACATCCGGGAAACCATCCATATCCTACAGGATCTGACCCGGCAATAAACGGTATGAACTACCTGTCACTGGAGCACGTCTCCAAAATGTATGGGGAAAAGGTCTTGTTTGACCAGATCACCCTGCAGATCAATAAAGGCCAGAAAGTGGCCCTGGTGGCCAAGAACGGCTCCGGTAAGTCCACCCTGCTGCGCATAGCCGCCGGGGTAGAACGTTCCGAAGGCGAATCGTCGCGCGTGTTCCTGCACCGGAACGCGCGTATCGCCTTTCTCGACCAAGACCCGGAGTTCTACGAGCACCACACCGTCCTCGAAGCCGCTTTGGACTCGGATACGCCGCTTGTGCAAGCGATCAAGCGCTACGAAAACGCACTGCTGTTGGCCGGGGAAAACCAAGGGGAGCTGCAGACCGCCATCGCCGCTATGGACGCCCTGCAGGCTTGGGACTTCGAGGCGCGCGTCAAAGAGCTCCTGCATCGGTTCCGCCTCACGGACTTTCAGCAGCCGGTGCGCGCCTTGTCGGGCGGGCAAAAAAAACGCCTCGCCCTGGTGCGCCTTATCCTCCATGACCCGGAATTCGTCATTTTAGACGAACCTACCAACCATCTGGACCTCGATATGATCGAGTGGCTGGAAGAGTATTTGCGCAACCCCCAGTTCACCCTCCTCATGGTCACCCACGACCGCTACTTCCTCGACCGCGTCTGCGATACGATCGTAGAACTCGACCGGGGGAAGCTGTACCGCTATTCCGGCAATTACACGGCTTTCCTGGAAAAAAAGGCGGTCCGTATGGACAATGAGGAAATCGAACTCGAAAAAGACCGCAAATTGCTCAAAAAGGAACTGGACTGGGTAAACCGCATGCCCCAGGCACGCACGACCAAAGCCAAATCCCGCGTAGACGGTTTCTATGAGCTAAAAGACAAAGTCTCCGGAGCGTCTACCGATAAGGAAATCCAAATTGATATCAAAGGCCAGCGCCTCGGTAAAAAAGTGTTGGAGCTACACGACGTCACGAAACGCTACGGCGACAAAGTACTCGTAGACACCTTCTCCTACAAGTTCAAACCCAACGAACGGGTGGGTATCGTAGGTCCAAACGGGGTGGGCAAAACGTCTTTTTTACACCTCATTACCCAGCAGCTAAGGCCCGATGCCGGCAAGGTCGTCGTCGGAGGCAATACGGTTTTTGGGTATTACCAACAAGACGGGATACAACTACAAGAAGACAAGCGGGTCATTGACGTCATACAGGACATCGCGGAATATATCCCCCTGGAAAAAGGGCTCAAGCTCTCCGCCGCACAAATGCTGGAGCGCTTCCTGTTCAGCCGCAAACAACAGCAGGTGTATGTGTCCCAACTGAGCGGGGGCGAAAAACGCCGCCTCTACCTGCTCACCATCCTCATGCGCAACCCCAATTTCCTCATCCTTGACGAACCTACCAACGACCTAGATATCCTGACCCTGAACGTTTTAGAGGAATTTTTACTCGAGTTCCCCGGCTGCGTGCTCATCGTTACCCACGACCGTTTTTTTATGGACAAAATCGTGGACCACCTCTTCGTGTTCGAAGGAAAAGGCCAGATCCGCGATTTCAACGGCGACTATACAGAGTACCGCGAACTGCAAAAAGAACGCGACCGCGAGCAACGCCGGCAGGAACGCTCGGAACAGCAGAAAGCAAAAGAGGGCCAAGCCGCCAGGGAAACGGGAAAGCCAGGGCTCAATTTCGAACAACGCAAGGAGATGAACCGCATCGAAAAAGAGATCCAGCGGCTCGAGGAGAAGAAAGGCCAAGTCTCGGAACAGTTCAACACCAGCGATTTGACCCCCGAGCGCATCCTCTCCCTCTCCAAAGAACTCCAACAACTCAACGACACCATTGCTGAAAAAGAGTTGCGCTGGATGGAGTTGGCGGAATTAGCCGGATAAAGGCCCGGCTTATTTTGTGCCGAAGCGCGCAATCTTCTTTTCCAGTTCCAGTTCGTCGCCGGGCACATACCCCGTGTGCTCGTACAGGATTTCCCCTTTTTGGTTGACTACTACCGTGTGCGGGATAGCCTGAAAGTTCAGCGCGTTCTTCAACTGGCCGGCTGCGTCGCTCAGCAGGGTGAAGGGCCAGCCCTGTGCATTGGCCATGGGTTTCGCTTTGGGGAGCTGCCGCTGATCGTCCACGGTAATGGCAAGTATTTGGACATCGTATTTCGTCGTCCAGGCGGGGTGCAGTTCCGTCATGGCATCTAGTTCGCGTTTACAAGGCGCACACCAGGTTGCCCAAAAGCTCAAAACAGTTACCTGATGCTGGGCTGCATACTCCAGGAGGCGCACCGGTTTGCCTTCCAGTGTCTTCAGCGTGATGTCCGGCAGGGCTTTTTGCGCATGCAGTGGGATACTGGAGAGCAAAAGCAGGGAGAAAATGGATGAAAATGATTTCATAATCCTTTAGATTCTTTAGTTTCGTTTAAAAGAAGCACAACGTATGGATTTTCCTGAAAACCCGAAATACAGGAGCAAAGTTCGCCTTTATCTAATGCTCTTTGGGATATTCTTTGGGGTTTCTTCCCGGGCCCAGGTACCCGTTGCCCAGGGCCAGTCGGGCCAGCTCTCCGGCAACTTGCAGGCCAACGCCAATTTTTTCCTGCGCGACACCCTCATCGGGGCGGCCAATACACCGCAGTACGACCGCCAGTTGTTCGGCACCGAGTCCTGGCTCAACCTCAACTACAGCAATTGGGGATTTGATTTTGGCTTCCGCTTTGACGTGTTCAACCAATCCAATCTCCTCAACCCGACTGATTCCTACTCCGGTGAGGGTATAGGGAACTGGTTTGTTCGCAAAACAGTAGATAAATTGAGCATCCAAGCCGGGTATATCTACGATCAGGTGGGCAGTGGCATCGTGTTCCGCGCCTACGAGGAACGCCCCCAGCTCATAGACAACGCGCTGGTCGGGCTGAAGCTGAGCTATGCCCTAAGCCCGGAATGGGCACTGCGCGCCTTTGCCGGGCGGCAGAAGCAACAGTTCGACACCTATCGTTCTTCTATTCGCGGCATCGCCCTCGACGGGTTCCTGAGTTCCCGCTCAGACCGCTTTTGGTGGACCAGTGCGCCCGGTATCGGCATAGTTGCCCGGACACTGGATGATTTGTCCATGAACAGTCTGGTCGCCACGCTCAACACCTACAGCGCCAAGGATGCCTTTGTACCCAAATACAACGCATACGCCTTTACCTTTTTCAATACGTTCAGTGCCGGCGACTTTTCCTGGTATGTCGAAACCGCATACAAAACCCGGGAGGCCATCAACGACCCCTTTGCGCGCAGCGTGCTAAACGGGGATACGATTACGGGCGACCGTTTTGTAAACAAACCCGGTTCTGTGTTGTACACGACGTTGAGCTACTCGGTAAAAAACCTCGGACTGACCCTAGAAGCCAAGCGCACAGAGCGTTTCAGTTTCCGCACCCGGCCCCAGGAGCAGCTCAACCGGGGGATGATCCACTTTTTGCCCCCTATGTCAAGGGTCAACACGTATCGCCTCACCAGCAGGTACAATGCCGCCACCCAAGAGCAGGGCGAACTCGCCTTCCAGGCCGATGTCCGGGCCGGCATTGGCAAATCCTGGCGCATCAACCTGAACGCTTCGCACATCGCGCGGCTCGACCAGGAGCTCCTCTATCAGGAAGCCTTTTTTGAACTCCAGCGAAAAATAGGCAGGAGGGCCAACGCCATCGCCGGCGTGCAGCACCAGAACTACAACCAGGAAATTTTTGAATTTAAGCCGGGTGCCGGCCGGGTGCGCACGATCACGCCGTTCGCGGAGTTCCAATACAAGATAGATGAACGCCACTCCTGGCGGGCAGAAGCCCAGTTTATGAAAATGGGCCGCGACGCCGGCGGTAGTACCCGGCAGGATTACGGCGACTGGCTATTTGCCTTGGCCGAGTTCAACATTGCCCCTTCCTGGACGTTCAGTCTGTCGGATATGTACAACATTGGTCCCGGCCGCAACAGCCCTACTGACGCCCAGGGGCGGAAGCTTGCGCTGCACTTCCCCCGTGCAGATGTATTCTACCGCATCAAAACCAATACCTTTATGCTCAGTTATGTCAAGCAGGTGGAGGGAGTGGTTTGTACCGGGGGGATTTGCCGGCTCGAGCCCGCGTTCAGCGGGGTCAAGTTTGCGCTAAACAGCAATTTTTGAAGGACAGAACCATGTACACATGAAGCCATTTACCGTATTCCTCCTTTTGGCCATGGGGGCTGCTTGTACTGAAATAGGCCCCACCATTACCCCTCTCGAAGACAGCGGTACACCGACTACACCAGTGGTACAGCGGGTATTTGTCGAAGAATTTTCCGGGGTGCGCTGCGTCAACTGCCCGGCGGGCAGTGCAGAGATTGCCCGATTAGAATCCCTTTACCCCGGGCGCCTCGTGGTCAGCTCCATACATGCCGGTTTTTTTTCCAACCCTTATGCTGAAAACCGCTATGATTTCCGCACCCCGGAGGGCAACAACCTCCTGAACCTGTTGGGGCAGCCGTTGGGCTATCCTTCTGCGGTCATCAACCGGCGCAAATTTGAAGGGGAGGCCGACCTCCAGCTCAGCCGCGCCCAATGGGCAGGTTTTATTGCCGAAGAACTCGGGAAGCCCCCCCAACTGGATTTGCGGATGGCGGTCAACTACGACAGCACCCGGCGGGAACTCCGCGCCGACCTTGATGTCGTTCGGCTCGTACAGGGGCTCAGCACAGAGGGGCTTCGCCTTTCCGTGTTCATGACGGAGAGCAATATCGCCGATATGCAGTTGGGCCCGGACGGTAAAAACCCGGAATACCTCCATCAGCACGTGCTGCGCCGGGCCCTTACGCCTTACGATGGTTCGCCGGTCGGGGAAGACCTGGGCACCCGTTCAACGGTGCGGCGCAGTTATACCTTTCTCCTCCCGAGCAACTGGAACGCGTCCAACTGCCGCATCATAGCGGTGGCCCACCGCAGTGGCAGCAGTTGGGACGTACTACAGGTCATCGAGAAGCGCCTTTAGGCATTTCTCCTCTAATCATAGCGGTGGAGTTCGAAGCGCTCGATCATGCGAATCAGTTTATCGCCGTAGCCTGGGTCTGTGGCATAGCCTGCCTGGGTGAGCCCACGGGCCCAGCCCCGATAATCGCGCTTCCCCAGGCGGAACAACGCCTGATAACGCGGTTTTTGCAAAAAGAGGCTGTGGGCCCGGAAACTCTCCCACGCATTCGCATAGACCCGGAAAAAATCCTTGTGCGAATCGTCCGAGTAGTTGCGGCAGTGGCCTTTGTAACAGCGCCGGGAAAAGCATTTGATGCCGAAGTGGTTATTGGCGTTCGCCGCCAGCGGGCTCAGTCCGGCATTGGACTCCAGCAGCCCCTGGGCAAGCGTGATGCTCGCCGGAATCCCGTACCGCGCCATCTCCTCCTGGGCTACCGCCGCATAGCGCTTGATATACGCTTCCTGGCGCTCCGTCTTTTCAGCTTCCGAAACAGGGGCAACTACTACTGGTACCTCTTCCGCATGCTCTTCTGCTTCAATAGGGGCTGGGGATGGAACTGCTTCTGCCCGCCGTGGCTGTAACAAGGATACGTTCATCGGAGGGCTTGCCTGAGCGCTCGCGCTGAGGGCAGGACTCGCTTCCGGTAGGGCAACAGCAGGCGATGCCTCGTCCCAGGCTACTTGCACCCTGAATTCTTTTTGAAAGAATGCGAAAGCAAGTATCCCTGCAAAAGCACACTGGAACCAATAGCGCCGAAAGCGCTCTCGAACCACGGGAATGACGTGGTGCAGGAAGTACTGTACGAGGGTTGGCGACTTGTAAGATGGAGCAGGCATGGCAACGCATTTTGTTTTAAAACTATCATCACACCACAAAAAAATATCTTTTTTGTTTTAAAACAAAATTTTAAAAACAAAATGTTTTATTTTTTGAAAAAATGAGGCCAGGTAAAAAAATACTGCGGAGTTTGCCTGATAACGCTAACTTTGCGCAAACATTAAAGACGTATTATGAAGAGAATACTCCTGATTGCCCTCTTGTTGGCAGGCGGTTTGAGTGCCGCCCACGGCCAGAAATACGGCCATCTGAACTTCGGGAATATGCTGTCCCTGATGCCCCAAACCAAGACGGCCGATGAGCAATTAGAGGCCTTCCAAAAAGGGCTGGTAGCTAAAGGCGAGCAAATGGCCGTGGAATTCAAAGGCAACGTGGCCAAGTACATCGCTGAATCGCAGACGGGCACGATGTCGCCCAAAATACAGCAGGAGCGGCAGGCAGCCTTGCAGAAAGAGCAGGACGCCATCAAAGCCTACGAGGAAGATGTGGCCCGCCAGGTCGAAGCCAAGCGGGAGGAACTGCTCAAACCTATCGTGGAAACGCTGGAAAAGACCATCCAGGAAGTGGCCAAAGAAAACGGGTTCACCCTGGTGTTTGATACCGGTACGTTCAACGCCATCCTGCATGCCCGGGACACCGACGACCTCATGCCCCTGGTGAAGAA
>JBEGMH010000018.1:0-2739 GCA_041183125.1 Bacteroidota bacterium | reverse complement strand
CCGGTACGAACAGCGCGAGATAGCCTTCTGCGCGCTCCACGTTTTTTTCTGCGTAATACCCTCCACCACAAAGCCTTCGGTTCAGGTTGTCGTAGGCAAAAGCGATGTCATAGGTCGTTTTCTCCCGTATCGGTATCGTATAGCGCTTGACATCGGCTTCCCCGGGCGAGAAACGGAACAGTTCGTAGCGGTGCCGGTCCCGGCGGCTGTGGAAGTGGTCTTTCTCCATGACCACGTGCATGCCCCCCTGGTTGTCCATCAGGAGGTGGAGTTCATCATCTACCTCGTTGTAGTCCATATCCTGGAAACGCACATCCCACAGCACCTTCATAGACGGGTTGTCAAACGCGAGGGCGCGGAACACCCCTTCGCGCTCCGGATACAGGAGCAGCGTCTTGGATTTGTCTTCCGAAACCACAAATTCGAACTCGGGCGTAGTGAACAGAAAGCCCAGGTCGGTCAGCAACACCGAGTCGCGGAGGTTGGCGGAGGCATCGTAGCGCGCTGCCTTGACGAAGGTGCTGCCCCTTTCCCGATAAAAATAGAACAAGACAAAGGTATTGCTGTCGGATGCGGTGAGGCCCAGCTTATAGACTAGCCGTTTGTCCAACTCGATATCTTTTTCCCAGGAAGAGCGCATGTTGGGATCAAAAGCCTGGACGCTGTAGCGGCTGGATTCCTCGCGGAACAGCAATACATGGCCGCCCAACTCGCCGATGATGTCGTACGAGAGGTCTGTACGGATGGGCAGTTCATCGGAAATCGTGATTTGTTGTCCGTGCGCAACGAACACCCATATCGAGCAAACAAAGGCCCAGAACAGTCTATACATAGCTTTCGTGATTAGCAAAGCGGTTATTTTTGGCACGGTAGGCAGGTAAAAATACCGCATTCGCCGTATTTTTGGAATCCGGGCTGTATTTTTGCCGCACTTTTTACCTGTAAACCGTAGTATGAGCAAGCGCAACAAGCTTCAGAAATTTGCGGAAGTGCTGCAATTTCCCAATGTCTATGAGAATTATAACCACAAAAACCCGGGTTTGTTGGGGGAGGCCGGGGTTCCCGTGGAGCGGCGGGGCAAATGGCGGGAAGCCCATTTCGCCAATACCCTGCCCATCACCCTGGAGCTAGCCTGCGGCCGCGGAGAGTACTCCCTGGGGCTGGCCCGGCTCTATCCCGAGCGCAATTTCATCGGGGTGGATATCAAAGGGGCCCGTATCTGGCAGGGCGCGAAAATCGCGTTGGAAGAAGGCCTACACCAGGTGGCTTTTCTGCGCACCCGCATCGAGCAATTAGAACTGTTTTTTGAACCGGGGGAAGTACGGGAAATCTGGATCACCTTCCCCGACCCCTTCCCTCAAAATGGCAAGGCCAACCGGCGGCTCACCGCGCCCTCCTTCCTGGAAATGTACCGCCGAATCCTCGGCCCCGGCGGACGGGTACACCTCAAAACCGATGACCCCGGACTCTACCAATTCTCCCTGGAGACCATCACCGCACTCCCCGGGGCACACCTGGAGTTTTTCCATGACGATATCTATGCGCTGTCCCCACTCCCCTATCCCGAACTGGCCTTGAAAACCTACTACGAGCACATGCACCTCGAAGTCGGGAAAACCATCAAATACCTGAGGTTTCGGTTTGGGTAAGGGGCTTTGTATGGGCTCACAACGCCGCAAACAAATACCCCACTTTTTACGCCTGTTCCGCATCCTCCGCCTTAGCCAGGATTTGCCATACCTGTACCTCGCTATAACCTGTAAGCAGACAGAGGATTTCTATGGAGACACCATTTTTGTACCCGGTCAGCACCGTTTGCTTTTTGGTTTCCTCCCGGCCTTCCTCCCGGCCCTTCTGAATACCTTTTTCAATACCTTTCTCAATACCTTTCTCAATACCTTTCTCAATACCTTTCTCAATGCCTTCTTCGAGGATAGAATCGTACAGTGTCATAACGTTAGGTTGTTTGTGTTCGGGAAGCTCGTGGACTAGGTCGCGGAAAGCATCCCGTTCAATAGATACGAGCCTTGAAAAATAAACCATCAGGATTTGCAGAAAGTTCCCCGCGCCAGGCTCCGGGGGAATGGTGAAAATCCGCTCGAAACGGGCCATCAGCGCGGTAGGGTCGTGGCTGTACTTCTGGGTCAGCAGCGCAGAGCGCAGCCATGCCTCCCCCATCTGACCAATGGCCTCTTCCGACATACCGCCCAGGTCCGTGTACAGGACATCGAACGTCGGTATATAGCGCAGAAATGGGCCATGCCCCGACCGGAACAGCGCCCGTACATCGGGCAACCGCCACCTGCCCTTGCCGTGGCGGAACACGCAGGGGATGATGGGCCGCAAAGGCAGCCGCGCAGCCCGCTGCGCCTCGTAGGCCGCCGTGAGGTAGCCCAGCACCTGCAGCGTGGTCCACCGGTCCCGGTAGCTCTTGTGCTCCAGCAGGATGCTCAGCAGCGCGTCCTGCCCCGCACGGCCAGGACGCCGCAGCCGCACCCGGAACAGCGCGTCCAACTGCCGCTCAGCACCGCCGCCCGAGCCATGGATGCGGTCTTCCGCCTCCAGGCTGTCGAGGTCTAGCTGTTCGGATACTGCCGGGGGCAGCAGCCGCAATAAGAATATCTTCGCCCGTACTGGATCGGACAACAGCGCCTTCACAAAGGCATCGTGGGGTTTGTGTTTCTTTTTTGCCATACCGCAAAGAACGCAACCCCAACGCAAACAGACAAGGACAGTTTG
>JBEGMH010000017.1:0-3850 GCA_041183125.1 Bacteroidota bacterium | reverse complement strand
TGAACAGCTTGTTGGCCAGGTCCTGTGCGGAGCTGTAGCGTTCGCCGATTAAGGGGGAGCTGGCTTCTTGTGCCCCGAAGGCGAGCAGGATGTCGTGTGGGGCAATGCTGAACAGGTCTTGCCACTGGAGCACCCCGGGGGTACGGGGCAGGTGGTAGCAGAGGGCTTTCTCGAGGATGGCGGGCCAGATGCAGTTTTCTGCGCCTGGGGCGGAGGAGCCAAAGTTCCCGCCGTTCATGGGCAGGTCGCCGTCCACCCGGTAAAAATTATTGCCGAGGCGTACCCCGAAGGTGCCGTCGCCGAAGTCGGCGAGGGCGCGGCGCACCGGCCAGGCACTGCCTGAAACGGTGTTGTTGGCCAATCCGGCGAGGGTCGCTACTACCTTGCAATCGCTGCTCAGCCGCTGGCGGATATCGGTCAGGCTGGGGCCGGTGGAGGGAAACAGGGGCTTGTCGCGGTGGTTGGCATAGGCCCAGCCCGAGGTAAACTGCGTGTTCAGGGCGGGGTCGGCAATATTGTCGCCGTTTAGGGTCAAATCGGCACCGTTGGCAAAGCGCGCCACATCGTGCATGGAATCATCGGCCTGGCGGTCGTTCTGGTCGCGGTTGCCGCCGATGAAGTCCATCCAAAACGCGTCTTTGCCAACATCCCCTACGAGGTTGTCGCCCAGGGCACCGTCAATGCCGACGAGGGTATCGTCGCCCCCTCTGCCTAATATGGAGTCCGTGCCGTTCCCCCCGATGAGGATATCGTTTTTATTCCCCCCGGAGAGGATATCGTTACCGTCGTTCCCCAGGGCAATGATGGGGATGTTTAGGTTGGCTGCGGTAAAAATATCTATGCCCGCCCCTCCGATGTATTTGATCCGGCGAACCGAGGCCAAAGGAAAACTGGCCCGTACGACTGCCGGGTCGCTCAGGCTCGGGATTTCTTCAACAGCGAGGTTGGCCCCGTTAATTTTGAGGTTTATCGTGGTTGCCGTAGGGGTGGACGTGATGGTCAGGAGCCCATTGGCCAAGGTGGCGTTTTGGTAAGCGGCTTTGGCGGTCGGGGGGTTCAATAAAGCCAAAGCGGCAAACAAAAGGTGGGCTGCGAAGGAGAAGGTAGCTGTTTTCATGTGTGGATCGCTTTGAATAGATGGGTAGTGAGTTTTTTAAGATGTTACGCAAAGGGGAAACGGGATTTTCTTAGCGTCTTTGCGGGCTAAAAAATGTCACGCAAAGACGTAAAGGCGCAAAGGATGTTTTTCTTAGCGTCTTAGCGGGCTAAAAAATGTCACGCAAAGACGCAAAGGATGTTGTTCTTAGCGTCTTAGCGTCTTTGCGAGCGAATATATGTCACGCAAAGACGCAAAGGCGCAAAGGGTAAAAGG
This sequence comes from Bacteroidota bacterium, assembly GCA_041183125.1. Classification (GTDB taxonomy): domain Bacteria; phylum Bacteroidota; class Bacteroidia; order Chitinophagales; family Saprospiraceae; genus JADJPL01. The sequence goes on along the minus strand of JBEGMH010000017.1, from coordinate 2,478 downwards.
TATTCTTCCTAGCGTTTTAGCGAGCGCCCGCGGTTTATTTCGGATAGTCCACAAAGCCGAGGGTAATCCAGGCGCCTTTGGAGGAAGTGGCGGTATTGAGCTTGATCTGGTAGGTGCCTTCGCCGAGCGTCAGGGTACCGAGGCGGGGGGCGGTGGTGGGCATCACGGGATCGAACACGGTGGTACCGCTAGCGTCCACGATTTTCCAGTCGGGCTTTCCTGAAAACCCTACGATGCGGAAACATCCCGCGACGCGGTCTTTGGGCAGGGAAATGGCGTTGTTGGAGTAGGTCGCGGAGTTGCAGACGGTGCGCTGTAGGTAATTGCCCCTCTTGGTACCACACGCCTCGTTGGTGCGGATGGGGAGCAGTTCGGTGGCGGCTAAGGCAGGATCGCAAATCATCTGTGCGCTGAGCTCGTAAGAGAAAACGGTAGCGATAGCCAGGGTGAAGACTAAGATAAATATGGGCTTTTTCATGAAGGTATGGTTTATGAAGTGAAAAATTAGGCTTGTGGCAAGTGGTTGTTAACGTTTGGCAATGCGGTACGTGCCGTTGCAGCAGGTGACACTGCCTGCGATGAGGGGTGCGCCGCCGCGGGCATGGATGATACCGGCCACGACCGGGGAAGCCATGGAGGTGCCGCTGAGGGTGGCGTAGCCGCCGTCTTTGTAGGTGGAGTACACGTTGGAACCGACTGCCACCCAGTCCACGGAGGGGTTGCCCCAGTTGGAGAAGGGGGAGCAGGTTTTATCACAGGTCATGGAAGCGACGGTGAAGATATTGGTGCCGTTGATGCAGCCGGGCAGGGACTTGCCGGAGCCGGTGCAATCGGCTGCGTTGCCGGAGATGGTCACGACGAAGGTGCCGACCAGGCCGATGTTGCGTATGGCGTCGCGGAGGGCCGGGTTGGCATTTTCGCAGTTGGTGGTGGGGTAGCCCCAGAGGCTCATGTTGATGACGTCGCCGGGCATATCGTACATGGCGACGTGGTTCAAGCCGTTGAGCAGGCCTGCCCAGGAGCCGGTACCAGCGTTGTTCAGTACCTTCACGGGCACGACTTTTGCGCCTGCGGAGACGCCGACGGACCCGAAGAGGTTATTTTTGGCGGCGGCGATACCTGCTACGTGGGTACCGTGTCCGTCGCCGTCCTCAATGGTTTCCCCGGGGATGAACGAGCGGGCAAAAATGGGGGAGGTCTGTACATTCAGGTCGGGATGGTCGGTGTCAATGCCCGTGTCGAGGATCCAAATCCAGGTGGACTTGGCGGAGCCGTCCACAAAGCCGCCTGCCGAGGTGATGGCGCAGGGGGTCTGTTGGGTAGCGAACTTGGGCAACTCGTAGGGTAGCTTGGGGATCGTATATAGGAAATTGGGCGATACGGCTTCTACGTCCGGGTCTTTCATAAGGCGGTTGGCCAGGTCCTGCGATAGGTCGGTCAGGTGGAAGGCCACCGTGGCGTCCACAAATTTCTGGCTGATGCGCGAGACCCCGTTCCGTTTGGCAATTTCATCGAGCTGGCCTTCCAGACGGGTGCGGAGCTGGGAGCTGTTCTTGAAATTGGCCTCGCGGTCGGTGCGCGAGATATCCTGCACTTGCTGGATGAGCGGTTTGATGCTGGTCGCCTTGATCTTGACGATGTACTCGCCCGGAATCGGCCGGGCATCCTGGCCCATTAGGGCGATGAAGGAGAACAGCGACAGTGTACAGAGAAGGGCTAATTTTTTCATAGCATACACGTTTTACGGCATTAAAAAATAAAATATGGTTTTTTGGAAAATAGTAAATAAAAATATTTAAAAAATGAAATTCGCTTTACTTTATTTCGATGAACAAGTCAAAGGTAAGGGGCGTAAAGGGGGTTGAAAAATTTATTTTTTTAAAAAAGGGTTAAATAATCGAGGCGTTGTTGAAATTTTCTTAAAAAAAGACCCTCTTTTTTTAGAAACGTTAATAAGTGTTAAGCGGGGTTGCGAAGGAAGCAGGGCGCGGTCAAAAATACGCCCGGGGAAAGAGGAAACAGGCTAAACCGGCCAGTCCGGGCTCTCGGTGCAGCCCCGGAGGGAAAAGGTGCCGGCTGGGAGGGAGGGGAATAGGCCGAACAGGGCCGGGGTAGGGAAAGTGCTTAGGGGCACTCGTACACGACCTTCTTGTGGTCGAACCCATACGTGTCTTTTTCGCCGATGGGAATGCGCACGAGCAGGTACGGGAAATCAATGACGGCGGCAGACAAGCAGGACGTACCGGGTTCTTTTTCTAAAAAGTGGATGACGGTACCGCTTTTGCGGGCGCTGATTTTTTCGATTTCGAGGATATAGCCGCCTTTCTTTTTCCAGCCCAAGAAAATAGCGGCTACGTGGTATTTGCCAAAATCAACTGTTGGCTTGGCAGGGGGGACGTCCATTTTGGCAAAAGCCCGGTTCCAGAGCGACTGGAACTCCTCCGGGGTTTTCAGTACGAGGTTCTCCGGGTATTCGAT
>JBEGMH010000016.1:0-13267 GCA_041183125.1 Bacteroidota bacterium | reverse complement strand
CCCCCAGCTCCCACCGCCCCGGCTGGAACCCCCGCTACTGCTGCTCGAAGATGCCTGTAATTTGGGTAGGATCACCTCTTTGCGCTGTTGGAAGTTGCAGTTTTTACATTGATAGTGTTCTTCCATCAGGCCCGTACTGGAGTAGGTCGCGCTGCGGATTTTATGCGAATCGGCTAAGAAGTAAGTAGTGTAGCGGCACTCCGGGCAACGCTTGTACTTGTGGAAGACCTTTGCGGGATAGCGGAGGATCAGGATATCGTCCCCGCTTTCCGTCACCCACACGTCGTAATCCGAAACGCCGATTTCCTCCTCCGTGACCTGGCCTTTTTCCATATAGGCATCTTCCTCCTCTTTTGGCAACAGGCGCATGGCGGCCCCCGTTTTTCGGCTGTTGCGCGGCTCATAGCGCAGGGCCTTCAGTTTCCGGGAGAGCCAAATATAGAGCAGGAAATAGGGCACCGGAAACGGCACAAACCAGAACTTGTGCCGGAGCTTGTGGAGGTACAGGTATTTGTCGTAGATCTCCTGTTTGGAGCGCAGGGCATTGAACGCCAGGGAAATCAGGAGCCCGTGTACGAAGAGGTTGAGCACCAGGTAGATGATGAAGGCTATTAGGAGGCCGGTGTTGCTTTTTCTGTCCGATGACTTGCCCTCGGCCTTGATTTCCGCCACGGAATCCGGGTTGTCCAGTACTTCCTTGAAGCGCGCGACCGCGGCGATGAGCCCTTTGCCGTATTCTTGCTGCTGAAACCAGGGTACCAGTGCCTCCATCCCCACGCGGTAGCAGGTGATATCGGGCAGCACGCCCTCCAGGCCATAGCCGGTTTCGAACTCCGTGCGGCGCTGGTCCATCACTACGAGGATGAGCAAGCCGTTGTCGGTTTCGCGCTGGCCTATGCCCCAGGTCTCGAAAAGGGCCGTGGCAAATTCCTTTGGGCTGTCTTCCCCGATAGACGGGAGCACGGCCACGGCGATTTGTGCCGTACTGGAATCCTCTACTGCCGCAATCAGGCGGTTTAGCTCAGCTACTTCAGTAGCTTTGAGCACTCCTCCCGGGTCGCTGACATAGCCCCCGCCGGTTTTTTTGGGATCGGGAACGGTGGTAGGGGTAAATACCCGCCCGTCCTGGCTCCAAACATCTGAGGCGAGGAGTCCAGAGAGCAAACACAGCAGCCATAGCCGGGAAAAAGCGCGGATGGTTTCCATGACGAAAAACGAGCCCTTTTTACTCGGTGAAAAAATCCCGAATGTGCTCTCAGGGCCAAAAGTAGCGATTTTTTACGGGTCAGGCTTCCTTTTTAGAGCAATGGCCCTTTGGAGGGGGCTCATCCGGCAAAAAAATTCCCGACCTATATTTGACATAGCAAAAAAATCTTATCTTGGTTTACGATAAATTAGGATGGGTGAGCCGGGGTTTTTAGGAGCAATAGGCCACCCTATCTGGGTAGTACGGTGAGAAATCCTTAATTTGGTCGCATGGTATTTGCAAACAATTTCTTCTGGGGCGGCGTACTCGGGTTCATCGGCGTAGCGATACCGGGTTTGATCAACGTGACGGCTGCCAAAGTCACTCTGCGACAAGGAGTGCGGGCTGGCCTGCTGTGTGCCTTAGGGGCGGCATTGGTCGTTTTTGTACAGGCCAAAGTGGCCGTCGGCTTTGCAAAATACCTGAGCTCACATGCAGAAGTGCTGACGAACATAAAGAAAGTTGCCATCCTCCTTTTCGTCGTGCTCAGCGTCGTATTTTTCTACCAGGCCCTGAAACCCAAGGTGCGCAAAGATGGAAGCCGTTATCCGGGGACCCCATTTTTAAAGGGGGTAGCCACGGCAGGGATGAACATCATGAACATCCCGTTCTATTTTACGGGCAGCGCGTATCTGGACGCGAAAAACTTGTTGTACCTGGCTTCTTTTTCGGGTTGGGGCGTCGCGTTCGGCGCTTTTGCCGGCAGTTTATCAGGGCTCCTGCTGTACGTTTACCTGGCAGGTACACTGATGCAAAAAATGACTTCGTTTGACCGCGGGGCCAACTTTTTCCTGAGCGGTCTTTTTCTCGTCCTTGCTGTCCTGCAGTGGGTTCAATTGTATTTTACATGAAAAAAAAATTGCTGGTCATCACCGGCGGAGGGGATTGCCCCGGTTTGAATGCCGTCATCCGCGGCATAGCCAAAGCAGCCAAAGAAGAAGGTATCTGGGAAGCCTGGGGGTCTATAGAAGCCTTTGAGGGGGTGTTCCGCGATCCCACCGAGCTGGTCAAACTGACGCGGAAGCGGGTGTCGGGCATCCATGTGCGCGGCGGAACCATCCTGAAAACCACGAATAGGAACGATCCACGGGCGTATCCCATGTTGCAGCCGGATGGCTCCTGGGCCAGAGTGGACCGCACGGAGGAACTGGTCAACCGCATTTACGACCTCGGCTTCGAAGCACTGATCAATATCGGAGGCGATGGAAGCCAGCGCATCTCCCAAACCCTGGCCAACAAAGGCCTGCGGGTAGTCGGCGTCCCTAAAACGATTGACAACGACCTGCAAGGTACCGACCTGACCTTCGGCTTCAGCACAGCGGTACAGGTCGCAACCGAAAGCCTCGACAAGCTCGTGACGACAGCCGAAAGCCACCACCGCACCATGATCATGGAGGTGATGGGCCGGGACGCCGGCTGGATCGCCCTGCATACCGCCATCGCCGGGGGCGCAGAAATATGCCTGATCCCTGAAATCCCTTACGATGCAGACAAAGTGCTCCACGAAATCCATAAGCGCTACCACAAAGGGAAGGGGTTTGTCAACGTGGTCATCGCCGAAGGTGCAAAACCGAAAGGCGGCGATGTCATCGGCAAGAAGTCTGTGGACGTGGGCGATACGCATATCAAATTGGGCGGGGTAGGCAATTTTTTACAAGCCCAATTGGAAGAAAAAGGTTGTACCGCACAGGTGCGCACCGCCGTTTTAGGCCATATCCAGCGCGGAGGCACCCCGGTAGCCTTCGATCGTATCCTGGCAACCGCTATGGGCGTGAAAGCATACGAACTGGTCCGCGATGGGCATTTCGGGCAGATGGTCTCCTATCGGGGCTACGAGATGGGCAGCGTCCCGCTCAGCGAAGTAACCAAAGGCAATAAATTCATCGCCCCCAATAATTACTTGCTCGGTGTGGCCCGCTCCCTGGGCATCGCTTTCGGAGACTAAAACCCGAAAGGATGGAAAGTGGCTTAAAAAATGTTTTTCTATTTTTTTAAAATAAAATACTGTTTGTTATATCTTTTTTAAAATAAAATATTTTTATATTAAATAAAAAGGGTCCTTTTCGACGACCTGTTACAAACACCGAACACCTATGTCTGCCCGATATTGTTTCCTCAGTTTCTTCCTGGTGGTGCAAACCTTGTGTGCCCAACCGGCCGACTGGCTCGTTTTTCCCCAAGTAGACCAATGCGCCTTCTCCGTGGAGAAGGGGGGCCGGGAACTATTGCTCCACAACGGTTGGCTCTCCAGAAGGATCCGCTTGTCGCCCAATGCTGCGTCTATCAGCTATCGGCACGAGGGCACCGGCGAACAGTTCATCCGCTCCTGCCGCCCGGAGGCCAGGGTGACCCTCAACGGGAAAACCTACGCGGTCGGCGGGCTATATGGCCAAAAAGAACACGGCTACCTGATGGAGGCATGGGTGGAACAGTTCACTGCTCATCCGTCTGATTTTCAGTACACTTCTCATGAAATAGAAGGAAAAACGGCCTCGCTTCTGTTCCTGCACCCCGAACTGCCCGGGGTAGAGGTACGGGTTCATTACCAGCTCTATCCGGGCATGCCCCTGCTCAAAAAGTGGGTAACCATCGAAAATAAAAGCCGTGAACCGCTCCTGGTAGGGCAAATCGTACACGAAATCCTGGCTATGCCGGAAGAAGAGTCGGCGGTGGTCGGTTCGGCAGCCCAAATGAAAAAGCCCGCCCGCATACACGTCGAAAATACGTTCGCGTTCAACAACGCCATGCGCTACGACCTCTCCGACCAGGGCTCGCACTGGAAGATAGACAGCAGCTACACGTCCCAGGTAAATTACAACTACCAAACCCCCTGCGTGCTGGAAGTATATCCCGACAAAGGGATGGGGGTGCGCCTGGCACCCGGGGCGCAACTGGTCTCCATCCAGTCGTATGAGCTGCTGCTCGACTCCTACGACCGTGAGCGAAACGGCTTGGCCCGGCGCAGGATGTACCGCACCATTGCCCCCTGGACCAATAGGAACCCCATCTTCATGCACCTCATCAGCACAGACCCCGCCCAGGTCAGGTCGGTCATTGACCAGTGTGTGGAAACGGGGTATGAAATGGTTATCCTCAGCTTCGGCAGCGGACTCAACATGGAGGACACCTCACAGGCCAACCTCGCCAAATTCAAGGCCCTGGCCGACTATGCGCACCAACGCGGCGTAAAACTGGGCGGCTACTCCTTGTTCAGCAGCCGGAAGATAGATGCTGAAAACGATGTCATAGATCCGGTCAGCGGACTGCCCGACAAGCACGCTTTTTTCGGCAATGCGCCCTGTCTGGCCAGTGCCTGGGGCCTGGCCTACCTCGCCAAAATCGAGCACTTCATCGAAACGACCGGATTTGACCTGTTAGAACACGATGGCCCCTATCCCGGAGATGTCTGCGCTTCTACCTCCCACCCGGGCCATGAAGGGCTGCACGACTCCCAGTGGAAGCAGATGGAACTGCAAAAAGGCCTCTACCGCCGCCTGAACGCCCGCGGCGTATACATCAACGCCCCTGACTGGTATTTTCTCGACGGTACCCACAAAATCGCCCTCGGCTATCGGGAGGTCAACTTTTCCCTGCCCCGCGATCAGCAAAAGATACTGAACCGCCAAAATATCTACGACGGTACCTGGGAGAAAACGCCCTCTATGTCCTGGGGCTTCGTACCCCTCACCAAATACCACGGTGGGGGGCCGGAATCCGTACTGGAACCCCTGAGCGAACACATAGACGACTATCGGCAGCTCATGGTGCAGTACTACGGTGCCGGGGTGCAGGCTTGTTACCGCGGCCCGCGCCTCTACGACACCGAGCAGACCCGGGAAATGGTACAGGACGTTATTGCCTGGTACAAAAAGCACCGCGACATCCTGAATTCCGATATCATCCACCTGCGCCGCCCGGACGGCAGGGACTGGGACGGCATCCTGCACGTCAACCCCGGATTGCCGGAAAAAGGGATGGCGATGTTGTACAACCCGCTTCCCATACCGATTGCCCGTCGTATCGAACTTCCTCTGTACTACACGGGTTTATCCAAAAAAGCCACGATACAGGTAGGAGAGGAGGCACCGCGAACGGTACGGCTCGACAAGAAAGGCCACGCGCTCCTGGAGATCCGCCTGCCTGCAGGCGGCTATAAGGCGGTTTCAGTCAGATAACGAGGCAAAACCAGACACTCTATGTCCGATTCCCTTCTTGAAAACGCACAGCGAAAAATTGCAGAGGGCAATTTGGCCGGTGCTTTACAAGACTTGAACAGCGCCCTGCAGTTCAATCCAGGCACGGCCACAGTGGTCTTCCAGCGCGGGATGTTGCACTTGCGGATGCACCATTACCGGCAGGCTCTGGCCGACTTCGATTCCGCTATCACATCCGGTGCCGTCCTCGCCGATGTGTTGGGGCAGCGCAGTCTGGTTAAAATCCAGCTCCGCGACTATGTGGGCGCGATTGCAGACAGCGAGCAGGCCGCTCGTCTCGATCCCGGGTATTTTCAAAACTACCTGTACCAGGGCCTGGCCCATTTCAACTTAGGTCATTATGCCGATTCGATACCCTGCTTCAGCGAAGCCCTGCAGCGCAATCCTGCCCATGCGGAGAGCCGCCGCCTGAGGGGGATGGCCTACTGCCTCTGCGGGCAGTTTTCTGAGGGGGGGAACGACATCGAAACCGTGCTGAAAGAAAACGCGCAGGACGACCAGGCCTGGTTCTGGATGGGCTATCTGCGCCAGCAGAAGGATGACCTGGACGGGGCGGTAGAAGCGTTGTCCCGCAGTATTGCCTTGAACGCCTACAACAAAGCCGCCTTTATAGGCCGGGGTCGAGCCTATCTGGGCTTGGGCGATAACAAAAAGGCACTCGCCGATTTTCTCAGCGCCCATACTCTGGACCCCAACTGGGAGGTCTTGCCCGACCTGATCCGCGAGGCCCGCCGCAATGAGGAGCGGCGCGGCAGGGTATTCAATATCGTCCGGTCTTGACTTCTTAGTACGATTTGGCAAACAGCACCCGCTGGCCCGAGGGCTTGCCGCTGAACACACAAGTACCCTGTTCGGGCTCGTTGTGGAGGGGGATACAGCGAATCGTTGCTTTGGTAGCTTCCTTGATGGCGAGTTCGGTTTCCGTAGTCCCGTCCCAGTGGGCGGAGATGAACCCGGGGATATCCGTTTCGAGCAAGTCCTGGAAGTCTTTGAACGTATCCACGCGGGTCGTTTTTTCTTCGCGGAACGCTTTGGCGCGCTGAAAGAGGTTTTGCTGGATATCGTCCAACAACTGCTGGATGTAGTCTGCAAGGCCATCGAGGGGTACGGACATTTTCTCCCCGGTATCGCGGCGGGCCACTTCGGCCTGGTGGTTGTCGAGGTCGCGTTGGCCGATGGCGAGGCGGACGGGGATGCCGTGCATCTCGTGTTCTGCAAACTTGAAGCCCGGCCGGTTTCTCATGTCGGTGTCGTATTTGCAGGTAATGCCCTTGGCCTTGAGTGCCCGCATGATGGTTTGGGCGGCTTCGTCAATAGGCGCGGCGGGCTTGGGCACCGGTACGATGACGACCTGGGTCGGAGCGAGGCGGGGGGGAAGCACCAGGCCATTGTCGTCGGAATGGGTCATGATGAGGCCGCCGATGAGGCGGGTAGAGACCCCCCAGGAGCTTGCCCAGACGTGTTCCCGCTGGTTGTTCTCATCGAGGAAGGTCACGTCGAAGGCCTTGGCGAAATTTTGCCCTAAGAAGTGCGACGTACCGGCCTGAAGGGCCTTGCCGTCCTGCATCAGCGCTTCGATACAGAACGTCTCGTCTGCCCCGGCAAACCGTTCATTGACGGTCTTGATGCCTTTGATGACGGGCATGGCCATGTATTCTTCCGCAAAGGTGGCGTATATGTCGAGGATGCGCAGCGTCTCTTCCATCGCTTCTTCTTTCGTGGCATGCGCGGTATGCCCTTCCTGCCACAGGAACTCAGCGGTGCGCAGGAAGAGGCGGGTGCGCATTTCCCAGCGCACGACGTTGGCCCACTGGTTGATGAGCAGGGGCAGGTCGCGATAGGAGTTGATCCAGTTGCGATAGGTGTCCCAGATGATGGTCTCGGATGTAGGGCGCACGATGAGCTCTTCTTCCAGGCGTGCTTCCGGATCCACTACTAACCCTTTTCCGTTGGGGTCCACCATCAGGCGGTGGTGGGTGATGACGGCACATTCTTTGGCAAAGCCCTCTACGTGCTCGGCTTCCTTGCTGAGGAAGGACTTGGGGATGAACAGGGGGAAATAGGCGTTCACATGGCCAGTTTCTTTGAACATACGGTCGAGCTGGTCGCGCATGTTCTCCCAGAGGGCGAACCCGTACGGCTTGATGACCATACATCCCCTGACAGCGGAGTTTTCCGATAGGTTTGCTTTCTTGACGATGTCCAGGTACCACTGGGAATAATCTTCTGAACGGGCGGTGATTTCTTTTGCCATGATTCTTTAACGTGATTCCGACTTTGCGAAAGGGCTTGTAAGGAGCCGTATCGAACGGGGTGGCAAGGGCCAAAAAGTACTTTTACCTCTTCCTACCCGCCTGTTTTTTTGTCAAAAAGCACTTTTAACAAATACAGTGCGCTTTAACAAGCTGCTTTAACGCAATATTCCTCGGATTTATGAATGTTTTAACTAAAAAGCAGCACAAAAGTAATAATTTCGATGTTGTAAAAGTAGACTTGTTGCGCACAAGGGCACCCAAGGCGAAAAAATAGCCCTCCCCGCCCGGCAGCATCTCTAAACCAGTCCTTACAAGGCTAATTCGATCATTTTGAAAAAGGCAGTATCATGAAAAAAGAAATGCTCATCGCCACCCTGTTCTGCTTGCTCGGCATAGGGTACTTACCAGCCCAGGTCTCGGACGATGTCTATTTCGACCCCGACAAAGACCGGGTCGCCGTTCCAAAGCAGCGAATGGAAAAAAGTAGCTACGACGACTACGACGGCAGCGGATATGCCAACTCGTACGAGGATGAGTATGACTACTACAACGACTACGATTATTACTACACGTCCCGCATACGCCGCTTCCACCGGCCTTACTACGGCTTTAACTTTTTCGACCCGATTTATGTGGATGCGTGCTACTACGACCGCCTGCTCATGCCCGGTATGTCCGTGCTGATCTACGACGATGTGTTCAGCAACCGCTATTTCTCCCGTTGGAACCGCTGGAACTCCTTCGGGCCGGGCTGGAACTCCTTCGGGCCTGGGGTGCAAATCAATGTGTTCAACTCCTTCAACTCCTTCGGCGGGTTCAATACCTGGGGCTGGGATCCCTGGTTTGGCTCTAACTCCTGGAACCGTTGGAACCGCTGGAACTCCTGGAATGCCTGGGGCTTTGGCGGCCCTTACCTGTTCAACGGGCTCTCTGCTGTTCCGCCAAGCTGGGGGAATGGCTATATCTACAACAACGGTGGCAACGTCATCGAAGACAGGGGCTACTTCGGCCCGCGTACAGGGGGCAGCGCTACGGGGCCGGCTCCCGGTTCCCGCCCCGGCCGTGGCCCCGGTATTACCGATAATAGCCCTGGCGTAGCCCCGCGCACCATCAACGGTGGCCGTATCACGGAAAGCGACCGCGACCGCATCCCTGCGAATACCGGTAGCCCGCGCGACAACATGTCCCCGCCTTCCGAGCGGCTCAACCCGCAAACACGGGATATCAACCGCTACCCGTCTTACCCGACGACTCCGCGCCAAACGGAGAGCAGCCGCGATTTTGGAGGCGACCGCGCCGCTCCTGCCAACCCGGGGATACGGGCTACACCTGCCCCGCGTACGACTTCACCGCAGCCGAGTGCTGCTCCCCGCTCGTATACGCCGCCGACGCGCACGTATGACCGAAATGGAAGCAGTTCGTACGACCGTCCCAGCAACATGCAGGGCAACAGCGGTTTCGACCGCCCGCGCAGTACGTCTTCGGGCTTCGACTCCCCGCGCAGCACTCCTTCACCGAGCTGGGGGGGAAGTGCGCCTGCTTCGAGCCCGCGCAGTGCCCCGGCGGCTTCACCGTCTTCTTCTTCCGGTGGTCGCATCAAGAACTAAGTACCCGTCGGACAGGTATCTACGCCTAGTCCACGGCTGGCACTTATAGCATAAAGTAATAGACCCGGGCGAGGGGAAGTATCGAGAGGTCAAAAGAAAAAAATCTTTTAGGCCTCTGTACTCTCCTCGCCCGGCTCTTAATAGCCTGCAGTTCTGTACGCTGCAAAACTCTCCTCTAAAATATGGATAGATTAGACTTGTTGCGATGGGATTCTCATAGGGTAAAAATGGCTCTTTTTCGCCCATACTGCGACTTTTTTCGGTCACGTAGCTGGGCTATGCTCCCTCAAAAAGCCTTCGCGTGGACAAAAAATAGCTCATTTTTACCACAACGATTACCCATCGCAACCAGTCTGTTGCTCTTATCAGCAAGGAGGGCCTTGTTGTCCGGCTCGTTTTTGTGTGTGGGCCTCGGGATATCCCATGCCCAAAATGTATCGGATGCGCTGCGCTTCTCCTACTTTGAGTATGGCGGTACCGCCCGTTTCAACGCCGTAGGGGGCTCTATGAGTGCGCTCGGTGCCGACTTGTCTACCACGGGTACGAACCCGGCGGGGATTGGATGGTTCCAGAAATCGGAGTATACCATCAGCCTGGGCGTGATGGGGGCCAACACGCAATCCCTGTTGCTCGATGCTTCCGATAACAGTGCAACCGATGCCTCCCGGGGCAACCTGAACCTGCAGAACCTGGGTATGGTCTTCACGTCCAGGCCCCAGGCAGGAAAATGGAAAACCGCCAATTTTGCCATCACCTTCAACCATCTGGCTAATTTCAACCGCGCGTTTGCATTTAGTGGGGCTACGTTGGGCTCCATCACGCAGCGCTACCAGGAAATCGCCAACGGAAGCGCCGGACTGGACGACTATGAAAGCTCCCTGGCTTCCAATGCCAGCGCGATTTACGATATTGATGAGGACGGGACCTTCGATATTGACTACGAAATTCCCCAAAAGCCGCCGCTCCTGCGCAAAGAACAAGACGGGTTCTCCAAAGGCTCTATGTCGGAATTCAGCTTTGCTCTTGGGGTGAACTACGACGACCGCGTATTGATCGGGGCGAGTGTCGGGGTTCCTTTTTTCACGTTTACCTCCGATAAGACGTACGTGGAAACGGATGATCCCGCCATCGCTAAAGGCGGGGCTATCCCCTATTTTTCAAGCCTGGCCCTGCGCGAGCAACTCACCACGCTGGGCGGGGGAGTCAATGCTAAATTGGGCATCATCGTGCGTCCGCACCAGAACCTTCGCCTCGGGGCTTCCATACACACCCCGACCAACATGACGCTGAACGATTCCTACGATACCAACTTGGAGTATATCTATTTCGAGGATGCCACCGAACAGGGCAGAAAACTCAACGGCAACGCGAGCGCACCGGGCAACTTCGAGTACGGCCTCCGCACCCCTTGGCGAATCCAGGGTGGTCTGGGGGTGCTGCTCGGCAAATTCGGCTTTGTCTCCGCCGACCTGGAGTTCGTGGATTACGGGAAGGCCCGCTTCAGCTATACTGGATACGAATCTGCCCAGGAAAACGTCAATAGTGCCATCCGCAGCCAATTAGGCGATGTGCTGAACGTGCGCTTTGGAGGGGAACTGGTGCTCGATGTCTTCCGCCTCCGCGCCGGGGTCAACCGGCTCCCTTCACCTTTCCTGAACGACGACAGCAGCCGCTTCGCCTTTACTGCTGGAACAGGGGTACGCCTGCGCTCTTTTTACCTCGACCTGAGCTACCGGCGGGTCAGCCAGGACGAGCGCTACTACCCCTACGTCAGCGATGCAGCCCCGGTACAAGAGGTGCTGCAGGAGTCCAGGATCGGAACCCTGGGAATGACTACGGGCTTCAAATTTTAGGACTTGGCAACGGTACCGTGCCGCTCTTTCAGCACGGCGACGACGTCTTCGAGGCGGTGGCCCTTGGCAGCCAGCAGCACGAGGTAGTGGAACATCAAATCAGCCGCCTCGTTGAGGAAAAGGGTCTCGTTGTCGTCTTTAGCTTCGATCACCAGTTCGACGGCTTCTTCTCCCACTTTCTGGGCAATTTTGTTGATGCCTTTCTGGAAAAGGGACGCGGTGTAAGACACGGGGTCCGTCTGCTCCCGGCGTGCACGGATGACCTGCTCGAGATAGCGCAGAAAATCCGGTGTCGCATTGGCTTCGTCAAAACAGGTCTCGCTGCCGGTGTGGCAAACCGGCCCCTGCGGGCGTACCCGGAACAGCAGGGTGTCGTTATCGCAGTCGGACTTCCAGGCTACGACGTGCAAAAAATGCCCGGAGCTCTCCCCTTTGGTCCATAACCGGTTTTTGCTACGGCTGAAAAACGTCACCACTCCTTCCTGCAGGGTCTTTTCCCAGGCAGCCTCGTCCATATAGCCCAACATGAGCACCTGCCCGGTATGGGCATCTTGTATGATGGCGGGTACTAGCCCGCCTGACTTTTGAAAATCGGGTTTTTGCATGATCGTGCTGTGTTAGCGGATGGTTACTCCCTTTGCCCGTAGGTAGTCCTTTAGGTCCTGGATGTCTATTTCTTTAAAATGAAAAATGCTGGCGGCCAGGCCGGCGTCGGCTTTGCCCACCGTGAATACGTCGTAAAAATGTTCCATAGTACCCGCACCGCCGGAGGCGATGACCGGGATGTGTACGAGTTCGGAAATGCGGGCCGTCGCCTCGAGGGCAAAGCCGTTTTTAGCCCCGTCGTGGTTCATGGACGTGAACAGGATTTCCCCTGCCCCTCGCGATGCTGCTTCCTGCACCCAGTCGTACAACAGGATATCGGTGGCTATGCGCCCGCCGTTGAGGTGGACCCGCCATTGGCCTTCGACCTCGCGGGCATCTACCGCCAAGACGACAAACTGGCTCCCAAACTGCAGGGCGAGGTCTTCAACCAAGCGGGGGTTGCGCACCGCTGCCGAGTTGATGCTGATTTTATCGGCACCTGCTTCCAACAGGGCCGCGGCATCTTCTACGGAACCAATCCCACCACCGATGGTGAACGGGATGCTGAGCTTGCGCGATACTTCGCGGGCTAATTGGGCCATCGTCTTGCGTTTTTCGTGGGTGGCCGTAATGTCTAAAAAGACCAGCTCATCTGCTCCCGCAGCGCTGTACAGGGCTCCGAGCTCTACAGGGTCGCCTGCATCGCGCAGGTTGAGGAAATGGACTCCCTTGACGGTTCTGCCGTCTTTGATGTCCAGACAGGGAATGATGCGTTTTGCCAGCATAATGATTTTTTTGAACGGATACCCCTCGCAACAAGTCTATTCTATAAATTTAGTCAGGTCTTTCAGCGTGATTCGGCCTTCGTAGATGGCTTTGCCTACAATGGCTCCGTAGCAGCCGATGTCCCGGAGTTGTTCCAGCTCCTCCATGCCCGTGACCCCGCCGCTCGCGATGAGGCGTAGTTCGGGCAGTTCTGATCGGATTTCCTGATAGGTGGTACGGGCGCTGCCCTGCAGCAGGCCATCCTTGGAGACGTCTGTAGAGATCGCGTAGCGCACGCCTTTTTCCACATAATCTTTTAAAAAAGGGAGGAGTTCCAGCGTGCTGTTTTCCTGCCAACCGCTTACGGCGATGCGCCCGTTGCGGAAATCGGCCCCCAGGATGATGGCTTCGCTGCCGTAGCGGCGCAGCCATTCCAGGAAAAGTTCGGGGGCTTTCACGGCAACGGTTCCCCCGGTGACTTGCTTAGCGCCACATTCAAAGGCGATGCGCAGGTCGTCGTCGGACTTGAGGCCTCCGCCAAAGTCGACGTGCAGGTGGGTTTTGGCTGCGATGCGCTCCAATACGCGGTAGTTGACGATGCGCTGTGCCTTGGCACCGTCTAGGTCCACGAGGTGCAGGCGGGTCAGGCCGGCGTCTTCGAAAGCGAGGGCTACGTCGAGCGGGTCGTCGTGATAAACCGTTTTTTTTTCGTAATCGCCCTGCGTGAGCCGCACGCACTTGC
>JBEGMH010000015.1:0-23764 GCA_041183125.1 Bacteroidota bacterium | reverse complement strand
CTGGCGACCGGGGTGTCGGGCATCATCGGCTCTACGCTGGGCATTTTTGCGTACGTGTCGGGCAATGCCATTGCAGCCAACTACCTGGGTATCCTGCACCTGCCGGGCTCAGGGGAGCTGGTGATCTTTGCAGCGGCCATGGTAGGGGCCTGTATCGGTTTTTTGTGGTACAACGCGTACCCTGCACAGGTATTCATGGGAGATACCGGCAGCTTGACGCTGGGGGGAATCATCGCCTCCATGGCGCTGTTGTTGCGCAAAGAGCTGCTCATCCCGATTCTCTGTGGGATTTTTCTGGTAGAAAACCTCTCAGTGGTCCTACAGGTAGCTTATTTCAAATATACCAAACGAAAATACGGGGAGGGAAGGCGCATCTTGTTGATGGCGCCCCTGCACCATCATTTCCAGAAAAAAGGGTTGCACGAAGTGAAAATCGTGACCCGGTTTTGGATAGTAGGCATCTTGTTGGCGATCATCACGATGATTACGTTGAAAGTGCGTTAAAGAAAGAAGACCATGTCAGCGAAAACGTTGGTCGTGCTGGGCGCGGCAGAAAGTGGGGTAGGGGCGGCCTTGTTGGGAAAAAAACAAGGGTACGCGGTGTTTGTATCCGATAGAGGCGCGATTCAGGAGGAGTACAAGGCGCAGTTGTCGGAGGCGGGCATTCCGTTTGAGGAGGGTAGCCACGACGAAGCGCGCATCCTCTCTGCCGACCTGGTCGTCAAAAGCCCGGGCATACCTGAAAAAGCAGCTATCGTGCAGGCGTTGCGCGAGAAAGGAACCGAACTGGTCTCGGAAATCGAGTTCGCCTCCTGGTTCACCCAAGGCGAGATCATTGCCATCACGGGTACGAACGGGAAGACGACGACGACCTTGTTGACCTATCATCTTCTCCGGGCGGCAGGCCTGGACGCCGCCCTGGGCGGAAACGTAGGGAAGAGTTTCGCCGCTAACGTCGCGGAACGGGAAAGCCCGATCCATGTACTCGAGCTGAGCAGCTTCCAATTAGACGATATCCGCAGCTTTCGCCCCCGGATTGCCATGCTGCTGAACATCACCCCAGACCACCTGGACCGCTATGCGTACAAGCTGGAAAATTATGCGCGCGCGAAGTTCCGGATCGTGGAGAACCAGAGACCGGACGACCTCTTTTTCTACAACGCAGACGACCTGGTGACCATGTCGTTCCTGGGTTCTGTACCGCTTCCGGGCAAGGCCCTGGGCCTTTCGGAACACATGGTGGAAAGGGGCGTTCTCCACGCGGGCGGCCATACTTTCGACCTGGCGCGTTGTGGCCTAAAGGGGCGGCACAATGCCATGAATGCCCTGTTTGCCATCCATGCGGCCCTGGCGATGGGCGTTTCCCCCTCGATTATCCAGGAAGGGCTGGAGAGCTATGTCAACGCTCCTCACCGCATGGAGCGCATCGCGGAAGTGGACGGGGTAACGTATATCAACGACAGTAAAGCTACAAATGTCGAAGCGGCATTTTACGCCCTACAGGCGATGACGAGCCCTTTTGTATGGATCGTGGGTGGTCAGGACAAGGGAAACGACTACAGCCCGCTCGTGGCCCTCGTCCAGGGCAGGGCCAGGGGTATTGTGTGCCTGGGGGTGGACAACGCGAAGATTTTGTCCGCATTCGGCGAGTTGGGGATTCCCATGGCCGAGGCGCGCAGTGCACAGGAGGCCGTACAATTGGCATCCCGTATGGCCTCTCCGGGGGATGTGGTCCTTCTGTCGCCCGCTTGTGCCAGTTTCGACTTATTTCGCAACTACGAAGACCGGGGGGATCAGTTCCGTGCCGAAGCAAAGGCCCTTTTGAAAAACAAAGTAAAAAACGAATAATATACGCGCTATGTCCATGTTAGTGACCAGACTGAGTTCCGCGCTTCGCGGCGACCGTTCGATATGGGCGGTGGCGGCGGTGTTGGCGTTGTTTTCGCTGCTCGGGGTGTACAGCTCGACGGGCAGCCTGGCTTATCTCAGGCAGGGCGGGGATACCGAAGCGTATTTGTTTCGGCACTCGGTCATCTTGGTAGGGGGCTTTGCGTTGGCGTATGTAGTGCACATGATGAACCACAACGTTTTCAGCCGCTTTGCGCCCTATATGCTCATGGTAGCTATTCCCTTACTGCTCTACACGCTGGTATTTGGGGTCAACATCAACGAGGCGCGCCGCTGGATAGAAGTCCCGGTCATCGGCGTTACCTTCCAGACCTCTGATTTTGCGAAGCTGGCGCTCATCCTGTACATGGCGCGCGTCATTGCTGCGAAACAGGATAAAATCAACGACTTGCAGGCAGCTTTTGTGCCCATCATCGTGCCCGTGGCGATTGTGTGCGGCCTGATTGCCCCGGCTGACCTTTCTACGGCGATGTTGCTGTTTTTTACCTGTGTGGGGATGATGTTCGTAGGGCGTACCCCGCTGACCTATATCGGTGCCCTAATGCTGGCAGGGATCGTTGTCTTCCTGCTTTTGATCGCCATCGGGAATGTTTTCCCTGAATATGTGCGGGTCGAAACCTGGGTATCCCGGATCCGTGACTTCACGAGCGCAGAGGGGGCGGGCTATCAGGTGGAGCAGGGAAAAATTGCCATAGCCAATGGGGAATGGCTGGGGCTGGGGCCCGGCAACAGCATACAGCGCAACTTCCTGCCTTCCCCGTACTCCGATTTCATTTATTCGATTATATGTGAGGAGTACGGGATTATCGGGGGCTTTCTGCTGGTGGTGATGTACTTGGTCTTGTTCTTTCGGGTCACGCGCCTGGTCACGAAGAGTCCCAAGGCGTTTGGGGCCATGCTCGCCCTCGGCCTCACCATCAGTATGACGTTGCAGGCTTACATCAATATTGCGGTGGCGGTAAACCTCGTCCCGGTGACCGGGGTGACGCTGCCCATGGTGAGCATGGGGGGGACCTCTACGATGTTTACCTGTATCGCGTTCGGGATCATCCTGAGTGTCAGTCGTTTTGTCGAATCACTTAGTCAATAGAACCATGAATAGGGCATCGGTCGTCAACATCATCATCAGCGGAGGGGGTACGGGGGGGCATGTCTTTCCCGCGATCGCCATAGCGGATGCCATCCGGCAAAAGGCACCGGGTGCGGAAATCTTGTTTGTCGGCGCCCTGGGTCGGATGGAGATGGATTTGGTACCCAAGGCAGGCTACCGCATTGAGGGCCTGTGGATCAGTGGCTTCCAGCGCTCCCTGAGCGTGAAGAACCTCCTTTTTCCGCTGAAACTGGCGCATAGCCTGCTCAGGGCCCGCAGTATCCTGCGGCAATTCCGCCCGGACGTAGCCATCGGCGTAGGCGGCTTTGCGAGCGGCCCGCTGCTGGAAATGGCGCTGCGCATGGGCATACCGAGTGTGATTCAGGAGCAGAATTCGTATGCCGGGGCCACCAACCGCATCCTGGCGCGCAAGGTGCAGAAGATATGCGTAGCCTACCCGGATATGGGGCGCTATTTCCCCGCTGACAAGCTGGTACTGACCGGAAACCCGGTACGGGGTACGCTGTTTGCCCAAAAAATAAGCAAAGAAGAAGCCGCTGCCCACTTCGGCCTGGACCCATCCCGCCCCATCGTGCTGCTGTTTGGGGGGAGCCTGGGGGCGCTCACGCTCAACACAGCTATGGAAGAAGCGACGCAAATACTGCGCAACAACCCCGCTGTACAAGTGATTTGGCAGTGCGGCAAGACCCATCACGACCGCTTCTCCACCTGCCCGGCTGCGCAGCTCCCCCAAGTGGTCGTACGGCCTTTCCTGGACAGGATGGATATGGCGTACGCAGCCGCCGACGTGGTCGTCTGCCGGGCAGGTGCCCTCACGATCTCCGAGCTCGCCCTTGCCGGAAAAGCAGCTATCCTGGTGCCTTCCCCGCACGTCGCCGAAGACCACCAGCGCAAAAATGCACAGGCCCTGGTAGACAAACACGCGGCTATCCTGGTGCTGGATGCCGACGCGGGCAAGAACCTATGGCCCGAAATCCTGCACCTCCTGGCCGATGCCAATGTGCGCAGTGTGCTCGAACAACGCATCAAATCCCTGGGCAAGCCCCATGCGGCCGCCGATATCGCTTCGGTCGCCCTGGGCTTGGCCCAATATAAACCTTGAGACATCATGCTTGGCAAAAACATACACCTCCAGGACATCCGCTGCGTCTATTTCGTCGGTATCGGCGGCATAGGGATGAGCGCTATCGCGCGCTACTTCCTCGGAAGGGGCGTGGAGGTCCATGGATACGACAAAACGGAAACCCCCCTCACACGGACACTAGAATCGGAAGGGATGCGCATTCACTACGAAGAACGCGTATCCCTTATTCCACCCGCAGTGGACCTGGTCATCTATACCCCCGCCATACCGTCAAACCATGCAGAATTGGAGCACTTCCGTGCCGTGGGTACGCCGTTGAAGAAACGGGCGGAGGTGCTGGGCATCATCAGCCGGGGTATGAAAACAGTCGCGATTGCGGGTACGCACGGGAAAACGACCACTTCTTCCATCACGACGCACCTCCTGCGTTCGGGGGGGATTGATTGTACGGCGTTCCTCGGCGGTATCGCCCGAAACCTGGAATCGAATTTTGCAGAAGGAAAAAGCGACTGGGTAGTCGTGGAAGCTGATGAATTTGACCGCTCTTTCCTGCACCTACACCCGGATATCGCGGCCATCCTGTCTATGGACCCCGACCACCTCGACATCTACGGAGACCACGAGACCCTGCTGGAAACCGGGTTCAAAGCCTTTGCGAAAAACCTGAAACCAGGGGGGCAACTCTGGGTACAGGAAAAACTGAGCGGCTATTTTACCGATATGCCGGCCGTGCAGACCTTTGGGGTGGAAAGGGGCAATGCCCAAAGCAGGAATATCCGCGTGGACTCGGGCTGCTTTGTATTCGACTACACGAGTGCCCAAGTGGATATACCCGGGCTGGCTTTTCCGCTCCCGGGGCGCCACAACGTCGAAAACGCCACGGTCGCGATCAGCATTGCCCTCAGCCTCGGGGTGCATCCCGAGGCCATCCGGGAAGGGCTGCGCACGTTCCGCGGGGTGAAGCGGCGTTTTGAACTGGTGTATAAGAGCGCGCATACCGCGTTTTTCGACGACTACGCCCATCACCCGACGGAATTAGAGGCCGCTATCCGCGCTGCCCGCGAACTTTTTCCGGATGCCGAGATAACGGGCATTTTTCAACCCCACCTGTACAGCCGTACCAGGGACTTCGCAGATGGGTTTGCCGCAGCGCTCGATTTGCTCGACCGCCCTCTTTTACTCGATATATACCCGGCCCGGGAACTACCCATGCCCGGTGTGCGTTCGGAGATGGTTCTCGAGCGGATGAAGAACCCGAATAAGCGGCTTTGCGCCAAAGAGGAGTTGGTACCGGTATTGCAGGGGCACCGGCCGGAAGTCCTGCTCACCCTGGGTGCCGGGGATATTGACGCACTCGTGCCCCGGATCGCGGCGTGGTTGTCGGACAGTGAACCAAAGGAGGGAACGGTATGAGGGCAGAACTGAAATCGAGCCTGAAGCGCCTCTTGTGGCTGGGTGGACTGCTGCTGCTGGCAGGGTTGGCCGTATCGGCTGTCCAGTATCGCCGGTCCAGCCATATCCGGGAGCTGGAAGCGACGATAGAGCCCCTGGCCGACGGCAGCCTGATGGTGACGCCCGGGGATATCCGGGAGGCCATAGACCGGGGCTTTGGGTTCTCGATGGAAGGGCTTCCGCTGCGGGACATAGACGTGGCGCGGCTTGAGAAAGTATTGGAAAAAGACCCGCTCGTACTGGACGCAGATGTGTTCGTAGACGCGCGCAACATCCTTCGCGTGCAGGTGGAGCAACGCCCCCCGCTGCTGCGCGTCCAGGACCAGAACGGGCTGAACTATTACCTGGACGGACAAGGCATAAAGATGCCCCTGTCAAAACACAGCTCGGTGCGCGTGTTGGCGGCAAATGGGTATATCCCGCCCTACGTACCGGATTTTTTGGAACGCAAGCGGCATAGGATCAAGGATTTATTTCTTTTGGCAAAAGATATTTCCGCAGACCCCTTCCTGCTTCCGTTGATCGAACAAATTTACGTGAACAACAAAGGGGAATTCGTTTTGGCCCCGATGTTGGGCGACCACATCATTTTATTTGGCTATTACAAGGATGCTGAAGAAAAATTGCGCAAATTGAAAATATTTTACAAAGAGGTTTTGCCCTACGAGGGCTGGAGAAAATACGACACGATAGATATTCGGTTCAGAGGGCAGGTCATCGGGCGCTGAGCGCGGTCGTGGCTTGTCGAAAACACTCAAAACACCCTGTTGCAGGATTGGCAGCAGAAAAACAAACAGGTATGAAAGATGCAACTGCCAAACATTCGGAAATCGTCGCCGCATTAGACATCGGTACCACCAAAGTCTGTGCGATCGCCGGGCGCATGAACGAGTATGGCAAACTCGAAATCTTAGGGGTGGGCAAGGTCACCTCGGAGGGCGTCCTGCGCGGCGTGGTCTCCAACATCGAAAAAACGGTGAACGCCATCGCCGAGGCCCGGGAATTTGCCCAGCGCAGCCTGAGCAGCCCGTTTTCACAGGTACATGTAGGGATTGCAGGGCAGCATATCAAAAGCCTGCAACACCGGGGGCTGCTGGTGCGCCACAACGACCACGTCGAAATCGGGCAGAACGATATCGAAAAGCTGGTCAACGACATGTACAAACTCGTGCTGCCACCGGGAGATAAAATCCTGCACGCCATCCCACAGGAATATACCGTAGACAATGAGCAAGGTATAACGGATCCCATCGGCATGTCGGGGGTTCGCCTGGAAGCAAATTTCCATATCATCACGGGGCAGATTACGGCCTCCAACAATATCCTGCGCTGCGTGGAGCGCACCGGGCTCCGGGTGGCCAATATGACCCTGGAACCCATCGCCTCCGCTATGGCCGTGTTGAGCCATGAAGAAAAAGAGGCAGGCGTCGCCTTGGTGGACATCGGAGGGGGGACTACCGATATCACGATTTTCCAGGATGGGATCGTCCGGCATACGGCCGTGATCCCCTTTGGGGGCAATGTGGTGACCAAAGACATCAAAGACGGGTGCACGATCATGATCCAACAAGCCGAAAAGCTCAAGGTCCGCTTTGGCTCCGCCCTGGCCGACGAGGTGTTCGACAACCGCATCGTGACGATCCCGGGGGTGCGCGGACGCGACCACAAGGAGGTCTCCGAGAAAAACCTGGCGCGCATCATCCAGGCGCGCATGGAAGAAATCCTCGACTATGTCGTCTGGGAAATCCGCCGCTCCGGGTACGAGCGAAAGCTGATTGCCGGAATCGTGCTGACCGGGGGCGGTGCCTTGCTACGCAACCTCGAAAAGCTGACAGAGCTCCACACCGGTATGTCGGCGCGCATCGGGTCGCCTGTGGAGCAGTTGGCCCATGGATACAGCGAGCAGTTGAGCAGCCCTGTTTTTTCAACCGCGATCGGCCTATTGCTCAAAGGTGTGGAAGACCGCCAGCGCGGCCGGGTCTTCGAAACCGCAAAACCGCAAGCGGCAAGCGATGTGGAAACCGCGGAAGCCGGGCAGGAAGAAGGCCAGGGACCCTGGTACCAGAACCTGTTCAAGATGACGCGGGAATGGTTCGATACGGATACTGATACCCATTTTTGATAGTGATGTAACTTTTTATTTCCCAGGCGAAAGAAAAGGAAAGGAAGCCTAAAACGCCTGCACAAAATCCAAGGCTATGTTATTCGATTTGCCAAAAGAAGATAGCCCGATCATCAAGGTGATCGGAGTGGGCGGGGGCGGAAGCAATGCCGTGACCCACATGTACAAACAAGGTATCGTAGGGGTTGATTTTGCCATCTGCAATACCGACGCCCAAGCGATGGAGTACAGTGCTGTACCCACTAAGATCCAGCTCGGCCCCTTCCTCACCGAGGGGCGTGGCGCAGGGTCCAAACCGGATGTCGGTAAAAAAGCATGTGAAGAATCCATCGAGGACGTGCGCCGCTACCTGGAAAACAACTGCAAGATGCTGTTCGTCACCGCGGGCATGGGAGGGGGCACGGGTACCGGTGCCGCACCTATCATCGCTAAGGTAGCCCGCGAATTGGGGATACTCACCGTGGCCATCGTCACGCTGCCCTTCTCCTTCGAAGGGCGCAAGCGAATCTCGCAGGGAATGGACGGACTTTCCGAGCTGCGCCGAAACGTGGACACCATTATCATCGTCTCCAACGATAAGCTGCGGCAAATCTACGGCAACCTATCCGTGTCCGATGCGTTCGCCCGGGCCGACAACATCCTGACCACCGCAGCGAAAGGCATCGCGGAAATCATCACCATCCCCGGCTATGTCAACGTGGATTTCGAGGATGTCAATACCGTCATGCGCGACAGTGGCGTGGCGATTATGGGGACCGCCTCCGCAGAGGGGCCCGACCGCGCCCGCTGTGCTGTGGACGAGGCGCTTCATTCCCCGCTGCTCGAAGACAACGACATCAAAGGGGCCAGGCATATCCTGCTCAACATCACCTCCGGTCGCAAAGAGGTGACCATGGACGAGATTTTCGAAATCACCGAATTCGTACAGGAAGAGGCCGGCTTCGGTACCGACCTGATCTGGGGCAACTGCTATGATGAACGCCTGGGCGACAAACTGAGCGTCACCATCATCGCCACGGGGTTCGAACACCGCTCCCACGAAACCAAAAACACGCCGGGCACTGATAAAATCATCGTACCCCTGGACGAAGAGCCGGATACCCGCACCACGGGGCCGAATACCCGCAAATCCCCCCTGTCTGAAATCGGATTCGAAGAGTCGGATACCCGCAGCTCCCGCACGATCGAGTTCGATGCGTTCCGCCCTTCTTACGATAGGACCGCTCCCCCCCGTCGGGAGGAGCCTTTCGCACAACCGGGAAAAGAAGACAAGCCCAACCCGGAAGAGGAACGCCGCAGACGCCTGGAACGGGAACACCAGCAAAAGCGCCGCGAACTGCTCAACGCCCAGGGCCCACCCAAGCTGAGCAACCCGCAAACGGTCATAGACCTGGAAACCGAACCGGCTTACCTGCGCCGGGGCGTCCCCCTGGACGATATCCCTTCTGCTGCTGAAACCAGCGCCTCCAGATGGACCATCAGCGATGAGGACGAACCGGAAATCAGCACAGGGAACCCCTTCCTGCACGATAATGTGGATTGAGCCCCAAGGCCTCTTTCTGAACAAAGCACACCCGTGTAGGAAGGGGCAACCGCCCCTTGCCAAAAGTTTAACACTATATTAATGCAACGCTACATAACAAGTGTGAAATAAATGGAGTTTATGTCCTATATTTGCAGCATAACCATGAACACATAGTTGTGAAAGCTGCAAAAGCTATCGCTACTAACAAATCAACCCACATGAACATCAAAAAAATCAAACTCGGCCTGAGCGTCGAGCTCATGAACCTGGAAGCCGAAAACCTCCTTCAAGGCGTCAAAGACGCTATGCAACGCTTCAGCCAAGAAGTGGGCAATTTCATCGGACTTTCCCTTGTCGAAGACAGCCGCCTCAGCGCGAGCTACCTGCACCGCGAGTACGCACTCCGCTACGAGCACGCTACCCTCCGCGTCGAAGTGGCCAACAACCCCTTCACCAAAGTACAGAGTATCCAGAATTTTTACCTGACCGGTACGGATAGGATCGCTGCCTGACCCCCCGGGAACACGCTAAATGCCCCGACGGTGCTTTTGTCTCCGCCGGGGCATTTTCTTTTATACATTAGACTTGTTGCGAGGGGGATCATCAAGGGGTCAAAAAGGGCCTTTTTTTTCCACACGGTGCCTTTTTTCGGTCACCTAAGGCAGTTATACTCCCTCAAAAAGCCTTCGTGTAAAAAAAATGACTCTTTTTTCCCACCTTGCTGACCCCTCGCAACAAGTCTGCTTTTCTTTCAAAGAATAGTTGTACCTTTGCAGCCGAATTCAAAAAAGCCACATGCACCTGCGAAACATTGCTATTATTGCGCACGTAGACCACGGTAAAACGACCCTGGTAGACAAAATGATCATGGCCGGACGTCTGTTCAAAGACCACGAAAACCCCGGCGAACTGATCATGGACAGCAACGACCTCGAACGGGAACGGGGAATCACCATCCTCGCCAAGAACGTGTCCATCCGTTACAAAGACTACAAAATCAACATCATTGACACTCCTGGCCACAGCGACTTCGGTGGTGAGGTCGAACGCGTGCTCAACATGGCCGACGGGGTGCTTCTGCTCGTGGATGCCTTCGAAGGCCCCATGCCCCAAACCCGCTTCGTACTACAAAAGGCCCTGGAGCTGGGCCTCAAGCCCATCGTCGTCATCAACAAGGTAGACAAAGAAAACTGTACGCCCGATGAAGTCCATGAGGCCGTTTTCGACCTGATGATCAACCTCGATGCCTCGGAAGAACAATTGGACTTCCCGACGTTGTACGGCTCCGGGAAAAATGGCTGGATGAGCACCGACTGGAAAGTGCGCACCCAGGATATCACCCCGCTGCTCGACGCCATCATCGAGCACGTGCCCGCCCCCGCCGTAGAAGAAGGCAACCTCCAAATGCTGGTGACGTCGCTGGACTATTCCAACTATATCGGCCGTATCGCCGTCGGCCGCGTCAACCGCGGCTCGTTGAAGGACGGGCAGATGGTATCCCTGTGCAAGAAGGACGGGGCGATACAGAAGTACCGCCTGCGCGGCCTCTACGTGTTTGATGGCTTTGAAAAAGCAAAAGTGGAAGAAGTCCACGCCGGTGAAATCTGCGCCGTCGTTGGTCTGGAAGGCTTCGAAATCGGCGATACCGTCGCGGATATCGAAAACCCGGAACCCATGCCGCCCATCTCCATTGACGAGCCGACGATGAGCATGATCTTCACCATCAACGACTCGCCTTTCTTTGGCCAGGAAGGCAAATTCGTCACCTCCCGGCATATCAAAGAGCGCCTGGATAAAGAATTAGAGAAAAACCTGGCCCTGCGCGTGGAAGAAACAGGCTCGGCCGATACCTGGCGGGTCTATGGCCGCGGGGTACTCCACCTGGCCGTCCTCATCGAAACCATGCGCCGGGAAGGCTACGAACTCCAAATCGGCCAGCCCCAGGTCATCACCAAACGCATAGACGGCGTATTGCACGAACCCGTCGAAGAGCTGACCATTGACCTTCCCGAAGAGGTCTCGGGCCGCGCCATCGAAATGATTACCCGCCGCAAAGGCATGATGCACTCTATGGAACCCAAAGGCGACCGCATGGTCATGCGCTTCGAAATCCCGTCCCGGGGCATCATCGGACTGCGTAGCCTCATGCTTACCGCCACCGCCGGGGAAGCAGTGATGACCCACCGATTCATCGCGTTCCAAGGGCATAAGGGCGAAATCCCAGGCCGGATCAACGGCTCACTGATCAGCAAGGAGCCGGGGAAATCTATCCCATACTCGATCAACAACCTGCAGGAACGCGGGATTTTCTTCATCGGCTCTAATGAAGACATATATGAAGGGCAGGTAGTAGGCGAACATTCCCGCCCCGGTGACCTGGTCATCAACCTGACCGTCACCAAGAAACTGACCAATATCCGCGCCTCGGGCTCCGATGAAAAAATGCGCATCGTACCGCCCCGCCGCTTCACCCTTGAAGAAGCTCTGGAATATATCCAGGAAGATGAATACGTGGAGGTGACGCCGCAGTCCCTCCGCCTGCGCAAGATCTACCTCAAAGAACACGAGCGCAAGCGCGCTGGCAACAAGGCGTTCAGCGTGCAAGATTGACGGTGTTCGCACCGACTAAATTCTCCCGGCGGTTCCCAAAATTTTTCAACGTGAAAAGTTTTGGGAACCGCTTTTTATAGGTATTGGGCCAAGCCTTTGTCACTAATATTGAGTAGTAATACTATTCATTATCCATTTTATTTTTACTTTTGCCGCCGGGAAAAAATAATATTCCCTTGCCCCGCGCACCGACAACCTTCCATGTTTTTGTTTTTTTGCCCCTAAAACGATCTAAAGTATTTGTTTTAAGCCTTTTATAATTTAAACAAAACATCGTATGAAGTTTCTTCGGTTTACACTCACAGGAACGATGTTGTTGATTGCCATGGCTATGACGGCGCAGTCCGTCGTGCGAGGGGTAGTCACATCATCCGAAGACGGCGAGCCCCTGATCGGGGTCAACATTTTGGTGAAAGGTACGTCAGTAGGCACGGCTACCGACCTGGACGGGAAGTTCGAGATTCAAGCGAATCCTGCTACCGACGTACTGGCCATCAGCTACACAGGCTATACGTCGGTGGAAATCCCGCTCAACGGGCGGAGTTCTGTCGAGGTACAGCTCGAGGTTTCGGCGGCCCTGCTCAACGAGGTCATCGTGACGGCCTTCGGCGAGTCTACCCGCGAAAAGTTTACCGGTTCGGCAGCGGTGGTAGGCGCTGAGCAGATCGCCCGCCGTCCCATCACGAACATCAGCCAGGCCATCGCCGGCTCGGGCGCGGGTATCCAAGCCACGATCGGCGGTGGGCAGCCGGGTTCGACCCCTGCTATCCGCATCCGGGGCTTCGGATCGGTATCGGCCTCCAACTCGCCCCTATACGTCGTAGACGGTATCCCCTTTGACGCCAGTGTCGCCAACCTAAACCCGGACGACATTGAAAACATCACGGTGCTGAAGGACGCAGCTTCCACATCGCTGTACGGTTCGCGCGCCGCCAACGGGGTCATCATGATCACGACGAAAAAAGGCACCAAAGGCCAGGGCCGTATCAACGTGAAGTATACCCGCGGCTCTTCCCAGCGCGGTCTTCCGGAGTACGACCGCCTCGACGCGGCGCAGTACTACCCCTTCATGTGGGAATCGTACCGCAACAGCCTGGTGTCGCGCGTAGCCAACCCCCTCACCCTGGAGGCAGCCAGTGCCAACGCGTCGGCACAGCTCATTTCCCTGTTGGGCTACAACGCCTACAACGTGGCGAATGCCGACCTGGTGAACACCCAGGGCGTGTTGAACCCCAACGCACAACTCATCTTCAAAGAAGAAGACCTCAACTGGGAAGCACCCCTGACCCGCCAGGGCGTGCGCAACGAATTGAACACGAACATCAGCGGGGGCGACGAGCGCTCCAACTACTTTGCCTCTTTCGGCTATCTGGAAGACAAGGGCTTCCTCATCCGCTCCGACTACGAGCGCTACAACGCGCGTTTGCAGTACAACAACCGGGTGAAAGACTGGTTCTCCATGGGCTTGAACATGGCCTACACCTACACGCGCTCCAACCAGGACGACGCCGGCTCGAACACCGCCTTCGTCAACCCCTTCTTCTTCTCCCGCTACATGGGGCCGATCTATCCAGTCTATGCCTACGACCCCAAAAACCCGGGGCAGTACCTGCTG
Source organism: Bacteroidota bacterium (assembly GCA_041183125.1). Taxonomy (GTDB): domain Bacteria; phylum Bacteroidota; class Bacteroidia; order Chitinophagales; family Saprospiraceae; genus JADJPL01. The sequence goes on along the minus strand of JBEGMH010000015.1, from coordinate 10,337 downwards.
GACGCCAGCGGCAACCGCCAGTATGACTTCGGTAACCTGAACGCCCTGGGCTTGCCCAACCGCCCGCAATACGGCGGTCGCCATGCCGTCGCGGAAACGGAGCTCAACGAAAACTTCTTCCGCCGCAACTTGTTCAGCGGACGTACCTACGCGGAATTTTCCTTCCTGAAAAACTTCAAGTTCCGGGCCAACCTGGGTGCAGATTACACCAACGTCAACGGCAATACCTTCGGTAACCCGATCATCGGCGACGGGGCCCCGGCAGGCCGCGCCACGGTGGACTTCGAAAACCAGTTGACCCTCAACATCAACCAGCAGCTCACGTACAAGAAGCAGTTCGGCCCGCATAACCTCGACGTGTTGCTCGGCCACGAGAACTACGACTTCCGCTCGAACTTCCTCACTGGCTCCCGCTCGCAGCTCATCCTGGAGGGGAACATCGAACTGGTCAACTTCACGACGACCACCAACCTCAACTCGGGCGCTGACTTCGCCCGCCAGGAAGGCTTCTTCTCCCGCGTCAACTACGACTACGACAACCGCTACTTCCTCAGCGCATCCGCCCGCCGCGACGGCAGCAGCCGCTTCTACCAGGACGTGCGCTGGGGCAACTTCTTCGGGGCCAGCGCTGCTTGGCAGGTACACAACGAAGGCTTCCTAAAGGATTCCCGTATCATCAGCAACCTGAAACTGCGCGCTTCCTACGGCCAGACGGGCAACAACGCCGGTATCGGCTTCTACGCCTGGCAGCCGCTCTTCAGCCTGGGCTGGAACAACGCTGCCGAAGCAGGTATCCTGCAGGGTAGCCTTGGCAACACCGCCCTGACCTGGGAATCCAACAACCAGTTTGACGCCGCCCTCGAATTCGGCCTGTGGAACGGACGTATCTCCGGCTTGTTCGAATACTTCAACCGCCAGTCGGACGACCTGCTCTTTGCCGTGCCGCTCCCGCTCTCTACGGGCACGGGCTCGCAAACCCGCAACATCGGCGCTATGTTCAACCGTGGTATCGAACTGGAACTCACCCTCGTGCCCGTGCGCGCCAAGGATTTCTCCTGGGAAATCAAGTTCAACACGACGACATACCGCAACGAAATCACCCGTATGCCGGAAAGCAACAAGGAAATCATCTCCGGCACCAAGAAGCTCAAAGAAGGCAACTCCTTGTTTGACTACTGGCTCCGCGAGTGGTACGGTGTAAACCCGGACAACGGCAACGGCGAATACCGCGCCGTGAGCTTTGTAGCCTCTAACTCCCGCATCACCGAGAGCGGCGACACGGTGACGACCAGCCTCAACAACGCGCGCTTCCGCTACAACGGATCTGCTATCCCCGACTTCACGGGCGGTTTGACGAATACCTTGGAGTACAAAGGCTTCTCGCTGTCTGTACTGTTCATCTACCAAATCGGCGGCTTGATCTACGACGCTAACTACGCTTCTTTGATGAACTCCTCCGGCTATGGCTCCGCTAAGCACGTGGACATCCTCAAGCGCTGGCAAAAGCCGGGCGACATCACCGACGTACCGCGCGCCGACGTAGGCCGTGCCGTGGATTTCGACGGTGGTTCCGACCGCTGGCTCACGGATGGTACCTCCCTGAACCTCCGCAACATCTCGCTTTCCTACAACTTCCCGACCAAGATGCTGAAGCGCTTCAACATGCAGGGCCTTCAGGTGTTTGCCAACGGCGAGAACCTGGCACTGTGGAACAAGCGCAAAGGCATGGACGGCCTGGGCGATTTCAGCGGGGTCACCGGCAACACGTATTCGTTCTATCGCAACTTCGTAGGCGGATTATCCTTAACCTTCTAAAAAAGCATTCAACTATGTGGACGAAGAAGTCTTTCCTCATAAAAACACTGGTCCTGAGCGTCTTTTTTGTATCCTGCGAAAAAGATTACCTGGAAACCAAGCCCACGGGCAGCGTGGACGCCGCATCTGCTTATGCGACGACTAAGAACGCCGCCGCTGCCATGAACGGCATTTACCGCGCCATGGTGGTGCGCTACCAAGGCTCGCAAGGCCACTTCGGCTACCCGGCCCTCATGATTATCAACGACGTATTGGGCGAAGACCTGGTCTTCCCCAACTCCACGAATGGCTGGCACTTCAGCGAGCACCGCTGGCTCTCGCACCGCAGCGACGTGGGGACGATGGCTATTTTCCCCTATGAATTGTTCTATCGCCTCATCGCCAACGCGAACCTGGCTATCAAGAACATAGACAATGCGGTAGGCACACCGGCCGAGCGCAACCAGGTCAAAGGGGAAGCGCTGGCCATGCGTGCTTTCTCGTACTTCAACCTGGTGCAGTACTATGGCAAGCGCTATGATGCCGCTGCGAAGCCCAATGCGCAGTTAGGCGTATCGCTGGTCCTGGAACCTACCCAGGAAGGCCTTCCCCGTGCAACGGTAGAGGAAGTCTATGCGCAGATCAACAAAGACCTGGAAGAAGCCGCCGGGTTGCTGAGCACGGCCCGCTCTGCTAAGTCGCACTTCAACAAAAACGTCGTGCGGGGCATTCAGGCACGCGTAGCCCTGGTACAGCAAAACTGGACCGCTGCCGTCACCTTCGCTACGGAAGCCCGCACGGGCTGGCCGCTGATGTCGGAAGCGCAGTACCAGGAAGGGTTCGCCGAACTATCCAACCCGGAGTGGATGTGGGGTTTTGACCACCTGGAAGACCAGTCGGAGTACTTCGGTGCCTACCATTCTTATATCTCCAGCAACTTCAACTCCAGCGTTAACCGCCAGACGCCCAAGACGATCAACAAGTTGATCTACGACCGCTTGCCGGCAACCGACGTGCGTTCGAAGATGTGGGTGAAGGCGCCTACTGCCACCAACTCTATCGTGCCGGCCGGTGGCGTCCGCGCCCCGTACATGGTGCAGAAGTTCCGCCTGCCGGGCACGCCCAGTACGAGTACGATGGGCGATGTGCCCTACATGCGCACAGGCGAGATGTTCCTGATCGAGGCAGAGGCAAAAGCGCGCCTGGGCGATAACGCCGGTGCCGCAAAGGCATTGTTCGATATGGTGAGCAAGCGCGATGCTGCGTACAAGCAATCCACCGCTACGGGGACGGCTTTGATGGATGAAATCATGTTCCACCGCCGCATCGAGCTCTGGGGCGAAGGCCATCGCTACTTCGATCTGAAGCGCCTCAACCAGGCGCTGAACCGCAACGGCATCGGCCATATCGCTGCTGTGGCGCTGGTTTACGACATACCTGCCGGCGACCCGCGCTGGGAGTTCCTGATCCCGCGCAGGGAACTGGACGCTAACCCGGCTGCTGTGCAGAACCCATTGTAAGCAAAGAGAGAGGGGCGAAACCACTGGTTTCGCCCCTTTCTCTTTACAAGGGGTTGTAATCCATGAGGGTTCTAAAAGGCCATTAGACTTGTTGCGAGGGGAATCATCGAGGGGTCAAAAAGGCCCTTTTTTCCACCTCGCTGACCCCTCGCAACAAGTTTATTTTTCCGCGGGCTTTGTTGATTCCCTGCAACCCGTCGTCTTTTTTAGATCTGGTCCAGAAACTCAATTTTCCGGATAGGCTCTCCGGATACTTTTTCGTACAACTGGTACAGCAACCCGTCTTTTAGGCCCACATTGGGCACCAGGATGCGGTCGGCTTGGGCGCGGCGCATGACCTCTATGTAGATTTCTGCGGCAGGGATGATCACATCTGCCCGGTCGGGGTTGAGCTTGAGGAGATTGAGGCGGTCTTCCATACTCAGTGCCCCTACGTAGGCCTGCAGCGCACAGAGTTCCGAGAGCGTGATGCTCCCGCTTTTGGGGAAGATGGACAACTGGAACAGCTTCCGGATATTCCCGCCTGTGCCCACTGCGATGAGCGGGCTTTTCCCTTGTGCGTGCTTTTGGGCGTTGACCCAGTCTTCTGCTTGTTGGAACACCTCTTTTTTCTGTACCTCCGTCAATCGGCGCACGGTGCCCATTTGGAAGGACTTGCTGTTTCGGCGGCTTTGGTTCTCGTAAAAATTGAGCTCGGTGCTCCCGCCGCCCACGTCTATGTGCAGGTACATCCCGCCATCCAGAAAGGGGGTGATCGCTTTGCTCAGGATCTCGGCTTCCTGGGTACCGCTGATGATTTGCACGTCCAGCCCAAAGGCGTCCCGGATGCGCTGGAGTACGGCGGGGGCATTTTTAGCTTCCCGCATGGCCGAGGTAGCCACTCCCACATACCCTTCCACCTCGTAGAGGTCGAGCATGAGCTTGAAGGTCTGCATGAGTTTATCGAAGCGCTTGAGGGTAGTACTCCCGATTTCCCCGTTTTTGAACACATCTGCTCCGAGTCGGAGCGGGAATCGGATGTATTCCAGTTTTTTGAAGCTCAGGGTATCGCTATAGCGAATCACCCGTATGACCTGGAAGCGGATGGCGTTGGAGCCGATGTCTATGGCGGCGAGTTTCATGTGCGGCAAGTGAGCGTACGAATCATAGGGCATGCTTTGGAATGGCGCGTCCGGGTAGGGAAGCCGTTTGTCGGCACGGAAGTTGACTTGGAGATGGCAAAGGCCAGGAGTTACCTGGCGCGCTATTTTGAGATGCCCTTTTGAACATGCCGCAAAGATATACGAGAAACGCAGAGTTGGGCATATTCAGGATAGGGATTTTACGGCGCGGAGTGCATAGACCATCGGTATCTTACCTGCAAGGCCCGGGATTTGGTAGCCGGGGCCCTTTGCATTGCTTACGACTTCCGGAAAGCAGGGGTAAGGAGAGTAATCGTATTCCCTGAACCGGTTGACCTGTAGGCCAGCCCGTTCCAGGGCTTCGAAGACTTCGCCGAGGCCGTGGTTCCAGGAGTAGGCAGTGCCCGAAATAGGGGCATTTCGGTCAGCATAGGTGCCCTCGACGCTTTCCTCGATGGTTTCCCGGTTGAAATAAGAATAAGCCACGCTCCGGAAGTCGTTGTCGAACATCCACACGACGGGGTGGAACTCCACGAGGTGGAAGGTACCGCCCGGTCGGAGGTGGCGGGCGATGAGCTGCCCCCAGGGGATGAGGTCGGGGAGCCAGGGCAGGGCGCCATAGGAGGTGAATACCTGGTCGAAGGTTTCCCCGTTGAGGTGGGACGACAGGTCGTATAGGTTGCAGCAAAGGAAGCGGGCGGGCAGGCCGAGTTCTTCCCCCAGCTCCCGCGCCCGTTGAATGGCTTTGTCGGACAAGTCTATGCCCGTTACCGCTGCCCCCATGCGGGCCAGGGACAGCGTGTCTTGCCCAAAATGGCATTGGAGATGGAGCAGCTTTTGGCCGGCGACGTTGCCGAGCTGCTCCATCTCGATGGCATTCAATGTGTTTGCACCTTTTTTAAACGCGGCCATCCCGTAGAAATCCGACTGGATGTGCGGGTCGGTTTTGTCGTTCCACAGCAGGCGGTTGGCTTCAAAGAATGCGGTATAGTCCATATTATTTGATAGAAAGGTTGGTAGTGCTGTTGGCTCCGTTTTTGGAGAGGACGAGTTTGTAGGTACCGCGGTAGAGGTACATGACCCCGTTTTTCGCAGCCTGTATCTTGAGCGGCTTGTCCTCTTCTTTGAGTTTGGCGTTGGCCAGGGCCTCTACTTCCTTTGCCTGTGCGGGATCCAGGCGCAGGTCGTAGCTGAGGTAGTTCAACCCGGCCTTACAAGGCTTGGAGAAGCGGTAGAGTTCGACGCCTTTTTCCGTCTGGACGCTCACGGTCACTTCGCCTGCGGCTTTGACATAGACCGGGAGTTTGGCGTCGGGCGTGGTGGCGTCCATCCAGTCGGCCCCTGCGCTGCCCCAGCGGGGGGAGAAGCGCTGCGCGTCGGGTTCGAACGCATGGATTTCCTTGCTGAGCAGGTCGCCGGGCAGTTGCTGAAGCTCTTTGGCGCGGCCGGAGTAGATCGAACGCCCGTGCGTACCTACGAGGATGTCTTTTTCCCGAGGGTGGATCACCACGTCGTGTACGGGGGTGGCGGGCAGGCCGTTGTTGAGCAGCATGAAGGCGTTGCCCTGGTCGAGGGACACATAGAGGCCGTGGTCACTGCCGACGTATAGGATTTGAGGGTTGGCGGGATCTTCCTTGACCACGTTGAGCGGTTCGAGGGGTAGGTTGGTGCCGATGCGCGTCCAGTTTTGGCCGTAGTCTTCGGAGACATAGAGGTGTGCGCTGAAGTCATCTGAGCGATAGCCATTCAGTACGGCATACACCCTACCTTCCTGGAAAGAGGAAGCCTGGACGCGGGCGACCCACAGGTTTTGCGGCAACTTATCGCTGATGCGTTGCCAGGTTGCCCCTGCATCTTTGCTGACATGGACCAAGCCGTCGTCGGAGCCCGCGTAGAGCAGCCCGAACTTGAGCGGCGATTCGTGGAGGGTGCTGAGGGTGCCGAAAGGCACGTCGCCTTTGATACCTCCTTTGGTCAGGTCGCCGGATATCGTTTCAAACTGGTCGCCGCGGTTGAGGGAGCGGTGGACCTTATTGGAGCCCATGTACAGAATATCCTGGTTGTGCGTGCTGAGGTGGATGGGCGTTTGCCAGTTCCAGCGCAGGGGGCGTTCCCCGAGTTTATGGCGGGGCGTGATGAATTTGCGTTCCCCGGTTTTGGTATTGAGCCGGGAGTAGAACCCGAATTGGGAGCCCGTATATACCGTGGCGTTGTCGCGGGTGTCAATAGCTACTTGCATCCCATCCCCGCCGTAGATAGAACGGTAGGGGTACTGGCCGCGGCTGTGCCAGCCCACCCCTGCTTGATAGGTGGAGGGGCCTACCCAGACGCCGTTGTCCTGTAGGCCGCCATAGACGTTGTAGGGTTGGGCCATATCGGCAGCGATATAGTAGAACTGGCCTACGGCGGGTGTGTTGCAGTGGTTCCAGTGGGCACCTTCGTCGTAGGAAATATTCAGCCCCCCGTCGTTGCCGAGGAGGATATGGTCGGGGCGGCGTGGGTTGATCCAGAGCGCGTGGTGGTCGGAATGGACGTTATCGCCGTCTATGGAGCGGAAAGTTTTGCCCCCATCGTCGGAGCGGATGACCGGTACGCCCAGCACATAGAGCTTGTTGGGATTGGCGGGGGCTACGCGGATTTGGGCGAAATAGTACCCGTAGGAGCTGAACACATCGTCAATATAGCCGGGATGGGTTTTCTTCCAGGACTTGCCCTCGTCGTCGGAGCGATAGACTTCTAATCCAACGACGGGGGTGTCGAAGAGCAGGGAGTTGGCATCTTCGGTATATTCGACCAGGGCTTGTGGGCTCAGCTGGTCGTTGCGCACCATATCGAGGACTTTGTCCACGGTGTATTCCGGGGGGAACCCATTTTGGGTGAGGAATTCCTTGATCTGATATTTTTTGAGGGCTACGAAGCGGGCTTTGTCCATAGCGCGCACATCGTCTTTAGAGAGCGTTTCGGGGTCGGTGGGGGTTTCCTTGGGGCGGCGGTTGTAGTTGTCGAGTGCGGCCAGGAGCACCGCTTTGCCGTTGGCATGGGTGATGGCCAGTCCGATGCGGCCAGTGCCTGCGCCGCTGGGGAACCCCGACTGGGCGTGGTTCAGGCGGGACCAGGTTTTACCGCCGTCGGCGCTGCGATAGATACCGGAGCCTTCCCCGGACTCTACGAAGTCCCAGGCGCGGCGTTCGCGGTGCCAGGTAGCCGCGTAGAGCACGTTGGGGTTTACGGGGTCTATGACGAGGTCCACCGCGCCGGTATTGTCGTTGACGAAGAGGACGCGCTGCCAGGACTTGCCGCCATCGGTCGTTTTATAGACGCCCCTATCGGGGTTGGGGGTGTAGAGGTGGCCGAGTACGGCTACCCAGGCGGTGTTGGGGTCTTTTGGGTGCAGCACGATACGCCCGATATGGTGGGACTCTGCCAGGCCGAGGTGTTGCCAGGATTTGCCGCCGTCGGTGCTTTTGAACACCCCGGTACCCGCGTAGGACGAGCGGCTCGAATTGACCTCCCCGCTGCCGACCCAGATCGTGTTCCGCGGCCAGTCTACGGCGATATCCCCGATCGTCATGACCATTTCGCGATCGAAAAGAGGGTCGAAGGACTGGCCGTTATTCGTCGTTTTCCAAAGGCCGCCGGAGGCGTAGGCCACGTAGAAGTGGCTGGGGTCCTGCTCGCGTACATCGAGGTCCACGATGCGCCCGCCAAAGACACTGGGGCCTATGGAGCGGAACTCGATGCCGTTGGCGATAGAGGCGGCTTCGAGGGCTTTGCGCTGTTTGAACCCCTCTACCCGCTCTGCGGCAGGGGTAGGCGCGGTTTGTTGGGCGAAAAGACTGAAGGAGGTTGCCAGGCAAACGGCAACAAAAGGATAATAGTATAGCTTCATGTGTCGGTGTTTTTTTTAGACTTATTTTGAGGGGAGGGGCTGAAAAAATTTTTTGACTTCCCGACCGTTCCCCCGCTACCCGCCTTGTGGGCAACGGCGCTAAATATAAGGAATAAAATTCCTGAGGGGGGCAATGGTGCGGGATAAAATTTGTGGTCTCCTATCCGGGTTTGTCGGAAAAATATTTTTACAACAATATTTTTAATTTTTTTTCAAAAACCCCATTTGTAAAACAAAATGTGTATATTTGTTTTACAAATGGGGTTTAGTTTATTAGAAGGCCGAGCGAAGCATGACCCGCCCGGCCTTTTTTTGTATCTTTGCAGTTCGGGAATGTAGCGCCCGTTGTACGGTATGAAGCGCCTTGATCGTCTGGTATTGCTTAGTTTTTTGCCCCCGTTTGTGGTGTCCTTTGGCATTGCGCTGTTCGTCCTGTTGATGCAGGTTTTGTGGCTGTACATGGACGACCTTGCGGGCAAGGGCCTGGGGGCGCTTATGATCCTGGAATTGTTGTTCTATCGCTGCGTGGGCATTGTGCCGATGGCCCTACCCTTGGGCATGTTGTTGGCTTCGGTCATGGTGATGGGCAACTTCGGGGAGCGCTACGAGTTGTCGAGCATGAAATCGGCGGGGGTGTCGCTGTTGCGGGTCATGCGGCCGCTGATGGTGTTTGGGTTGTCGGCCAGTTTGTTCTCCTGGTATTGTTCGGACACCCTCATACCGATTTCCAACCTGAAGTTCGGGTCCCGGATGTACGATATCCAGCAAAAAAAACCAGCCCTGCGCTTAGAAGAAGGGGTGTTCAACGACGATTTCCAGAACTTCGCCATACACATCGGCCAGCGCATGCCGGATGGCAAGACGGTAAAGGACATCCTGATCTACGACCATTCGGAGACGAACACAGGCAAGATTTCCCAGATATCGGCAGCGGAAGGGGAGATGTACGTCACCCCTGACGGGCGCTATTTCGTGATGCGGCTGCGCGACGGCTACCAGTACGTGCAGTCGGTGACCTCAGGGGGCGCGCGTTATCCTTTTGTGCGCACGGCGTTCCAAGGCTATCAAAAGATTTTTGACCTGAGCGAGTTCCAGCTCAACCGCACGAGCGAGAGCTTGTTCACGACCAGCCGCCAGATGATGAGCGCGGCGCAGTTGAAGGTAGCCGCTGACTCCATCCGCATAGACATGGACAAGAAGGCGACCAGTTTATCGAATTACCTGGTCAATTATATCCATATCCTCCGGGTGGACAGTACCTATATGCGGCAGCAGGAACACGTAGCTCCCAGCGAAGGCCAAAACGCCAGCTACTACGTGGATTACATGCCGGCACCGAATACCATGTTAGCCATAGATACCGCGGGCAAAGGGGTGGCGCGCAAGGAAACCGATATCCGGAAGGCGGGTTCTTTCATGGAGACGATTGCCGAAGCGGAGCGGGACAACCTCTACGTGCGCACTGAAAACATCGTGCGCAGCGTGCTCAGCCAGGCGGAGAGCTCTGCCTCCTTGTTGGCGCGTTTAGAAGAATCCCGCGTCAAGCACGTCTTTGACCGACACTCCAAGTACAGTATTGCCCTGGCGTGCTTTGTCTTTTTATTCATCGGTGCGCCGATGGGGGCTATTATCCGCAAGGGCGGGTTTGGGTATCCCATCCTGGTATCTATCCTCTTCTTCATGCTGTTCGTAGTCATCACGATTTTTTGCCGCAAAGTCGCGGAGTCGCTGATCCTTTCCCCTGAGGCGGCGGCTTGGATCCCTTGCGGGACCTTATTTCCCACCGGGTGGTTTCTGACGGTGAAGGCGATGAACGATTCCCGTTTGTTCCAAGTGGAAGGGCTGGGCAGGGCAGTCCGGCGTTTGGGTTCTTTTTTCAAAGGGTTTGGACGTAAAAAGGGGAAATATACAGTGCCGGGGTAAGTACTGTTCAGCATACCACGTATCACAACAGGTTGTATATGAAGTATACATTTGCAGACTTCGACTGGAAGGGGTTTGGTCGTGAAAACC
>JBEGMH010000014.1:0-20868 GCA_041183125.1 Bacteroidota bacterium | reverse complement strand
GCTCCCGGATGCGATCGCGTCCAGGAGCCCTCTCTCTTTTTCTACAAAATTTTTTATCTTTATTTAAAAAAGATTTTTTTATAAAAGTAAATTTTTTTTCAATAGTATTATTTTTGAATATTTTTACAGAAGTTTTAAGAAAGAAAAAATCTTTATTTACTCATAAACAGTCTTTTGTAATAAAAACAATTTTTTTAAAAAAACACAGGCATGAAAAAACAGGTACTAAACCGCCAATACAATTTTCCGGATGCAGATCTCTATGTACAAGCGATGGAGCGGATAAAGTACGCATATCGGGACATACGGCAATTCGAGCAATACGGCTACAGCATGGATCGCCTGAAGGGATTCAAAAACTTGTGCGACCAGTTCCACGCGCTGCCTGATGATGATGAGATGGTAGGCGATCAAATGATTACGACTGAAAAAAAGGATGCGGCCGCTGAAAAATTAAAAACAGCCATTCGAAGCTTGATGACCAGGGTTTCTATGAAGTTCAACAACCGCAGTGGCCGATACCGAAAATTTGGTACAGCAAAGATGGGAGATATGACCGACGCCCAGCTTTTATTCTGCGGCAGGCGCGTGGTGCGCGTTACGCGCCAGCAGTTTGATTTTCTGTCGGAAGTAGGCGTAAACGACGTGTTGATACAGCGCATACAGGACGCGGCACAGGATTTTGAGAACGCGTTGAATATTCAACAAGACAAGGTTGCGGACCGGGACATAGCCGTCGAGCGGCGGACCGAACAGGGGAATAAGGTCTATCAGGAGCTCGTGGTATTGTGCGATATCGGGAAAGATATATGGGCGGAGCGGAATCCTGTTTTTTACGAGAATTATTGCATTTATGAGAGCAACAACGAGCAAAAGAAAGTGCGCAAGGCCAGGCTTAGCAGCCAGGGCAGTGATGACGCCGAAGAAAACGAGGTAAACGGGTAATATTTATCGCTTGTTTCTGGGACGTCGGCGCAAGCGCGGGTGGTTCCACTCCTCTTTTTGCGCAAATTCGACGATAGCCCGCATGAAGGAGACCATTCCCATAAATACCATATACCCAATGGATACCACGATGAAAATCCATCGGTACGAGCCCGCCTCGGAGATAGACAAAGAAGAAAGGGCCCAGGCGAGTAGTCCAGAAGAGAGGGCAAGCCCTGCGAAGCTATAGACGGATGCTCCATAGTATTTGGTCATACTCCCCGAAGTAAGCGAGTAGATACTGTTGAACACCGAGAAGCACAACAAGAAGGAGGCAGCTACCATCCATGGGAAGCGCTCCCCTACTTCGAGTAGACCTGTCCATTTTGCGAACAGGCCGCCTGCATTGGCGACAATTACGCCAGAAAAGGTAACCAGGGCTTGAAACACAGGGTTTTGCCCGGAGACGAACGCGTGAGGAGGTGTGGATAGTGGCATGGGAATAAAATAACAAGATGGCCAAAAGGTTTACACCAGGGCCCCAAAAAGATCAAATTCTGCTGCATCCACTATACGCACCTGGGCAAAATCCCCGACCCGTGCGAAATATTGGTCAGCGGGCAGCAGTACTTCGTTATCTACTTCCGGCGAATCGCCTTCTGTTCTACCCACGAAGTAGCCTCCTTCTTTGCGGTCGAACAACACTTTGAAGGACTTTCCTATTTTTTCCTGGTTTTTTCTAAAAGAGATATCTTCCTGAATTTCCATGATCCGGGCCGCGCGCTCGGCCTTTCGTTCAGCCGGCACGTCATCGTGTAGTTCATAAGCCCGGGTACCTTCTTCGTGGGAGTATTGAAAAACCCCGAGGCGGTCGAACTCCACCTCACGGACAAATGCTTCCAGTTCGGCAAACTCCTCTTCCGTTTCGCCGGGAAAACCCACCAGCATCGTGGTGCGAAGGCTGATATCCGGCACCTTTTGCCGGGCGACGCGAATCAACTCCAGGGTTTCTTCCCGGGTAATCTGGCGCCTCATGCGATCCAGGACGGTATTGCTGGCATGCTGCAGAGGCATATCCAGATAGTTGCAAATTTCAGGCCGTTCGGCCATCACATCGAACACCTCGGTTGGAAACTTGCTGGGATAGGCGTAGTGCAGCCTTACCCATTCGATACCATCTACATCTGCTAATGCGTGGAGCAAGCGGGGCAGTTCGCGCGTTTTGTACAGATCCAATCCGTAGTAGGTCAACTCCTGGGCGATCAATATCAATTCCTTGACCCCTGCCCTGGCCAGGTTAGAGGCTTCCCGGACGAGTTCTTCCACTGGCCGGGAGATGTGTTTGCCCCGCATCAAGGGGATGGCACAAAACGAGCAGGTACGGTTACAGCCCTCTGATATTTTGAGGTATGCGAAGTGGTTAGGCGTGGTGATTGCCCGTTCGCCAATCAGCTCATGTTTGTAATCCGCGTTTAGGCGGGCTAACAGTCCGGGGAGTTCCAGCGTACCGAAATAGGCATCTACTTCGGGGATTTCGACTTCCAGTTCTTCTTTATAGCGCTGTGAAAGGCATCCTGTAACGTAGAGTTTTTCCAGTTCGCCTGCCTTTTTGCGCTCTGCGTATTCGAGGATGGTGTTGATGGATTCCTCTTTTGCCAGGTCAATGAAGCCGCATGTATTGACGATGACGATATTGGCATCCTCATCGCTATCGTGTACCACTTCGAAGTCATTCCCGCGCAGCTGGGTGATCAGATTTTCGGAATCCACTAAATTTTTAGAGCAGCCCAGGGTGATGACGTGTACTTTGTCGGGGCGCAAGGTTTTTGTTTTCATAACATATCTTTGAAGTCCACTACAAGCGGCCCGCAAAGATATGCAAAGCACCGCTATACTTGCAGCGTAGTTTTTCCGTTTTACAGGTGGTTTTTGTTAGCTGGCCGTACGCGGCGGGGAGAAACCGTATCGGACTTGCTGCGAGGGGCATTGGTGAGACGTCGAAGCCCCTTTTTTTCCTCCTCGCACGATGGGCACATTGTTTACTTGAATTCTTTTTTCACCATGTATCGTTCCAACGCTTTCCGCTTCAAATTCGCATCCTTCAGTTTATTCTTCATTGCTCTCCCCTTCTCATCCGAGGCACAATTCGGTATAAATGGGGGATATCGCTTCTCGAATGCCCCGGAATGGAACATCGTAGATTTGAGCAACAACCGCGTCACGGAGCTTCCCGGAGCAGGATGGTCGGCAGGTATTGAGTACGCTTACTCCTTGCGCAACACACGCTTGGAGTTTGCCCCTGAGCTCAACCTCACCCGTTACCAGGCGGAAGAACTCGATTTAGGGCCCCTGGACGCCGACCTGTTCAGCTTTTTTTTGAATGTTCGCGCATACGTCCTGGACTTCAAGGGGGACTGTGACTGCCCGACGTTTTCCAAGAAGGGCAATACGCTGGCAAAGGGATTTTACGTAGAGCTCTCCCCGGGGTACACGTATGCGTTGACCTCCATTGAAACCCCTACTATCCGGTACCGGGGGCGATCGGTCAATCTCAGTGCGGCGGCTTCCGTAGGCTTGGACTTTGGTATCTCCCCAACCATCACCCTTACCCCTTTCGGAGGGTTCCGATACTACCCGGAAGCTACCTGGTATGGGCTACAACAAGCGCTCCAGGACAATCCCGACCTTGGGGATCGCCAAACGGCAGACAACAGCCCTCTTTCCCAATTCTATACCGGCCTTCGCCTCGGGGTGAACCTTCGTCGGTAGGAGTTGTTCCAATTCGTAAGAAAACAACACTCATTTAATTGATTACCATATTTTTGTAAATAAAACCCTCACAATGCCCCGTCGTAATCCCCTTTACATTTAATCCGCCGTATTCGGGACGGAAAAATAACTTTGAAGGATATTGTAGGAGAACATAGATCATCTTATTCTTTACAGAATTTTTTATGCAGGGACTCAACAAATACAGTAAGCGCATCACGCAAGACCGCACGCAACCGGCTGCACAGGCTATGCTTTATGGGATTGGCCTCAGTGAGGCGGATATGCAGAAAGGGCAAGTAGGCATTGCCAGCAATGGCTGGGAAGGCAATACCTGCAACATGCACCTCAACCAGCTTTCCCAGTGGATAAAAGAGGGCATGCAGCCCAGCGATTTGGTAGGGCTTATTTTCCATACGATCGGGGTCAGCGACGGTATCTCCATGGGAACCCCGGGCATGCGTTTTTCGCTTCCCTCGAGAGACGTCATCGCCGATTCTATTGAGACGGTAGTATCCGCGCAGTGGTACGATGGCGTAGTCGCCGTCACCGGGTGCGACAAAAACATGCCGGGGGCGATGATTGCCCTGGGTCGGTTGAACCGTCCTTCCCTGCTGTTTTATGGGGGAACCATCAGTCCGGGCTGCCACGCGGGCAAAAAGCTGGACATCATTTCTGCCTTTGAGGCGCTGGGCCAAAAGATCGCCGGGGCCATCGAAGAAGAAGACTTTCAGGCGGTCATTCGGAATGCGTGCCCGGGACCGGGTGCTTGTGGGGGCATGTACACTGCCAACACCATGGCCTCTGCTATTGAAGCGATGGGCATGAGCCTTCCTTTCAACTCCTCTATACCTGCCAACAGTCCGGCCAAGCGCGAAGAATGTGCCCGTGTGGGGGCTGCCATGCGCTTGTTGATGGAACGCGACCTAAAGCCCCGCGACATCATGACCCGTGAGGCGTTTGAGAATGCCATTACCGTCATCACGATTTTAGGGGGCTCTACCAACGCCGTGCTCCACCTGATTGCCATGGCGAAAGCCGTCGGCGTTCCCCTCACCATAGACGATTTCCAGCGCATCAGCGACCGTACTCCTTTCCTGGCAGACCTCAAACCCAGTGGGAAATACGTGATGGAAGACCTGTACAACATCGGCGGCGTTCCCGCGGTCATGAAAATGCTGCTGGAAGCAGGGTTCCTGCACGGAGACTGCCTGACCGTTACGGGCAATACCATAGCTCAAAACCTGGCGGAGGTACCTGCCTTGCAAGAAGGGCAGACCATCATCCGCCCCTTCAGCAACCCGATCAAAGAGACAGGGCATATCCAAATCCTGTACGGCAACCTGGCTGCAGAAGGCTCTGTGGCCAAGATTACCGGAAAAGAAGGGGAAAAATTTGAAGGCCCGGCCCACGTATTCGACAGTGAGGATGCTGCCAATGCCGCTATTGTCGCCAAGCAAATCAAGGCGGGCGAGGTAGTGGTCATCCGCTACTGCGGCCCCAAGGGCGGGCCGGGCATGCCTGAGATGCTCAAACCGACTTCCGCGATCATGGGAGAAGGCCTGGGCGACAAGGTAGCGCTCATCACCGATGGGCGCTTTAGCGGGGGCACCCACGGATTTGTCGTAGGCCATATCACCCCGGAAGCACAGACGGGCGGACTAATCGGCCTGGTCGAAAACGGCGACTGGATATCCATAGACACCGTAAACAATACTATGGACGTACGCTTGAGCGACGATGTCATTGCCGAGCGCCGCGCCCGGTGGAGCGCGCCGCCCATTCCTGCCGAAAAAGGGCAGTTGCGCAAATATGCCCATCTCGTTTCCTCTGCCAGCCAGGGATGCGTCACCGATGAATTCTAGACCAATACGTTTGCTTTAGCCTCACCAAACCTAAATGTTATGAACCAAATTTCTCAGCAGATACCCTTGGGCCATTCTACGGAAACCCCGTTGGAAACAGAATATATCAGCGGGGCGGAAGCGGTACTCAAGTGCCTGATATACGAAGGTATAGATACTATTTTCGGATACCCCGGCGGGGCTATCATGCCAGTGTACGACGCCCTGTTCCACTACCAGGACCAGCTTACGCACATCCTGCCCCGCCACGAGCAAGGGGCTATCCATGCTGCTGAGGGATTTGCCCGCGTCACCCGAAAAACCGGTGTCTGCCTGGCCACTTCGGGTCCCGGAGCCACGAACCTCATTACCGGACTGAGCGATGCCCACCTGGACTCTACCCCGCTGGTGTGCATCACCGGTCAGGTAGGAGCGCACCTCCTGGGTACCGATGCGTTTCAGGAAACGGATGTGATCAACTGTACCATCCCCGTAACCAAGTGGAACTATCAGGTTACCCGGGCCGCGGAAATCCCGGAGGTGATGGCAAAAGCCTTCTTCATCGCCAATTCCGGGCGGCCGGGCCCCGTCGTAGTGGATATTACCAAGAACGCGCAGGTAGAGAAGTTCGATTTTGCGTACGAAAAAAGAACCTATATCCGCAGCTACCATCCGCTGCCTAAAATTGACCCTGAAGCCATAGCGGATGCAGCTGAGCTGATCAACAACGCGAGCAAGCCGATGATCTTAGCCGGCCATGGGATCCAAATTGCCCATGCCCAGGAGGAGTTCCGTACCTTTGTAGAAAAAACAGGGATACCCGTTGGGTCCACCATACACGGCTTATCGTCCCTACCCAGCGACCACCCGCTCAACATGGGCATGCTCGGCATGCACGGGAACTACGGTCCAAACATCAAACAAAACGAATGTGATGTCTTGATTGCCATAGGGATGCGTTTTGACGACCGCGTCACGGGCCGCCTGGACAGCTACGCCAAACAGGCGAAAGTGATCCATATTGAAATAGACCCTGCTGAGATCAACAAGAATGTCCGGGCCCACGTACCTATCCTGGGCGATGCCAAGCAAGTACTCCAGCGGCTCATCCCCCTGCTGGAGCAAAAATCCTACCCGGAATGGGTGGCCAGCTTTCAACATTGTGCTTCGGTTGAGTGGGAAAAGGTCATTCAAAAAGACATGCAGCCCTCCGAAGACGGCCAGATCAAAATGCCCATGGTGGTCAAAGAGGTTTCGGACCAGACCGCAGGGCAGGCGATTGTGGCGACGGATGTAGGGCAGCACCAGATGATTGCCGCGCGGTATTACGTATTTCGGGATACCAACCAGTGGGTGTCCAGCGGTGGGGCCGGTACGATGGGCTATGGCCTTCCCGCTGCGTTTGGGGCAAAGGTGGCGCGCCCCGACAAAGAGGTGGTTGCTTTTATTGGCGATGGGGGCTTCCAGATGACGATCCAGGAGCTCGGCATGTGCGCGCAGTGGAACGTAGGGGTAAAAATCGTCCTGCTCGACAATAACTTTCTCGGCATGGTACGCCAGTGGCAGCAACTCTTCTTCGAGCGCCGCTATTCTGCCGTGGAGCTTCAGAACCCGGATTTCATCAAGATTGCAGAAGGTTTTGGGGTGCCTGGTCGCAAAATCACCCATGTAGAGGAGCTCAAGGACGCCGTGGCTGAAATGTTAGCCCACGCTGGCCCCTATCTCCTGCATGTACAGGTGCTCAAGGAGGACAACGTGTTCCCCATGGTGCCTGCCGGTGCGGCTGTTGACGAAATCGTATTGGAACACCACGGTTAAATCCTGCTTCTATGCCTAGAGAATATACCTTGACCGTTTTTACAGAAAACCAGACGGGCCTGCTCTCCCGCGTCGTATCTATTTTTACCCGTCGGCATGTCAATGTCGAAAGCCTGACTACGTCCAAGTCGTCCATGCCGGGCATACACCGCTTTACGATCGTCGTACATGTGACGGAAGACATGGTGCAAAAGCTGGTGGCTCAGTTGGAAAAGCAGGTGGACGTACTCAAAGCCTTTTATTACGAAAACGACGAAACGGTTTTCCAGGAAATCGCGCTGTATAAAGTACCCACGTCTATTTTTACCAAGGGGACGCGCTTGGAGCACCTGATTCGCAAGTACAACGCCCGGATCCTGGAGATCGAACCGGAATATATCGTCATAGAGAAGACCGGGCACCCCGTGGAAACGGAGGAGTTGTTGGCCGATTTGAAAGAATTGGGCATTTACGAGTTTGTCCGTTCGGGCCGGGTAGCTATTCCCAGGCCCATGGAGCGCCTTAACAAATACCTGAAGTCACTGGAAGAACAGGCGGTACAGGAAGGATGAACACAACCAAGAGGCCCGTCTGTCAAAACGCTCCTCTCAGCGCATCGGCGTTGTTTCGCTGGTAGGGTATTTTGATGAAGTCCAGGGAACCTGGTTTTACCCGGATATTAAAGCTGTAGGTACCGCGCTGGGGTTGCCAGTTGAAGTCCATTGTCCAGCAGTGCAGGTCGCGGGCGATGCCAAAAGAAGGATAGCTCAGGCCCTGGTTGGTGAAGTCATAGCCAAAGTTGCCGACGGTGATGGCCCACTTTTTGGTCAGCGGGATATTTCCCGAACAGTTGAGGGAATTGCTTCCCACCCTAAAGCGGGCGACCCCATCGGTGCCGGTCTGCCAACTGAAGTCAATATTGTGTGAGATGCTGAAATTTTCGAACAAAGACCAGAGGTCGGCTTCTGTTTCTTCGGGTTCTTTTGGTGTTTCGCCGGGTTGTTCGCCTTCCTCGTCGTCGGGGACGGATGAGGCTGGTTGGTTGTAATTTACCTTTTCCACTACTTTTTCCTCGGTACCTTGCAGCAATGCGCGCAATTTGCCCACGGTCAACTGGGAGTTAAAGCGGATAGAGGCATTGTCGAGGCGCAAGAGGCGCTGGCGGTCTGCCCAGACGGTAGTATTGATTCTACGCCCATTGGCATCGGTGATATAGGGATCGGCCACGGCGAAAAAGCCCATAGTAGTAATCCCTTTGAAGAATCGGGCGGTCGTACTGATGCTGACCGGGCTAAAGCGCAGCGAGTCTGCGGCGAAGTTATAGCTACCGCTTACCACGAGGTTGTCTATGAGTTTTATCTTTTTAGCGACGGTATCCTGCCGGCCCTGTACTTTAGCCTGGAAGATGTTGTTCAGGGAGTAGCCCAGGGCCATTTGCTGGCCGGAGGCAGGAGGGGCGCCGTATATCCCGCCATCGAAGATGGAGTATCGGTCCAGCAGGTTCGGGTCGCGGTAATCGCGCTGTACTTCGTCGTAATACCCCAGGGTAGGGCTGAGGTAGTTGGGGGAGTAGATGAGGGAGACGCTGGGGCGGAGTTCATGGCGGATGCTGCGCAGGAAAAAGTTTTTTCCAAAATTCATCGTCCCGAACAAGCGCGTGTTCAGGCTCAGCGCGGTAGAAAACTCCCGGAAGGCCCGGAAGCCACGCAAGGTATCTATAAACTGGGAGCCGAACGCCAGCGTATCGTATTTCACCTGGTACTGGGTGCGGTCGGGGCTATATACCGTGTCCACGCGCACTTTAGGCTGTGGGTCAAAGTCTTTTTCGATCGTGCTCCACTGCCACACTTCCCGATACGTGACGTTGGGGTTCAGGTTGAAGTACTTGAGTACTTTGAAAGAGGTACTGGCGCTGACATCGTGCTTTGCCCCAAAGCGGGCATTGTCGAGGGTAGCATTGGTGAACAAGGTCGTATCGGTTGCTTCGAAGCGGTTGCGGGCTTCGCCGGAATAGCGCAGGACGATGGTTTCGTACCACTTCTCCTCCCCTGCCCTATTTTTTTGTTTAAACGGGTACAAGGACTGGGTCAGGAAGCGGAAATCGGGAAAATTGATGGTCACGGCCCGGGTGAGGCGGTTTTGGCTGTGGTTAAAGCTCGCGGAAAAGTTATAAGGTTTCCCGGGCCAGGACTTATCGAAGCTCATATTAGAGTTCAACTGGGAGTTGAGGACGTTTTGCGCGTCGTTGAACACCCGGTTTTGATAGTTGTTGGTCTGGATATTGATAGAGCCCCCGAACCGTGCGCTCGGGTGCGCAGCGGGTTCCTGGCGGTGCGACCAGTTGATCGAGACCGATTTCGTGCGGTCGAACAAGCCCGTCTGCAGGTCTTCCACTTTTCTCGAATCGAAGCCCAGGCGGAAGTTGCCGCTGTATTTGTATCGTTTCCGGTAATCGGAAGACGCGTTGACCCCCCAGGTTCCGCGCAGGTAGATATCCGAGCGCAGGGCCAGGTTGAAGTGCTCGCCCAAGGGGAAAAACCAGCCCACGTCGCGCAGTCCGAAGCCCCATTGGTTGGAGTACTCATAGTCTTTTGGAAAGAGCAACCCAGTGGAACGCGTGCTTTTATTGATGGGAAAAAAACCAAAAGGCAGCCACAGGGGTGTGGGGATATCCATGATCTCCAACTGGGAAGGGCCGACGATGACGAGTTTGTCGGGCACTACTTTTTGCTTTTGGCTCCGTATCCCAAAGTGCGGGTGCTCTGCATTACAGGTGGTGAACAAGGCATCCTGGCTGTAAAGTACATCGTTGGAGGTACTGTCTTTTTTATCCCCGCCCACAAATTTCGTTTTGCCCCCGTGCACCACGACGTCATTTTGTTGGGTGGTCACGTCATAGACAATCCCTTTGCCCGTTTTAAAATTATAGCGCATACGTTGGGCCTGGAACACCTGTTCCCCCTGGGTAAACTCGGGCACCCCGGCAGGGTAGCCGCTGCTATCGGGCCTTGCTTCGGCATATACCTCATTGTTTTCGAGGTCGAGTTCGATGTACGCTGCTTTGAGGGAGATATCGGTATATTCGACATGGGCACCCCCAAACAGGAAGACTTTTTTGAGGTCGTTGTCCAGCACGATGGAGTCGCGAGCGCCGTAGGTGACTTCCTCGTCCAGGGAGTCTTTGCTGAGCCGGATAGCATCCCCGGGCAGGAGGAGCGTGTCATTGACCAGTCGGGGCAACGTATCTTGGGGAAGCGGTGGCCTGGCTTCCTGGGCCCATGCAAGTCTTCCACCTCCTATCAAACAAAAAAGCAGGAAAAGAGCGTTTGTTTTCAAGAGATTTAATATGTTATTTTGCATGAGTAGCCAAGTGTTGTACCAATAGAAACGGCGTACTGCCTCCTTCCCTTTTCCCCGTTTTCCAAAAAAGCCAAGTAAGCATGAACACATTACTGCGTTTTTTCCGGATTTCTGCGATGGTTTGCCTGTTTGCGCTTGCGCCCACCGCTTTTTGCCACCTAGCCCCTCTGCCCTTGCCGTTGGCAAAGCCGGGCAAAGTTATCAAACAATGGCCTGCAAAAAAAGGAAATACCATTAAAACGGTCGTTATAGATGCCGGACATGGCGGGCACGACCCCGGCTGCTCCGGTGCCTACTCGAAAGAAAAGACGATCACCCTCCAGATAGCCCTGCTTTTGGCCGATGCGATTCGAAAAGACCACCCGGAGGTCCAGGTCGTGCTGACCCGGGATCGCGATGTTTTTATCCCCCTGCACGAACGCGCGGCGATTGCCAACCGCAACAATGCCGATCTGTTTATTTCTATACACTGCAATGCTATGCCGGCAGGCGGCTCGGCGACGTATGGGAGCGAAACCTACGTCATGGGGCTGCACACGGCGGAATTCAACCTACAGGTGGCCAAAAGGGAGAACGCCTCCATCCTATTGGAAGAAAACTATGAGCAGAACTACGATTTCGACCCCAACTCACCGGAGGGCCACATCTTGCTGAGCATGTACCAAAACGCGTATTTGGAACAAAGCATTGATTTTGCCACCCTGGTTGAAGAAGCCTTGAAAACCAGGGCCCAGCGCAAAAGCAGAGGGGTCAAACAAGCAGGCTTTATGGTACTCAAAGCGACAGCTATGCCCAGTGTACTCATCGAAACCGGGTTCCTAACCAATATTGGCGAAGAAAATTTCATAGGAAGCGAAAATGGCCAAATAAAAATTGCAGATGCCATCAAACATGCGTTTTCACAATATAAATCTGCCTTAGCCCCCTACGCGACAGCAGCGAAGCCTGCTGCCCCGGTGTTCACGTCCAACGCCTACCCTACCCGGGAAACCAGCCCTGCTACAGCCCCCGCTACCGGGGGCAGCATGCCTTTCAACCTAAATATCCCCCCGAAAAACCGGACGACGGATCGCACGGGGGCCTTACCCGGCAGCAGCGTTCAATTTTATGTGCAAGTCGCCGCCGTCTCGAGCCCCGTTGGTATGAGCAACCGCTTTTCGAAAGCTCCTTTTCCCATTGAATCGGTACAAGAAGACAAATGGTACAAATACCGCACCCAGTCTTTCCCGGACGTAAAGGGGGCCAGTAGTGCCCTTGAAAAGCTCAAGTCAGCCGGGTTCCGGGACGCTTTCATTGTAGCGTACCAAAACGGCCAGCGGATTTCGCTTGAGCTCGCCCGGAAAATGCAGGAATAAGCGCCAATCTATGCGCTGTTTTCGCCGTATTCTGCAAATTCTGGTATAACTTTGCGCGATTGTTCGCGTTTCTCCGCCACCAATGGCACAATACCTTGAAAATGAAAATTTTTTCCAACGAAGTAAAAATTGGCCTGCTCGCCGCCATCGCATTATCCCTGGCCTTTTGGGGCTACAAGTTCATCCAAGGCAGAAACCTGCTGAAACGCTCCAACATTTACTATGTTGAATACGACAACGTGAGCCTTTTGAAATTGTCCACCCCGGTCACGATAAACGGGGTGCAGGTAGGCTTCGTCTCTGAAATACAGCCCGTGATGAGCAAAGACAACGTATTGGTCACCCTGAGCCTGGAGAAGGACGTCCGTATCCCCAAAAACACCTTAGCGGAACTTCGGGAAGAAGGGTTTATGGGCGGGAAGTCGGTAGCGCTCCGCTACCAAGCTGCTTGTAGCGGCGAGGATTGTGCCCAAAGCGGGGATTATATCCAGGGAAGGGTTTTCGGGATGCTGGGCTCTATGGTCAGCCCGGATGAGCTCAACACCTATCTGTCTATCGTACAATCCGGTTTGAAAAACATATTGGACTCCCTGAACCAGCAGCTCCTGAGCAAAGACGCCCAGGGCCCCCTGGCCGAAAGCCTGCGCAACCTACAGGGCACCCTGGCCAACCTCAACCATTCCACCGCGCAGCTTGACGCGCTCATGGCCAGCTCCTCAGGCGATATTGCAGGTTCTCTGCGGAACATGCGCAGCATCAGCCAGAATATCGCGGCCAGCAATGCCCGTATCAGCAGCCTCATCGCCAATGCCGAGAAATTCAGCGGACAGCTCGACAAGGTCAACCTCGAAAAAACCATGGCCGAACTCGATGCTACCCTAGGTGGGTTGAAAAAAACGGTCCAATCCGCCGATCAAACGTTCAGTGGCATCAACACCATCATGGCCGATGTGAACGAGGGCAAAGGCTCCCTCGGCAAACTCCTGCACGACGAAAAACTCTACGAAGACCTCAGCGGGTTAGGGCAGCGCACCGACTCGCTCATCACCGACATCCAGGAGCGCCCCTACCGCTACATCCCCCTGAAGAGCAGGGCCAAGGTGAAGCGCTTTGACCGCCAGGATGCCCAGTCAAGCACGGTCAAACCGGATGCTGGGAACTAGGCTTACCGCCGAGGCGCGAACTGTCTCAAAGCACCATTTTCGCCCGATGCAACCAAAAAATAGTTTGAATCAGTCTTTGTTGGTGTGATTTTGCTTCGCAAAACCACACCAACAAAGACTGATTCGTAATTTTGTTTTCCAGGCAGAGGGGCAAAACACTTCTGAGCCGTCTCAAATCTCGAACTGCAGTTTAGCCAGCGTGTTGTATGCGCCGTTTTCTTTGCGGGTGAGTTCTTCGTGCGTGCCCTGCTCGAGGATGCGGCCCCCTTCGAGCACGTAGATGCAATCCACGTCCCGAACGGTAGCCAATCGGTGTGCGATGATGATCGAGGTACGCCCTTTCAACAATACGTTCAGCGCTTCCTGGACCAGGCGTTCGGACTCTGCATCCAGGGAGGACGTGGCTTCGTCTAACAATAGGATAGCCGGATCTTTGAGGATAGCCCGGGCAATGGCAATGCGCTGCCGCTGGCCTCCCGACAATTTAATCCCCCTTTCCCCGACCAGGGTATCCAACCCATCGGGAAACGATGCGATAAACTCCCATGCGTTTGCTTTACGGGCGGCTTCCACTACTTCTTCCTCTGTGGCATCCTGCCGGCCGTATTGAATATTTTCGCGGATCGTACCGCCAAAGAGCAGCACTTCCTGCGGCACTACGGCCAGGTTGCTCCGATATTCCCGGATGCCGTACGCATGGGCGGGGCGGCCATCCACCAGGATTTCCCCGCTTTCCGGTTGGTAGAAGCGGAGCAACAACTGCATAATGGTCGTTTTCCCCGCACCGCTTGCGCCTACTAAAGCCACCTGCTGCCCTGGCTGGATATGCAGGTCAATCCCTTTCAACACCGGTACATCCGGACGGGAAGGATAGGTAAAACGAAGCCCCTTGAAGACGATCTCCCCTCTGAAACGCCCAGGTGTTTCCTGTTGGGCTGCTTCCTTGAGGTCCAGCTCGGAGGGCTGCTCCAGGATATCCAGTATCCGGTCTGTCGCCCCCATGGCGGATACCAATTCCGTATAGAACGTTCCCAAGCTGGCGATGGCGCCCCCGATAATCCCGGTGAAGACCACAAAGTCCACGAGGTCGCCTTTGAGCATTTCGCCGGATTGGACCATGAGGGCTGCCCTCCACATGATAAAAAACAAAGCGCCGAACATGAAGAAGATGATAAAGGCGGCGAACAGGCCGCGCATGTGGGCGGATTTTAGCGAGACGCGCACCGACTCGTCCAGGGCCTTCCGGTAGCGCTTTACCTCTAAGGCTTCATTCGTATAGGCTTTGACGGTTTGTATCGCCTGCATCGTTTCTTCCACCACTACGTTGGTACTGGCCAACTGATCTTGGCGCGACTTCATCAAACGCCGGATATGCCGTCCGAAAAACATGGCCAGGACCACTACTACCGGGAAGGTAGCTAACATAGTAAGTGCTATGTGCGGCATAGAAAAGATGATAATGCCCACGCCGCCTAACAGTACGATCAACTGCCGTAGGAACTCGGCCAGGGTGACCGAAAAAACGCCCTGTACCTGGGTCACGTCGTTGGTCATTCTGCTCGTCAGCTCCCCGATTCGACGGGATTCCAGGAAGGGGATGCCCAGGGAGACCAGTTTTTCGTACAGTTCTGCCCGTAAGGAGGCCATACTTTTTTCGCTGACAATCGCAAAGAGCTGTACCCGGAAATACGACAGGACGCTCTGGACCCCGAGCAGGAGGAGGAGCAATAAGAACACCTGGGTCAGCGACAGTCCGTAGCGCGACTCCCCGGAGACGATATTGAACATCTCGCCCGGCAGTTTCATGATGGCCAGGAAGAGGAGGCTGCCTGCAAACAGGAAGAACATCCCCAGGGCGAAGGCCCAGCGGTAGGGCAGCAAGTACGCGAACACCTGCAGGGAGCGTTTGAACTGTTTTTTATCAAAACGCGCTCTTTCTTTTGGATCGGCTTCCCCGCTTTGTTTTTGCATAGCCATGTAAAAAATCTATAAAATTCAAAATATATTGCCGTCCAGGCCCAACTTGGGGCTAGCGGTATGCACTTATCGCTCTAAATACAACGTTTCCTAATGATAGTTGCAAAGAATACAAAAAAACGCATGAGCAGACCTTTCTTTATCGCGCTTCTTGGGCTTCTTCCTTTTTCGGCCAAGGCGCAAAGCTTTGAAATCGGTGCTACCGGCGGTCTGGCCTTTTACAGCGGCGACCTATCGCGCGACTGGACTTCCTACTTAGAGGATGCCGGTCCCAGCGGTGGGCTTTTTCTGCGGATGCGCGTTTCCAACGCGCTCAGCGTCCGTGCCGGGCTCGCCTACGCGCGGGTGGCCGGCAACGAAGCCCGTGCTGCGGGTACCCTTGACAACGGCCTCTTCTTTTATTCCCCCATCGGAGAAATGAGCCTGATGGGGGAATGGCGGATGTTCAATCTGTACCTGGGCAATGTACGGGTTTCCCCGTACGTTGCTTTTGGGGCGGCTGGTTTTTACTTTGACCCCCGGCTTACCCTGGATGGGCTGGAAATCCGGCTTCGGCCCCTGGGCACGGAGGGCCAGGGGTTAGCGGGTTACCCGGCACCTTACTCCCCTTTCCAGCTCAGCGTACCCGTAGGGGGTGGGCTACATTTTGCGCTCAACGACCGCTGGGGCATCGGGGTTGAACTGATCGGCCGCCGTTCTCAGACCGATTATCTGGACGACGTCTCCGCACAGGACGTCGGGTACTGGGACATTTTACTTTCGCGGGGCGCATTAGCCGCCTACATCAGCAACCCTACCATTAGCCCGGATATCGCCCCCAACAACCTGGTTTACCAACGGGGAGGGATTTTTACCGACTGGTATTACACGGCTGGCCTGGCGCTCTCCTATCGCATGTTTGGGAAAATATCTAGTGGGAAAAGCGATGTTCCCTGCTATAAGTTTTAGGTGCTTCCTGGTCTTTGAAGTTGTAAAAACCTCTAAAATTGCGCGCAATTCCAGGTCTCTTTTTCCCGACAAGCGTAGTCCGGGGCGTACCTTTACCTGGCAGACCTACTGCGAAGGGGACTGCCAAGGGGTTGAAAAGAGCCTTTTCTATCCACACTATGCCTTTTTTCGGTCATATAGCGCTGCTGTACTCCTTCAAGGGCCTTCGTGTAAACAAAATGCTCCTTTTTTTCCTTTATCACTGCCTCCTCTTAACCAACCTAGTTTCATAACTTGTAAAATTTGATTGAATAGTATGGCAAGCATCAACTTTGGCGGAACGCAAGAAAATGTAGTCACCCGGGAGGAATTCCCTCTTGAAAAAGCACACGAAATCCTGGCGGACGATGTCATCGCCATTATCGGGTACGGTGTACAGGGTCCCGGGCAGGCCCTCAACCTGCGCGACAACGGGTTCAATGTAATCATCGGGCAGCGCTTTCCGTCTGCTACTTGGGACAAAGCGGTAGATGACGGATGGGTACCCGGTGAGACCCTTTTCTCCATTGAAGAAGCTGCCGAGCGTGCTACGATTGTGCAGTACCTCCTCTCCGATGCTGCCCAGATTGCCGTATGGCCGGCTCTGAAGCCCCACCTGAGCGCTGGGAAAGCGTTGTATTTTTCCCATGGTTTCGGCATCACATACAAAGAGCGCACGGGGATTATCCCCCCTGCCGACGTAGATGTCATCCTGGTGGCGCCTAAGGGCTCGGGCACTTCGTTGCGCCGCCTGTTCGTAGCGGGCAGAGGCCTCAACTCCAGCTTTGCCGTGCACCAGGATGCGACGGGCAATGCCCGCAACCGCGCGATTGCCCTGGGCATCGGTATCGGTTCCGGCTACCTTTTCGAAACGACTTTTCAAAAAGAGGTATTCAGCGACCTGACCGGCGAGCGCGGTACGCTGATGGGTGCTATACAGGGCATTTTTGCCGCACAATACGATTGCCTGCGCAAGAGAGGCCACAGCCCTTCCGAGGCATTCAACGAAACGGTGGAGGAGCTCACCCAGAGCCTGATGCCCCTGGTAGCGGAAAACGGCATGGACTGGATGTACGCCAACTGTTCCACTACTGCCCAGCGCGGTGCGTTGGACTGGTGGCAGAAATTCCGCGATGCCGTATCTCCCGTATTTGAGGAGCTCTATGACAGCGTTGCTTCCGGCAACGAGGCCCAGCGCTCCATTGACTCCAACAGCCAGCCCGATTACCGGGAGAAACTCGAAGCCGAACTCAAACAACTCCACGACAGCGAAATGTGGCAGGCAGGTCGCGCGGTGCGCAGCCTCCGCCCGGAAGCTCAAGCGGAATAACCCCATACGGATGGTCGCAGAAGTACAGGAAATCCCGGGCCTTGTCCGGGTATCTGCTGTCTATCAGGCAAAGGTGCGGTTAAATGGCGTGGCAGATACCACCCCTTTACAACTCAATGAGCACCTTTCT
Organism: Bacteroidota bacterium; assembly: GCA_041183125.1. Classification (GTDB taxonomy): domain Bacteria; phylum Bacteroidota; class Bacteroidia; order Chitinophagales; family Saprospiraceae; genus JADJPL01. The sequence continues at coordinate 3,253 of JBEGMH010000014.1, read as the reverse complement.
GAAAAGTTTGGCTGCACCATCCTGCTCAAGCGGGAAGACCAGCAGGTTGTACGCTCCTACAAGATCAGGGGGGCGTACAACCTCATGTGTACGTTGTCTGTGGAAACCCTGCGCCAGGGGGTGGTTTGTGCCAGTGCCGGCAACCATGCGCAGGGCGTCGCCTTAGCCTGCCGGAAGCTGGAAACCAAGGGCCGGATTTATATGCCCAGCGTCACCCCACAACAGAAAATCAACAAAGTCAAGCTCTTTGGAAAAGAATTCGTCGAAATCGTCCTGACGGGCGACACCTTCGACGATGCGTACTCCCAGGCGATTGAATACGCGCAAAAAGAAGGAAAAATTTTTGTCCATCCATTTGATAACGAAAGAGTTATAGAAGGACAAGCAACGGTAGCCCTGGAAATCCTGGAGACCTGCCCGCAAGAGATTGACTATGTCTTTGTGCCCGTTGGAGGCGGGGGCCTCTTGTCCGGGTTGGGCAGTTTTTTCAAACAGGTGAGTCCACAGACAAAAATCATCGGCATCGAGCCGGCTGGTGCCCCCTCGATGAAGACAGCCCTCGAATTGGGCAAAGTCATTACCCTGGACCGCATAGATCCTTTTGTAGATGGAGCCGCCGTCAAACGGGTCGGGGAAAGGACCTTCCAGATTGCCCAGCAGGTGTGCGACGACCTCTTGTTAGTAGAAGAGGGCAAAGTATGCAGCACCATGCTGCACCTGTACAGTGAGGAAGGGATCATCGTAGAGCCGGCCGGGGCGCTTTCTATTGCTGCGCTCGACCAGTACCGGGAGCAAATCAAGGGAAAGTGCGTAGTCTGTATCGTCAGCGGCGGCAACAACGACATTACGCGCACCGAGGAGATCCGTGAGCGGGCCTTGTTGTACGAAGGGCTCAAGCACTATTTTGTCATCCGTTTTCCCCAGCGGGCGGGCGCGCTGCGGGAGTTCCTGAACTACGTGCTCGGTCCCAGTGACGATATCACCCATTTTGAGTACACCAAGAAGCACAACCGCGATTCCGGGCCTGCCCTGGTCGGCATACAAGTGCAAAAAAAGGGAGATTACGAGGGCCTGATCCAGCGCATGGAGCAATACCACATCAGTTTCCAGACGGTCAACGACAGTGCTATGCTCTTCGACTTATTGGTCTGATTCTTCTTCCGGGTCTTTCTCCCCTTTGACCATTTTAGAAAAGTGCGAGGGCAATAGGCGCAGGGAATCCCCTGAAAGGCGCTCGATGGAATAGGCTAACAGCAGGTACAGTTCTGTAATACCCGGTACGGGCACGAATATAATCGTAAAAAACGGGAGGAATTTGGGCAGGTCTTTGATCTGGTTGAACGCGGCTCGGATTTCCTCTTCGCTCGGAAGCGACTTCCCCTTGCCAAGGCCCACCTGGTGTTGTAGCAGCCGGCCAAGGGTCACGGCCATATCCAGTGTCTCCTTGTATTCGGCGTGGGTTGCTTTCTGCATCTTGGAGAAATTCTGGGCCAATGCCTGGCCGATCAGGGCGAGGCTGCTTTTTCGTCCGCTGATAAAGGGCATTTTCCTGCCAAAGCGCAACAGGAAGCCCCCTAAGGCCAGTTTGCTCTCCGTCAGTTCGGATTCCGGCAGGCCCAGGCGGTGCATCAACTGGTGCAGGAAACCCTCTTCTGCCTCATGGATGTCTTTATCCGCGTAGATGACCAATAAGCTCAGGTCAAGCCAATAGCGCTTCGCCATCCACTCCGTTTCCGGAAAGTGGAGCTCATCGAGGCGGATTCCCTTTTCGAACATACGCCCCAAGCGATCGCGCTCTCCCTGGGAAAAGAATTGTGCTGACTTCTGAAAATGGTGGGCCAGTATCCCTTCCCGCCGCTTCACTTTCCGGTCGGAGTGCGCGGCGGCGGCGATCAGTTGCATAGAGAGCCACTTCATAGCCTTCTTTTCTGCCACCAGGGCTTCGAAATCGAAATCTGCGCCCCTTCCCCTCACCGCTTCGCGCATATAGAGCTGAAAGAAGAACCAGTCCCAGAACAGGTGTGCATTGATTCCCGTACGCCGCCAGTCCAGCCAGTTGCGATGGAACATGACCCGGTGAGCCAACTGCTGCTCTATACTAAATACTTCTTCCCCGGCGTGCGCGGAAAGAATACCCCGGTAATATGCGCGAATCAGGTTGCCCGCTTCCTCTAACTGTTCCGGGTAATGAGACCGGGCCCCGTCGCGCTGTTTGAGGTCTTCGATGGTACTGAACAAGATCGTATCCAGAAGGATCAGCTTTGTTCTCCACCGGTCTTCGTAATCGCCCGGCGGCACCGGCTTGAACGGGGAGAGGAAAGGAAACCCATAGACGATACCGCTGTGCAGCAGCATAGCATAGAGTGGATTTTGAAGAATAGGTACTTCCCTGACCTGTTCCTCGCTCAGTCCAAACTGAGCGGGGTCCGGGATATCCAGGCTTGCCGGGTGTTCCAGGCGAAACGCGAGGTACTGTTCGAACCAGTTGGACGACCTAAAATTGATGGTTTCCTCTTTGGAAGAAAAAAACGCCATATTTTTCGTTCTCGTTATGCCTATTGCCAGTCAGGTTTCATCCCACCGGACGACCGGGATTTCATCCTCACAAAGCCCCCTACCCTGCCCCGGACAGTTCTAAAATCTTTTCATACTCCTCTCCGGTCAGTGGCATAACGGACAATCGCCCCATGCGCACCAAGCCGATATTTTGAAGTTCGGGGGTCATTTTGATCTGCTTCAGGGATACGGGCCGTGGCAGGGCCATGACCGGGCCTAGCTCTACTACTGACCAGTCGCCGGCTTCAGCGGTCGGGTCGGGGTAATGTTCCTGCAATACCTCGCAAATACCGACTACTTCCAGTCCTTCCCGGCTGTGGTAAAAGAGCACCCGGTCTCCTTTTGCCATAGCCCGTAGGTAGTTGCGGGCCATATAGTTGCGCACTCCGTCCCACACCACCCTCTTTTCTTCGAGCAATCGTTCGAAGCTATATACAAAAGGCTCGGATTTCACTAACCAATAGGCCATACAACGGTTATTTTAGGCTTATAGAGGGATATCTGTTCAGGGCTCCCCCCTTGAGGCCAAATCAAGCAAACTTCCATTTCCTGAACACTTCCCAAACTACTATACCGGCGCATACCGCTACGTTCAGGGAGTGTTTAGAGCCGAACTGCGGTACTTCGAGGGCGCCGTCGCAGAGACCGAGCACCCCATCGGATACCCCTTCCACTTCGTTTCCCAGCACCAGGGCCA
>JBEGMH010000013.1:0-29002 GCA_041183125.1 Bacteroidota bacterium | reverse complement strand
GTGAGGGGGCAGCCAAGCAGCCTGCACGCCCCTATTTTCCTCCAAATTACCCTCATTTTGCGTTTTTCTTGATCATTTTTGCGTGATAGTTCATCATCTGTGGGGGATCTTTGCTAGCGTACAAAGGCTTGTGGTAGAAGCTAATCGAGTAGGGGAAAGGAGACGCTTACCCCTTCGAGGATGCCCAGCGTCACAAGTCTATTTTTTCACTTTTTCAATTTTCTTGCTATGACGAGAGAAGAATTATTGGAACGCTATGCCGCCGGAGAGCGGGATTTTTCGGGAGCCGACCTGAGCGAGGCCAACCTGCTGGGGGCCAACCTGGAAAGGGCCAACCTGAGCGGGGCCAACCTGAGCGGGGCCAACCTGAAGTGGGCCAACCTGTACGGGGCCGACCTGAGCAGGGCCAACCTGGACTTGAACGGCTGGAGAGAGGCCGAACGGGGCGGGGCCGACCTGAGCGGGGCCATCCTCGACGGGGCCATCGGCCTGTAAACTGACAAAACACCCAGGCGGGGGCAGAGCGTTTCTCAAACCCGCCTGGGTATGCGTTCTGGTGGGGTATCCATCGGAAACAGTCCCCTGATCCAACACGGCTCTGTATTCCGGCCTTGCCCCAAACAGCGCTGTAGGGGCAACGAAGACGCGAACATCGCGTCTCTACGGGTGCTGGTTTATATGCGCTGTATGTCCTCCTCGGAGATGCCGAGTTTTTGGGCGATTTCAGCTTGGGGAACGCCTAATTGTAGCAGCAGGCGTATGGCTTCGGCCTTTTATCGCCAGTTTGTTCCTTTTAGAGGCTCCAGGATGGGAACGTCTTCGAAGCCCTCGGGAGATTAGCCCAAGAAATAGATAGGCAGACGGGGTCTCGCCGCGGGTGAAAAGCAGCGTTTTTCTTTGCGGCTTTGCGGCTTTGCGAGCTAAAAAAAACAACCCCACCGATGGAAAGGGCTTGCGGGGGGTATTTTAGGCCATGCAAAGCCCCTACCTAAACCCATCGAACGATAGCTCTTTGAACACGATGCGCTCATACGCGCTTTTTTGTCCGCCCTCGTAATAGCAGGCTAAGTTGCCGTTGGGCAAAACCACCAGGTTGGAGTAGGCGGAAGGGCCTTCGTGTACCAGCGTGCGCAGTGGCCAGGTCTTGCCCTGGTCGTAGGAGATGCGCACGGTCATCTGGTTTCGGGCTTTTTGGTTGGCGGGGTTGGAAAACGCGAGGAAGGGCTTACGCCCTGGGTAGTCGTACCACAGCAAGCTCGCCTGGCAGACGGGCTCGATGAGGGCGCTGTCGGGCTGTGGGGCTGACCAAGACCGGCCCCCGTCGCGGCTGGTGGCCACTTGCCGCACGCGGGTGGCGTTGTAGTTGCGCATGTTGAGCAGGAGGGCTCCTTTCGGGAGCTCGGCCACGCTGCACTCGTTGACCTGGTCGGTGGGCGTCGTGCCGCCGAGTTGCCAGGTGGTGCCGCCGTCGTCGGAGTAGATGGTGTGGGAAAAATATTTTTTCGTCCCTGCCTCGATGTGGTCACAGGGGATGACCAGGCGCCCTTTGTAGGGTTTGTGCCGAAGTTGGATGCCGTTGCAAGGGCCGGTGGCGTACCAGGTCCAGTTGGGCTGTTTTACGTCGGGGGTGATTTCCCGCGGCGTGGACCAGGTAGCCCCCTCGTCGCTGGAGCGGAGCACGAAAACCCGGCGCGTGTCTTTGCTCGTGCCGTCAATGATTTGGGGTTCGTGGTCTTCGCCGAGGTTCCAGGTTGAAAGCAGGAGGATATCGCCAGTAGTGCGGTCCACGACAGGAGCTGGGTTGCCGCAGGTGTTGCCGGCGTCGTCCCATACGATCTGCATGGCTGACCAGCTTTTCCCGCCGTCCGTAGATCGTTTAAGTACCAGATCAATATCCCCGGCATCGCCGCAGTTTTTGCGGCGCGCTTCCGCAAACGCGAGGAGCGTGCCTTGGGTGCTTCTTACGATGGCGGGAATGCGGTAGCAGGCATATCCGTCGTCCCCTGCGCTGAAGAGAGGCGTTCCCGGCTGTGCAGAGGCGACAAAGGCTGAAAAAAATGCGAAATAGAAGCTGAGGCCTCTAAGGACTACCGTAAACATGGCATTAGGGTATTTGTAGTAAAAGGATACTCAAAGATAGCAGGTCATTTTTATGGGGCAAGATATGTACCTTTGGGTATAGAGACCGGCAAAGGGAAGAATGAGCTGTCTATTTGCCCACGCGGAACAGATATAAAATACCCACTATGCATACGATCCAACAAAGAATGTTCGACGAACGGGAGGATCCCTCCTTGTTCCAACAGGCACTGGAATACGGCCTGACATACATGCGCGATATCCCGAACCGCCGGGTGTTCCCAGACAAAGACGCAGTGGCTGGCCTGTCGCATTTCGAGGAAGCACTTCCCGAAGTACCGGCAGGGGCAAAAGAAGTACTGTCTATCCTGCAACAATACGGTGCCCCCGCCACCGTGGCCACTACGGGTGCCCGCTACTTCGGCTTCGTGACCGGGAACATGGTACCCGCCGGGCAGGCCGCCAAGCTATTGGCTACTTTCTGGGATCAGGTAAGCGCTATGTATGTGCTTTCGCCCCTTGCGGCGAAATTGGAGCAAGTCGTGGAAGGATGGCTCCGCACTTCTTTCAACCTACCGGAACACGTGGTGGCGGGCTTTGTAAGCGGCTCTTCTACCGCCAATCTGTGTGGCCTTGCAGCAGCAAGGTATCGGCTCCTGCAAAACCAAGGCTGGGATATCAACCGAAGGGGCTTCGCCCAGGCACCTCCGCTGCGCGTAGTACTGGGTAAGGAAGCACACTCCACCATCCTGAAGATGGTGAGCTTACTGGGCTTTGGGCTGGATAACGTGGAATGGGTCGAAACGGATGCCCAGGGCCGCATCGTTCCGGAACAGATCCCGACGCTGGATGCCTCTACCTTGTTGGTGCTCCAGGCAGGTAACGTAAACAGCGGGTCATTCGACGACTTTAATACCATCTGTCGGAAAGCCAAGGAGCAGGGGGCCTGGATCCATATTGACGGGGCCTTCGGCCTCTGGGCCGCCGCTGTGGACCCGCTGCGGCCCCTCACCACAGGGATCGAATATGCCGATTCCTGGGCGGTGGACGGCCACAAAACGCTCAATACCCCCTACGACTCGGGAATCATCCTCTGTGCCGACCGGGAAGCACTGACCACTGCCCTCCACATGAGCGCCGGCTATATCGTGCTCAGCGACGAACGCGATGGGATGCTCTATACGCCCGAAATGTCGCGCAGGGCCCGGATTGTGGAACTTTGGGCTACGATGAAATACCTCGGCAGGCAGGGGATTGACCAAATGATCCACCACATGCACCTCCGTGCAGTGCAGTTTGCCAAGGGCTTGGCCGCCCTCGAGGGCTTCACCGTGCTGAACGAGGTCGTCTTCAACCAAGTCGCGGTCGCTTGTGCGAGCGACGAGCGCACCAACCAGGTGCTGGCCCGTATCCAGCAAGACGGCGTTTGCTGGGTAGGCGGATCATCCTGGAAGGGCAGGCGGATCATCCGCATCAGCGTCTGCTCCTGGACGACCACAGAGGAGGATGTGGCGTTGTCGTTGGCTGCGTTCCGGTCCGCACTGCAAACTGTGGAGGGAGCATCAAAATGATAAAGTTTTCCTAAATAGGCTTCGGTTTAGTTAATTAAAATTAAAATAACAGAAAGCAATCGTTGGTATGGGTATCTTTATGAAAAAAATAGAAAAAACCCAAATAATATTTTATTTTAATGATTATTTAAAAAATTTTATTCAATTTTTTTACAATAGATTTGTTGCGAGGGGTCAGCGAGGTGGGAAAAAAGGGCATTTTTGACCCCTTGATCATCCCCTCGCAGCAAGTCTAATTTTTAACCATTAAATACTCTCGTACTATGCGCAAATTGATTTTTCCAGCTTTTCTTCTGGGAGCACTCGCGTTGCTCTCGTTTACCACGATGCCAGGGGGCGGAGTTACCCGTTTAGGGAAAATGCTCTATCAGGTAGCCCCGGATTCCCGTATGCAAGAGGCCGATAAACAAGCCGTAATCGGCATCCTCAAAGCGACGTATAACTTGCGGGACCTCCAGGGAGCCAGAGAGTTGCCTTTACAGCCCGTACCCCTGCAGGGCAAAAAAGGGACGAAGGCCAACTGGGTAGTGAACAAAAAAGCGTTCGTTACCGCCATTGACGAAAAGGCAATTAAATACGATGTCATCAAAGAAGGGGAAACACTGGACGATGCGGATCCGAACTACAGCCGCCTAAACGCTATCTTGAGCAAATACGCGGACGCAAAGTAAACGAAACCTGTTGCGAGGGGTCAAAAAGGCCATTTTTTACCACCTCGCTGACCCCTCGCAACAAGTCTAATCATTTTCCCCATCTTCATCCAACCGCACATGAAGCGCAGGGCATTGCTCTTTTTTTTCTGTGTACACCTCGGTTTTTTGGTCTTCAACAACGCTGTGATGACCCGGGAGACGCAGGTAGAATTTTTCAACCAGAGGGAAACGCGCCTGGATACGCTGCTGGGTAGGGTAATTCGCCATCCGGTATTTCAGGCATACGGACGCATGACGGGCCTTGAGACGGGGTATGGTTTTTTTGGGTTCAATGTGCGCAGCACAGGTTTTGTCGTTACAGAAAACTGCGGACAGGCGTTTTACCCCGAGTTCCATTCCCTGGAAGCTGAAAATCGGTACAGTGGGCTGAGAGGGGTGTATATTGACTACCTCAAATATAAATACCCAGTAAACCGCCCAGCCAGTGCGGTGGACAGCCTCCAGGAAGATTACCTCGACCTGGTACTGAAAAATGTGGCTACTTTCTCTCTCAAAGGAAAACAGCTGGCCTGCGATAGTACCTATACCGGATATTACATCCTTGAAATACCTACCTTACAAGAAGTGCGCTCGGAGACTGCATCTGCACCCAACCTGGTTCCTGTAAAAAAAATCGCCTATGTCGTTCGCGACGGAAACGCTCAATAGAGTACTTCCCCCGGCCCACCAAGTCAACCCGATTTGGTTGCCCGGGTTCCGGATATTGGGTAGCCTGTTCATGCTGCTGCACTTTTGTGCTATGCTCCCGGATTTTTATGCGTTCTGGGGGCAGGAGGCGTTGGTCTATCCCGATATCCTGGACGCACATGCCGATACGTTGACCCCTACGGTATATGACCTACACCAATTCCTGAACCGCTATATAGTGCTGGGGTATCACACGGTGTTAACTGTAGTCGCGGGCAGCTATGCACTGGCTCTTCTCGCCTTAGCTTTGGGTTTTATATCCCGGTGGTCTGCGGGGGTTGCATTAGTGACCCATCTGGTACTGATGCATTCCATTGAAACCTTCGCCTATGGGGTAGATTTCATCACCTCTATCTGCCTGTTTTATCTGCTGATTTTTCCGGTGGGGAAGTACTATAGTTTGGATACCTACTTCAGGCGTACACCAACTTCAAGCTCGACGGACAGCCGTTTTTTTATCGGCCTGTTTCAGGCGCACTGGAGCGCCGCCTATTTCTTTTCCGGGCTGGCTAAGGCACTGGGCCCTACTTGGTGGAACGGGGAGGCCGTCTGGAAATCTCTGTACAGCTATAACCAGACCGGGCTGTTAGACCCTGAAATTTGGAAGTCCCATCCGGTATTGCTTACTTTGGTAGGGATAGGTACTGTACTTTTGGAATTGCTTTACCCCGTCGGGGTCCGTTTCCAGGTGCTGCGAAAACCTTGGGTGATAGGCATCATCCTGATGCATATTGGCATTGGACTGCTGCTGGGATTGTACTTCTTCTCCGGTATCATGGTATTAATCAACCTAGTCGGTTTTTGGTTGCCTTATATGGACCAACAAGACCAGGCGTCGGGGTCATTCGCCCATAAAACCGTTTGAAAAAAGGTAGGGGGCAATACTACTTCTTCCATGCCCCCAGATCCGGTTTGCGCCGGCGGGGGCGCTGTAGCTCATAGGCATGAACGGCCTGCCCCAGTTTGGACAAAAAGGGCATGCCCACGTCGTCGTATTCATAGCGGTTGTCGTTGAGGATGCCATCGGCATTGACGTAGATGGTGGCAGCCAATAGGAACTCTACCGAGTTGCGGAGGTCGGCGACATAGGCGATATCGGTCAAAAAACCGTACGCGGTACCCACCTTATTGAAGATGCGGATATCGCTGGGCATGGGATCCTGTCGGTCGCCAAAGAGGAAAAACTTGACATAGCTGTCGTAATACTCCGCAGGGTCGTATTTCGGGTACTCCGATTCCCGGGGCAGCATGGACATCGTTTCGTATAAAAAAGTGTAGTCGTCGGCACTGAGGGCAAACCGGCGCTCAGCGGGCACGGCATCGGGGAACATCACGGCCTGTAGCATATCGTGGAGCTCGCGCAGCCCCACATAGTTGCTGAAACGGAAGTCAAAAGGCTGCCGGACGAGTTCTTCCCGGTTGTTGATATAGCCGGTGCCAAGGAGCGGGGACCCCAAGGACATATCGCGTGGCCCGGCTTGGCTGAAGACTTCGCCCTGGTAGTAGCGCAGGCCACCGTCTTTGTCGTAAAACGAAACGGGATTGGTGTAGCGGTTGGCCACCGAGTCGAAGCCCGGCACGGAGAGACGGTGTACAATGCGGGTACGCGCATAGCCCTTATCGCGCAACTGCTCATTGATATACCCTTGTCCCAGAAACTCATAGAGCCGGTTGAAAGCATCGTTATCACTGACCAAAAAAATCTTTTTGACATAATGCGCGATGGAGGGCAGTCCGTCCCGGGCGGTGCTGTCCGACTGTACGGCAGTTTGCGGGGGCCGGGCGGCTTCTGTGCGCATGGCACTGTGTGGGTCGAGTCCCAGGATGCGCAGTTGCCGGATTTTTTCCATCGCTAAAAAAGCGGCCGGCATTTTCACGGTACTCGCCGGATAGAAGTACTGGGCAGAGTCACCGAACGAAAAGGTGCGGAAGTGTGGCTGGTTTTGTGCGTCGCGGTCAATTTGGGTATAGACAATCTGTATGCGGTACTTATCGGACTGAGCGATCAGGGTGTCCATGCCCGCGGGCAACCGACCCAGGATATCCGACAGGGGCGACTGGGAAAAGGACGGAAAACGGAGCAGCACGAACAAAAGAAGACAGTATAAACGCGCCATAATTGTGTATTTTTGGTGAAAAATACAAATAATCCTGGAAAGATACGGCTCTATGACTATCCAACCATTAGACCACGTGCCCACGCGCGAGGATATCCTCGACACTGCACAGGCCATCCGGCCGCTCATCCACCGCACCCCGGTGTTGACTTGTGAAACCCTCAACCGCATGTCGGGAGCTTCCTTGTTCTTCAAGTGCGAAAACTTCCAAAAAATCGGGGCCTTCAAGATGCGGGGCGCTGCCAGTGCTGCCCTGCGCCTCACGGACGAACAGCGCGGGCGGGGTATAGCCACCCATTCCTCGGGCAACCATGCGCAGGCAGTGGCGCGGGCGGCGCAGGTCCTGGGTATCCCCGCCTACATCGTCATGCCGGAAAACGCGCCGGACATCAAGAAGAAGGCGACCGAGGGCTACGGGGCCCACATTATCTTTTGTGCACCTACCCAAGCCGCCCGCGAAGAAGCCCTGGAGCGCGTGGTAGCGGATACCGGGGCCTGGTTCATACACCCCTACAACGACTATAACGTCATCGCCGGCCAGGCCACTTCCGCACTCGAACTGATCGAAGACACCTCTTGCCTGGATGCTCTCATGGCACCAGTGGGCGGTGGCGGCCTCATGAGCGGTACCGCCCTTTCGGCCCACTACTTCGCGCCGGATGCACGCGTGTACGGCGCCGAGCCCGAGCGCGTCAACGATGCCTGGCGCTCTTTTCACAGCGGAAAAATAGAAACGAATGCCCATACGGACACCATAGCCGATGGCCTTCGCACCAACTTGGGAGACAAGACGTTCGCTATCCTGCGGGAGCACCTGGAAGCAATATACACCGTCTCCGAAGAAAGTATCCTGGAAGCGATGCACCTCATCTGGGAGCGCATGAAAATCATCATTGAGCCTTCCTGTGCAGTCCCTTTTGCCGCTGTGCTCGCCCATCCCGACGTCTTTCGCGGGCAGCGGGTCGGGATTGTCCTCACCGGGGGCAACGTAGACTTCAGAGAGGTGTGGAAATAAAACGGGAAGCAAGTCCCATAACACCTGAAAAGAGGAGCTTAAAAAAACGGTATAAAAAAAGCGGCGATCACCCTTGGGTGTCGCCGCTTTTGAAAGATCGTCGGATCTAAGCTGTTATGATTTGTTAATAGGCGGTTGTTGGCCGCATCATGATGGGTTTCTTATTCTTTTTGACTTCTTCTTGCTGTTGGGTAGGGGTGTTGGTGTTGCCACCGACGTTGCTGTTGCCTACTGCCCCGGTGTTGTTGTCGAACCGGCAGCCGCGCAACACGGGGTTGCAGATGCCATTTTGTTCGCGGTGGTTGTATATAGGGCTGCCCCTAACGACGGAACCATTGCCGAAAAAGGTGCAGTTTTCAATAGTGGGGCTAGCTTCGCCAGAAACAGCCTGGTTGAGGATACCCGCGCCGTAGTATGCCTGGTTATCTTCGAAATTGCAGTTTTGGATCATCAGGTTGCACATACCGCTACCCCCCTGGTTGTATATCCCTCCGCCGTCCACCTTGGCGTCGTTTTTATAAAAATCGCAGTTTAGCACTTTAGTACCGCTGCAATTCCCATTGCCTGCGTTGTTGTAGACCCCTCCGCCATAGAGGGCCTTGTTCATTTTGAAAAAGCAGTTGGAGATGGTGACCGAGGAACTGCCGCCGGTAGCATCGTTGAAGAGCCCTCCCCCGCAGTTAGAGGGGGTGATTTCACGAACGGGGTGGTTCGCATTGCCACCGGATATTTCGAAGCCATCCAAAAGGGTACCCTCGGCAGCATTTCTGACGACAACCACCGTGAAGGAGTTGTCCTCGGTACCGGGCGAGCCAATCTCGCCGGACAAGATAGTGCGGTTGACGGTGAAATCCCTTTGGGAAGCGGACGCCTCCTTTCCCGAGAACCCACCTAATACTTTGACGCCGGAAGGGATAACAAAAGAAGCGTTGCGGTCGTTTTGGCTGGGTGTGTACGTCCCGGAGGCTACCCATACCTCGTCCCCCATACGGGCTTTCAAGAGAGCGGATTGTAGGCTTCCGAGAGCGGATTGCCAGGAACTGCCATCTCCCGTACTACCGTGGCGTACAAACAAGACCTTTGCTTGCAGGTTGAGAAAGGCTATAAAGAGGACAAACGTGAGTAGAAGTCTTTGTTTCACACAGATAGTTTTTTGAGATTATACATTTTTTATGCTTTTTGGGCAGGTCAGTCCCGGTGGGTACCGAAGGCAGGTTGCCCTGTTCATGAGATGGATTGGCTATTGCTACTTTAGACCTATCAAAATGTGTTCCAAATATGCTTGCGACACATTTTTTCATGGCTTATATGTGAAAACGTTTGCAAGATAGGGAACTTTTTTGCTTTGCTTATCCATCTGCCCGCTATCCGGGTGCGTAAGACTACTGTTTTATGCAAAGGATTTAGGGAAAGGTTGGTTTTGGGGTGATTTTGTGCAAAACTAAAGAACAAATGGCGGGTTGAATTTGACTGGCGGCTTTTTTTTAAGGAAAAAGGCTGATTTATAATAGAAAACGGTATGTTTTGAGAGTGAGCGGGATAAAAAACCTAAATTTGTGCGTTACAATCGGGCAGGGAATAAAAAAAAACCTTAATTTTCGGGATAGTGGAACCTAAGAGAACCAAAAACACACCAATGAGAGCCAACTATACATGGAGCCAGCGTTTGATATGGGTCTTCGGAGCGACCGCTCTGATGATGGTCGGGACAAGGGTATCCGCGCAGGATATCCATTTCACGCAGTTCTACGCGGCCCCTATGAATATCAGTCCTGCCCTGACAGGTATTTTCGCAGGGGAGTCGCGTCTGATGACTAATTTCAGAAGCCAGTGGCATTCGGTCCCGGTTGATTTCAGAACGCTCACGCTTGCCGCCGAGATGAAGCTCATCAACCCGAATGCCAACCGGCGTTTTTTTTCGCTGGGCATGGACTTTAATTACGACCAGGGCGGTATTTCGCGGCTCAACTTCACCAACCTGAGCGTCACGGGAACCTATACCCAGCGTTTGTCGGATCGGTTTTACGCCACCTTTGGAGCACAGCTCGGTGCCGCCCAGCGCCGTTTCCGCGACAATGGCCTGGTTTTCGATACGCAATACGACCCTGCCACAGGGGTCGTAGATCCCTCCCTCCCCACTCAGGAGGACTTTTCAAACCGCCGCAATTTTTATATGGACCTCAATACCGGTTTTAACCTGCGCTTTCAAACCCGCGTAGACAACCGCTTGGTGGACAACCTGGAAAAACGCACCAAGGTAGATGCCGGTGTGGGGATATACCATCTGAATACCCCTCTCCAAAACTTTATAGAGGACGATATGGACGACATATCCCTGCCCATCCGATTTACGCCCTATGTGTTAGCCACTATACAAGTATCTGATAATTTAGACATTGTGTACAATACGATGCTGCAGTTTCAGGGAACCTACCGGCAGTGGCTCAATGGCGTGGGAGCGCGCTTGCACCTCAACCGGCAACCCGGCAAGCAGCTTTCCGTACAATTCGTGGGGAACTACCGCTCCTACGATTTCGCAGAGGCCCTTGCGCCTGCTATGGAAGTGTCGTACAACAACTGGCGGGTAGGGTTCAGCTACGATGTGAATGTATCGGAATTCTCCATAGCTACGCGCAACCGGAGCGGTCCCGAAGTGTTCATCCACTTCCTGATGGCGCGGGTGAAACGCAACCAAATGCTGCCGGAACTCAAAATTTGTCCCTTGATTTAATTTGGGTCCATTCGAACCCCCCCGCGATCAGGCCCCCGTTTGTATCATACATAAAGTCCGTTTCTAAACCATGAATAGGCAACTGATTTTTTTCATCAGTCTTTTACTGGGCTTTTCTGCTGCGCTCAATGCGCAGGTCATCCAATCAAAGCGCGCGTGGCTGACCGCCGGGGATTCCGCTATGCAGAGAAAAGACTACTTCGCCGCGATGAAATTTTATGAAGCCGCGTTGGAGTACGATACCACAGCAGCCCCGGTGTGGTTCAAGTACGCTGAGTGCGCCCGGCACTTCAATGCCAACTGGGCGGCAGAAAAAGGCTATGTAAAAGTCCTTCAGAAAGCTCCCGCCCAATTTCCTGAAGCGCGCCTCTGGCTGGGCCAGATTCGGCACCGCGTGGGCTTTTATACCCTGGCAAAGGCCGATTATACGGCTTACCTGGCCAACCCCGCCCCGGGCAGAAAAGAGTGGGAAGCCTTCGCCCAAAAGAGCATCGAGGAATGTGACCGCGCAGAACATAGGGCCCAATTTGTAAGCAAAGGCTTGCTTGGAGCCCCCAATCCGTACCGTGCAGATTCCGTGATGAACGGCGAATACTCGGATTTCGCGGCGACCTTCCAGGGCGATACCATTACCTATACGACGTTTTACATGCAAAAAATGCCCTACAGGGCCTCCAAACAGGAAGAGCGCCTTTCGCTGCGCATCCTGCGTAGGGTTGGCACAGGGGAGCCTTTATTGTTGGGCGACAGCTTCAATATGCCGGGTATCCACTATGCGTATTCTGCGTTCACCCCGGATAATAGCGGGGTGTATTACGCGGTATGCGAACACCTCAATGCGGCTGACATGCGCTGCGACTTGTACTACAGAAAACGCATTCGCGCAACGGAGTGGGGCAGCCCCCTGCGCTTGGGTGTCAATCTCCCGCAGGTTACCTCTACCCAGCCTGCCGTGGGGGTGGATGCCAGCGGTAAGCAGTGGCTCTTCTTTGCGTCCGACCGCCCGGGCGGTAAACCGGGCCTCGATATATGGGCCGGGCCGATACTGGACAATGGCGACGTCAGCGAAGCGCAAAACCTGACGGATATCAATACCGATGGGGATGACTTAGCCCCTTTCTTCCACACCCCCGCCCAACAATTGTACTTCAGCACAGATGGACGCGTAGGATGGGGCGGCCTGGACGTGTTCCAGTCCCAACTCAAACCGGACGGCTCCTGGGGAAAGGTCAAAGAGACCGGCTCCCTGATCAACTCCAGCTATGATGAAGTGTTCTTCAGCCTAAATGCCGACGGCGACAAGGCGCTCTTCTCCTCTAACCGCGCCGGAGCGACCCCAATCCTGGCGGAAGAAGGGGAAATCGTGTGCTGCTACGATATCTTTTTTGCGAATATTGACCTCGATGTGACCCTCGACGCGTTTACGTTCCAACGCCAGGACAGCTCCCGCCTCTCCGGCTCGACCATCACCCTATACGAAATCACACCCGAGGGAGAACGCCCTATCGAATCGGTGGTGAACCCCGATAGCAACGTGTTTCATTTCAAGTTGGCGCGAAACAAAAAATACCGCGTCGCCGCCCAACAGAAAAACTACTCTCCCGACGCGCAAATCCTCGATCTGACAGACTTAGATCCGTGGGATAATCAATTGAAAATTGATCTTTTTCAAGAAAAATTGCAAGTCAGCCTTCAAATCCTCCTCTTTGATGAAGCAGGCCATGTGCCATTGCCCAACGGACAAGTACAGTTGTTCGAAATCAGGGGCCAGGATACGGTAAAGGTGGGAGACCTGGAGAACAGCCTCTCCAATGACTTTCTGTTCGAGGTCTCCGCTGGTAAACCGTACCTCATCGTAAGCAACGCCCAGGGCTATGAACCCGATACGTTCGAGTTTGAGGTCGGCTACGACGATATCAAGCGCCTGGGAAGCCGGATCACCGTCGAACGGGAACTGGAGCGCATCGATTTTAACCTGCCCATCTTACTGTATTTCGACAACAGCTCCCCCGACGGCAGGTCTATGTCACCCGTGACCAAAACGGAGTACGCCTCCCTGAACAAGGCCTACTACGCGCAAAAGAACTTGTATATCAACCGGTTCACCTCCGGGAAAAACCTGGAAGAAGTGCTCAACCTGGAAGGCTTCTTCGAGCGCGAGGTGCGCGACGAGTTGAAAAAACTCTATGCGTTCTCCGACCAACTGTTGCACTACCTGGGCAAGGGGAATTCTATCGAAATTGAACTGAAGGGATATTCCAGCCCCCGGGCAGAAGAGTCGTTCAACGAAATCCTAAGCCGCCGCCGGATCATGTCCGTCGCCAATTTCTTCCGCGCCTATAAAAACGGTCAGTTCCTGCCCTATCTGGAAAATGGCCAGTTCAAAATCATAGACAGCCCCTTCGGCGAGACACAGTCCAAGATCGGCGTACCCGACCGATTGGACGACGAAAACGGATCCATCTATAGTTTCCGGGCATCTTTGGAACGTCGGGTGGAGATTTCCAAAATAAAAACGCAGATATCCAAACCACCAAAAAAATAACGCACAGGCTATGCAGCGTAATCTTCGAATATGGGCCCCACTCGTGCAAATAACCCGCTTGTGGCTCACCTTGAGTATCCTATCGCTTCCGCTCACCGTTGAGGCAACGCATATCGTAGGGGGTGAAATGGGTTATAAATGCCTGGGAAATAATACATACGAAGTTACCCTGCGCGTTTTTCGCGACTGCTATTACGGATCCCAGCAGGCTCCGTTCGACGATCCCGCTTCCATAGGTGTTTTCGACCATACCGGAAAATTGATCAAGAGTGTTTTTGTATCCAGGATCGGGGACGATACGCTCACCAATACGATTGACCCTTGTATCATCAACAGCAAGAACGTTTGTGTACACACGACTACCTACCGGACCATCCTCACCCTGGAACCCAACGACCAGGGATACCGCTTTGTCTATCAACGCTGTTGTAGGAACGAGACCGTCCGAAACGTGGTCAAGCCCCTCGAAACGGGTGCTACCTTCGAAATCTACCTCACGGGGGCGGCTATGGCGCGCTGCAACAACAGCCCCGTCTTCCGCTCCTGGCCCCCCGTGTTCATCTGCCGGGATGAGCCGTTTGTGTTCAACCACTCCTCCTACGATGAAGACGGGGATTCGCTCGTCTACCGCTTGATCACCCCCATCCAGGGCGGCTCGTTCAGGGTACCGCAACCCATTCCACCGGACGGCCCGCCGTACGAACCCGTCGTCTGGAACAACCCTCCCGGCCAGGTCATCTACTCCGTGGAAAATATGATGGGCTTCGGTAAACCGCTGGTCATCCACCCGGTTACCGGTCGTATGGAAGTAACCCCAGGTGCCCTGGGACAGTATGTCATCGGCGTATCCGTCCTGGAATACGACCGGGTCACCAAAGCACTTCTGTCAGAGACCAAACGCGACTTCCAGTACAACGTTATTGATTGTGCCCGGGTCACGGCAGCGATCTTCGCACCCAGCGTACAATGCGATAACCTCACGGTCATTTTTGATAACCAAAGCCGCAACGGATTAGTCTCCGACGCGTTTTCATGGACCTTCAAAGGGCGGGGACTCAATGCTGTCTCGTCGGAAAAAAATCCGGTCTTCACCTTCCCCGATACGGGCCGCTATGTGGCCACCTTAATTGCAGAACCCGGCACCCTTTGTGCCGATACCACGAGCCATGAAATCTACCTGCAAGCCAACTCCCTGAGGGTGGATTTCAGGAGCGACGTCATAGACTGCTTCGGCAGTACCTTCATCACCCTCAGAGACCGTTCCGTGGATTTGGTGTCCCCGGTAGTGAAGTGGTTCTGGGAACTCCGCCTCAGCAATGGACGGGTTTTCTCCTCCAGCGCACAGTCGCCTGTTTTTGAAGTACCTACCGGATCTACGGGCATCATACGACTGACCGCTACATCCCAGAATGGATGCGTACAGACACAAGAAAAGACCATCACTACCGGACTGAACAAACCCTCCGGATACATCACCTCAACGCGTATAGAGGCTTGTATCGGCCAAAGGATAGGCCTCAACCCGGAAACGCCGGCTAGTACGCCCTATCGCTACCGTTGGGCATCTACTCCGGACTTGAGCGACACGGCAGCCGTAAATCCCTCAGTAGTGGTAACCGGGAATGCAGTCTATAGGGTCACCGTGACGCCAGTCAATGGGCTTTGCGATACGGTGATACAGGTAGAGGTGGCTGCAGTAGCCCAGACGCCCGCTGCGTTCAATGCCGTGCTGCAATGCGATGGCCTGGGGGTTGCCTTCACCAATACCACTCCTGGCAGCAATGCAGGGCGCTGGGTGATAGCATCTGGCAGCGGATCATTACTCGACACGCTGGCGTCTTCGTTTGTATACTCTTTCCCTGCGCCGGGCGAATACCCCGTGACCTTGATTACGATAAATGAATGTCCGGATACCTTGACCAAAACCATACAGGTGTTGGGCGATTTCATAGAGCCGGCTTTCACTTATGCGTTGACGGGGTGCTCCGATACAGAAAACCGGGTGCGCTTCACGGATACCAGTAAAAACTTACTCGGCGACACCAACTTTCGGGAGTGGGTGTTGAGCGATGGGCAGCGCTCTTCCTCCAGTGCTCCTGAATTCCTTTTCAAAGATGGGGTGGATTCTGTAACCGTACAGTTCACCGTTGGCGGTGCCAAAGGTTGTAAAGAAACCCTGACCCGCCGGATTTCTGTGCGGTTCACGGATTTCCAAAGCGTGAGCCCACCCGTCAATGTACTGCTGGTATGTGCCGATATTCCCACGCAACTGAATCCGAAGGGGAGCGCTTCCTATCGCTACCAATGGACTCCGTCTACGGGCTTGAGCGCTTCCAATGTGCCCAACCCCTCCGTACGTGCGCTAAGGGATACCCGCTATGAGGTGCGCATTTCCGATAGCACGGGGGTTTGCGATACGCTGGTCTCCGTATGGGTCAAGGTGGCAAATTTCCGTTCGCAAACCCCGCCGGATACGATTTTAGTATGTCCGGATGTGCCTACGCCCCTCCACCCCCGAGGCGATAGCCTCTACCGCTTCTCCTGGTCGCCAGCTGTGGGCTTGAGTGCTACGGACGTGCCCAACCCGGTGGTCAGGACCAAAGTTTCCCAGACGTACCGGCTGCGCATCAGCGACCCTTTGTACCAGTGCGATACGGTGGTGACCGTCGTGGTAAAGGTAGCTGATTTTGTCGGGGTTGGCCCTCCTTCGGAATTGCTGGTCTGTGCCGACGTTCCTACCCCCCTGAACCCGAACGGCAGCAGTTTGTACCTCTATTCCTGGAGCCCGGCAACGGGCTTGAGTGCTACTACCGTGCCCAACCCCTCGGTCACTACCAGCTCGGGGGGAACGTACTTCGTACGCATCGTCGATCCCAAGGATAACTGCGGTACTCTGTTGAGCGTTACGCTGAACCTGGTCAACTTCAGGCCGGTTGCCCCCGCGTCCAGGGTGCTGGTATGCCCGGGGGTACCGACGCCGCTGAACCCCAACGGCAATAGTACGTACCGCTACGTCTGGAGCCCGGCTACGGGCCTCAGCGCCTCCAATAGCCCCAACCCCAGCGTATTTACGTCGGTCAACAGGACGTACCAGGTGCGCATCACCGATCCTCTGGGCAAATGCGATACGGTAGTAAATGTACAGGTGAATACCACGAACTTCGCATCGGTAGCCCCGCCCGCCGGCCTCGTCGCCTGCCCGGGAAAACCAACTCCCCTGAACCCGAAAGGGGATTCCCTGTACCGCTACGAGTGGGTGCCGGCTACTGGCCTCAGCGCTGCCAACGTGCCCAACCCGCTGTTCAATGGCTCCAGTGCCACTACCTATCAGGTCAGGATTTCCGATCCTCTGGGGAACTGCGACACAACGGTCAGCATAAAGGTGGATATAGCTCAATTTGGAGCCGTAGTACCAGATGCCAACCAGTTGCTTTGTCCTGGTGTCCCGACCAACCTGAATCCCAAAGGGAACCCGCTGTATCGCTACACGTGGTCGCCAGCTATTGGCCTAAATGCAGCGGACATCCCCAACCCGGTCGCGACGCTGAGTCAACCGGGTACGTATCAGGTGCGCATCAGCGACCCGAACAATTTCTGTGATACCAGCCTCTCGGTCAACATTCAAATCGTCCGTTTTGCATCGGTAGGGCCGGATACGAGCCAGACGCTGTGCCCGGGTGTCGCCACTCCACTAAACCCCAGGGGTAATGCTGCTTATCGCTACGCCTGGACTCCCGCCACCGGACTAAGTGCCGCCGATATTCCGAATCCCATCGCCACGCTGAGCGCCGATGCGACCTACACGCTCAAAATCACCGCCCCCTCCGGTCTCTGCGATACCACCCTAACCGTACGGGTGAAAATGGACGCCCCCATCCGCCTGGATGCAGGAAAGGACACTACACAGTGTACCGCTACCCCTCTTGCGTTGAAAGCCTCTACGAGTGGGGTTCCCGCCGATCTTCAGTGGTCAAACCGCCCTGGGTTTGGCGTTATTTTAGGGGTCGGGCCTACGCTCACCATTACGCCCACGCGGGGCAGCCAAACGTTCTACCTGCGCGCTACGAGCAAACTGGGATGTGTGGAAACAGATTCCGTCATCGTGCGTTCCTTACCCTTGCTCGCCAGCCTGCAACCCAAAGCAGTGGCCTGTATCAGCGGTACCTTGATCAACCTAAGTGTTTCCAACCGGGATACTTTGCAACAGCTCCGCTATCTCTGGAGCCCCGCTAACTTGATCATTTCCGATCCGGCCAACGGGCCTGATGCGATTGTCAAAGCTCAGGACAATACCGTTATACAAGTGGCGCTCAGCAATCAGTTTGGTTGTACCGATACCCTGCGCACCAACATCGTAGTGCCAGACCTCCCATCCAAACTGAGCATCCAGGCCGATAAAAATCCCATCCGGAAAGGGGAACAGTCGGTCATCACGGTAAATGGATGTACCCAGTGTGCCTTCAGTTGGTCGCCGGCCACAGGGCTGAACACCACCAGCGGCGCCAGCGTCATCGCCTCGCCGGAAGAGACCACCATCTATACGGTCAAGGTGACCCGGGAGGGCTGCGAACATACCCTGAGCATGCGAATCGAAGTCAAACAGTGCGTAGAACCTTTCCTGCCTAACGCGTTTACCCCCAACGGGGATGGTATCAACGATGTCTTGTACGCCCGCCTCAAGGACTACGAAGCCATGCAACTGATTATCTATAACCGATGGGGCCAGGAAGTATTCGATACCCGAAACCCCGATGTCGGGTGGGATGGAACATTCCGTGGAAGACAACTTCCACCGGATATATATGGTTTCTATCTCTACATGATTTGCCCGGACGGGACAGAGTACAAAAAGAAAGGGAACGTCTCCCTGATTCGTTGATGGGAAGCCCTACGGGTTGCTAAGCTAAAGTGTTGTAATACAGAATGAAAACGTATTGGTTCGCCCTATGGATATGCCTGCTCCACACCGCGTACGCGGGCGCGCAGTGCAAAGTCGCCCTGGATGAGATAGACCCCTTTGATAGCCTGCGAACCGTCGTTTCCCAGTCGGTGACCATCGGAAACCGGGTGCCGAGCAAATTCGAAACCGCAGATGGCCCTAAGTTGATCGAAGAGGCTAAAGTGTTGTTCACGTACACGGAAAAAGACAGTATCCGCTCTTTTTTCCTGGTCCTGGGCATACAGGAGTGGGAATACCATCGCATAGACAGCGACTATAATGTGTTGCTAATGCTCGACGACGGACAAGTCGTCGAACTGATGAATTTTTCTGACCAGGGCGTCTTTGACCCCCAGACGAACATGCGCCTTTATCAGCACACTTGCTTGATCCCCATAGACTTGTTTTATGCGTTGACCCATTTTAAAGTCCAAAAAATACGAATCAACTACCGCACGGAAAAGCGCACCGTGGAGATACAGCCTGCGCAACAGACCGCACTGCGCAACGCCGTGCGCTGTGTAGGCGAACGGATAGGGATGTCGCCGGTAAAGCCCTGATTTACTGGATGGTATGTCGCCCTTCAGCCCTCTTTTGGAACGGCCTGTGTGTCCATTGGCGCAGCACCGTTGAGGTTTAAAGACCTACTTATGAAATCGTTGAGTAGTTTCTTTACCTGGCTATAGTCCTCCCCGTTTATTTTTATGTCGGTAAGGGAGGGAAGGTGCCGGGCAAAATGTATCTGGTCGTTGGCCATCCCCAGGACGGTGCTGGCAAGCGCTTTGGGATAGGGGTACAAAGGGTCTATCTCTTGTATGATATCGGCGAGTTTCCGGCTCAACGCCTTGTAGGTCAGGAAGAATCCTTGTTTGTTCTGTGCGTCCACCTGCTTGGTATGGTATGCTTTAGTCCCCTCCGCGACGACAATGCGATGTAGAACATCCTCGTCCACCCAGTCAATGGCTTCCTGGCGCAGCGCGGCATCCACAATAGTCGAAATGGCAATTTGTATTTTTTTGCGCGGGTCTTCGATGTTCTTCGTGTTGATTTCGATGAGGTGCTTGGTCCATTCCCAATACCAGCACAGAAGATAGACGAGCAGTCGGTGCTTGTTCTCAAAATACCGATAGATAGAGGCTTCCGTAGAGTTGATCCGAACAGCTAATTTTTTGAACGTAAAGTCTTCAATGCCGATTTCGTCTATCAGGTAAATAGCCTCTTTGATGATGAGTTTGCCGAGTTTGGTTTCCTGTGGGTCGCGGATATACAGGTTTTCGTTGAGTTGGATATGGATATTGACGCCCATAGAGTATATGTCTTTTTCCTTTTTAAACTTTTAGGTCTGGACTTGGTTCGGTGTGTGGGCTTTTTTTGCTACCACCGATGGGATACAAAACTGCGGTGTTTTCCAGAGTTTGTGCGCTGAAAAGTAAAGCAATATAACGAAATCCCTGATTTCCGGCATATCTTTGCCGCCCGAAACAGCTTCCCATGTTGAACGAACTCGAAAAAAGACGGACTTTTGGCATCATAAGTCACCCAGACGCAGGAAAAACTACGCTCACCGAGAAACTCCTGCTCTTTGGAGGGGCTATTCAGGTAGCCGGCGCGGTAAAGTCGAATAAAATTAAAAAAAGCGCAACCTCTGACTTCATGGAAATTGAGCGCCAACGGGGTATCTCCGTAGCGACCTCTGTGATGGCGTTCGACTACCGGGACCTGAAAATCAATATCCTCGACACCCCAGGCCACGAAGACTTCGCAGAGGATACCTATCGAACCCTCACGGCCGTGGACAGTGCCATCGTCGTCATTGACGTAGCGAAAGGGGTAGAGGCACAGACGGAAAAACTCGTTCAGGTCTGCCGGATGCGCAAAACCCCTATCATCGTTTTTATCAATAAATTAGACCGGGAAGGTAAAGATGCCGTGGACCTTTTGGACGAGGTAGAGCAAAAACTGGGCATCCACGTCACGCCCCTGAGCTGGCCCATCGGGATGGGGCAGCGCTTCAAAGGGGTGTACAGCCTGTACGAGCAAAAACTAGTCTTGTTCCGCCCCCACGGAAAGCAAGAAGAAGAAGACCGCGTAGAAATAACGGATCTCGAAAGCAAGGACCTGGAACAGCATATCGGTGCCAGCGATGCCGCCGTGCTACGCGAGGAACTGGAAATAGTGCGCACCGTCTATCCGGCGTTCGACCGCAAGCAGTACTTGTCGGGTGATATTTCACCCGTGTTTTTTGGCAGTGCCGTCAATAACTTCGGCGTACGCGAACTGCTCGACTGCTTCGTCGAAATTGCCCCGGCACCTCTGCCCCGTACCGCTGAAGAACGCACCGTGCGGCCGGAAGAGGACCATTTTTCGGGGTTCATTTTCAAAATCCACGCCAATATGGACCCCAATCACCGCGACCGCATCGCATTCCTGCGGGTTTGTTCCGGCGTCTTTCAGCGGAACACGAATTACCTGCATGTACGCCAGGGCCGGAAAATGAAATTTTCCAACCCTACCTCGTTCATGGCGGCGAAAAAAACGGTGATCGAAGAGGCGTACCCCGGCGATGTAATCGGTCTGTACGACTCCGGGAACTTCAAAATTGGGGATACCATCACCGACGGGGAATCGCTGCACTTCAAAGGTATCCCCCGTTTTTCACCGGAATTGTTCCGCTATGTCAACAATGCAGATCCTTTGAAATCAAAGCAGTTGGCCAAGGGCTTGGAGCAGTTGATGGATGAAGGGGTCGCCCAGTTGTTTACCCGCGAACTGGACGGGCGCCGCATCATCGGAACCGTCGGGAACCTCCAGTTTGACGTTATTCAGTACCGCTTGCAACACGAGTACGGCGCATCGGTACACTACGAACCGGTGGCTATGCACAAAGCCTGTTGGATCACCTGCCCCGATGAGGCAGCCCTCCGCGACCTCATCAGCCGCCGGAAAAAGGATATCGCAAAAGATACCCACGGCAACCTGGTATTCCTCGCCGAGTCGGCCTGGGCCCTGAAAATGGCGATGGAAAACCATCCTAAAGTGGAGTTCCACTTCACCAGTGAAAACCTAAGCTGAGCCGGATCAGCGCACCTTCCGCCCTTTCCAGGTATAGGTAGTGACCAGGTTAGAGGCGAGCCCGACCAGTGCGATGTAGAGTATGTGCAGCCCTTGGGCCGCCCAAAAGGAACGCATCAGCTCCTGCCGCCCGAAAAACAGGGTAGCCGTGCGCAACATCCGGTAATCTGCCCAGGCTTTAAACCCCACCAACAACAT
Organism: Bacteroidota bacterium; assembly: GCA_041183125.1. Classification (GTDB taxonomy): domain Bacteria; phylum Bacteroidota; class Bacteroidia; order Chitinophagales; family Saprospiraceae; genus JADJPL01. The sequence continues at coordinate 7,335 of JBEGMH010000013.1, read as the reverse complement.
AAACACCCCGCTGGCCGCCACAGGTGCAAATGGAACAGCGGCGACGGCGAGGAGGATACCCCAGCAGAGGAAAAATACCAGCGCTAAAAAGTGTGTGATGTGGGTATCGCTATACCCCCTCGATTTAGTCCCCCAGCGCAAGCGCTGCCTGAAAAAGGGCAACCAGCCCCCCAACGCATGGGTGCGCACTGCCGTCGTTGTTTTCAAGAATCCCACCGGGAACCGCGCCATAATTTTGTGCATCAGCAACAAGTCGTCGCCGGACGCGAGATGGGTCTGGTCAGTGTAGCCGCCCACCGCGACGAAGGCTTCTTTGGAAAAAGAAAAAGCAGCGCCGTTGGCCAAATGAAAGCGCCGGGACTGTATGCCGGCTGCGGTAAGGAGCATCATGCCCGCCAAATCCAGACCCTGAAAACGCTCCAAAAGACTGACTTCGTCAAAAGTAGAGACCGGGCCCGTCATACAGTGCCATCCCCGGTGTACGTATCCGTAAGCCACTAAGCGCAGCCATTGCGGGGGTAGCCGGCAATCGGCGTCCGTACAGACGATGAGCTCCCCCCTGGCCCTGGATACTCCAAGTGACAGGGCTTCTTTTTTGTAAGCGTTGGTTCCTGCACGCGGCAGCACATCTGCAAGCGAAAGTACGGTGACACCATACGAACCCGCTAACCGGGCCGTGTCGTCGCTGGAATGGTCGTCAATGACGATGATTTCAAAAAGTTCCGGGGGATAATCCTGCGCGAGCAGGCTCTCTATACAGGCTCCAATGGTGCGCGACTCATCCCGGGCCGGTACCAATACGCTGATCGGCACGAGGGGCACAAAGCCCGGATCGGGCTTGCACTCAGGGATAGCTGCCCATACGGCACGGAGCCGCTCGACCCGAAAAGCGTAAGCAGCCCCTACGACCCCTGCCAAACAAAGGGAAAACACAGCAAACATAGACACGCGCTACACCAAATCGGCATCGTCGCCCTGTCGCGGGCGGGGAACCTCGCGGGGCATCCGGGGCTTGCTCTCCAACTCTTCAAACTCCGTCAGCTCGCCTGCCGACGGACGGGTGTACGCTGCGCTCTTTTTACGCCCAAACGCACGGAGCAGAAGGAACGCAGATACGATCGGATAGCCCATAATAGACAGTATGAGTGCCAAAGCACCTTGCAAAAAATTCTTCCGGAACAATTTGCGCAGCCAGTGCACATACTCCAGGAAAACTTTGTGGTCCGCAATAATCGCTGCGATGAGTAAAATAGGGCCTAAGAAATACAGAAGCCGGAAGGCCAGGCGCGCCATGAAGAACAGAAGTGCCAGCACCCCAATGAAGAAAGCCAGGGCAATGAGCGTACCCAAAAAGGAACCCCCGCCGGAATTATTGCGGTAAACAATCATTTTTTGCTATTTTGAACAATTGTCCCTAAACTGTTCGTTTTATAGGGTAACAATACATAACAATAAGGAGTTTCCCTATTTTTGCAAAAAGTATCCATCCATGAATCAAATTCGCGTTTTTTTGCTTGCGCTGTGTCTGTGGGTCGGCACATCGCCCCTTCAGGCCCAGGAAATGGTCACGCTTCGCTGCGAAGTAGGCAATTGTGGAGGCAGTCTTGGGCTCTATACCTTCGACGGCTTTTCCTTCCAGCAAATTCAGCGGGCGAATGCCGCTGCGGGCAAACTACAACTTTTTGAATTCAAAGTGCCCGCCTCAGCCCCCCGAATCTACTACGCAGGGCCTATGGCCGACGATGCCCGCCCTCTGGTGCTCTCTTCCGATGAGAAACTGGTCGTGCTCAAAGGGAGTTGCGGGGACCTGCGCAACGCTGAAATAACGAGCTCAAAGCGCAACCAGGACTACGAAAACGTCAAAAATAGATTGGCCGAACTCAACAACCAAGCAGGCCAGCTTCTGCGCAGCTACGCCTATGCAGCTAATGAACCCGAAAAGGCTTCGCTCGAAGGACAAATGAGAGAGATGGATGCCCAGAAAAAAGCCCTGCTGGATTCCCTGCGCAACGGCAACCCGTTCCTGGGCCGTATCGCTGCCATCAGTACGTATCTTTCTTATCCAAATAATAATAATGGAAAATATCCTTCGGAGGTAGAATATTTTGCCAATGAATTTTTTGGCCAAACAGATTTTAAGGACAGTGGTTACGACGGGCTGCCCTGGGTATATGAAGCCTTCGATACCTACGCCCAAACCTTAGCCAGCATTGGCCTGCCCGATGAGATGGTCACCGACTTCCTCAGCGCACAAATCAACCGGATTCCCGTAGGCTCATCCGCACAGCAAATGGCGTACGGCGGCGTCCTGTCCGGCCTGGGACAAGTCAAACACGGTACGTATGCAACCTTTGCCCAAAAGTTCCTCGAAACATTCCAGGATAAAGCTCCGGAAGCAGCCGCTAACGTAAAGGCTGGCCTCGAAAAAGCCATGCGCCTGAGCGTAGGCTCCGTCGCACCGGATTTCGCACAGCTCAAACCGGACGGTGGCGAGCTGAAATTGAGCAGCCTGCGCGGTAAGTACGTGCTGATTGATTTCTGGGCGAGCTGGTGCGGCCCCTGCCGCCGCGAAAACCCCAACGTGGTGCGCATGTACAACTTGTACAAAGACAAAGGGTTCGAAATACTGGGCGTCAGCCTGGACAACAGCCGGGACCGCTGGCTCCAAGCTATCGAGCAGGATGGCCTGACCTGGCCCCATGTGAGCGACCTCAGAGGCTGGTCTAACGAAGTGGCCCAGATGTATGAGGTGAGCTCTATCCCCAAGACGATCCTGGTCGATCCACAGGGGCGCATCGTGGCTAAAGACTTGCGCGGCCCCACCCTGGAACGCATGCTGGCCCAACTTTTGAAATAACTTGCCCAGCTAAGCTTCTTTCTAATGGGTATCTTATCTTGGCGCTGCCAACTGCTGGCGGTACTCCTGCCTTTTGTACTGCTCGGGCCTTTGTTCGGTCAGCCGCTGGCCGATAGCCTCCCGCCAGTGCGCGTCCTCGACATGGGCCTCGTTTTTCCCCATTATCGCTGGGAACTGGACCAGCGCGGAAAAAATGAACTGCGCGAACAATTCGGCGAAGCACGTTGGCGGGACATCGCCGCCCAGGCACAGGAAAGCGCCTGGCCGCCCTGGCTGCGCACCCGCTCCGAGCGCGATAAAAACCGGGACGCGCTCTGTGCGCTCCAAGGTTTTCTCCTGTCTTATTTTTCTTCGGACAACGCCTTGCTCTGGTTCCCCTCCGCAAAAAACAAGGGCCTCCCAGCTAAACTGCAGCCGGAAAAAGACTTTTATCTCATCGTTCGGAAATCAGGGCTGGAGCTTTTGTCGCCAGGCCAAACCGGGCCACCCGCAAACCTGGAGGCGCAACTCGATGCCCTCCTGCGCGCGTACCTGACGGGGTTTGCTTCCTTGACCGACAGCAGCAAAGCGCCCGTGCTGACCCTTGACGGCGAGCAATGGGCTACGCATCTCCTTCCGGAAGGAGCGCGCAGCGCGTATATAGAGCGCACCTTGGATGCCGCGAAAGCCACGTCTTTTATCGCCGTGTTCCCTCCGCTGGGAAAACTGGAAGATGCTGCCGCACAGTTCCAAACACTGGTACAACGGATTGGCGGGGCAGCGCCTTCTGCTTGCCCTCTGGTGCGCAGCCGGGGAGCGAACGGCGAAAACCCCTATTATGCGCGCTTTTTTGCCCACGACTTTGCAGGCGATATGGATCTGCGTTTTCGGAAAATGGTGCTGACGGTCGAGCTGCTGAAAAGCTATGACCACACAGCGCGGCAGGAACAGCCGGTGTGGTACCCACTCCTCACCCTTCGATAATCTCCCTGGCTACTTCCCGGCGGCTTCTTGGAAAACGCTGTCCGGTAACTTTTGATTGAGCTTGTAGGCGGAAAAGGTCAGTTCGATGACGGCGAGCCCTTTTTCAGGGAGTTTCTGGTTCTTGCCCTTCGCGTTCAGGTCCACGGCCAGGGTTTTGGGCACCTTGAAACGGGCGATGTCCATGCTGAACGCGATGCGGTCGGGCAGCCCTTTGCTCTGTTGCGCCCCGTAAAACTGCTCGGCGGTGAGCACCCCGCTGGACCGGGTCGTCAACTGGGACTTCAAGATGAGGTGCCGCACGGGGTCTACCCACAAACGGGCAAGGATGAGATCCCCGGCGTTGTCGTTCGGGATGACGTTGATGACCGATGTTTTAACCCCTCCAATCTGCTCCTGGCCGCTCAACACCGCCGTGAAAGCATTGGTGTCGCGCACGCTCTGCAGCGCAAAATAGGGGTTCTGCCGGGGCATGAACAAGATGCCCGTAGCCTTGATGCGGAACTTGTCGGGGGCTTTGTAAAATACTTTACCGCTGACCGGCTCCAAGGTCACCGAGGGGATGTTGAAGCGCATGTTCAAATCGGCACTGTAGTCCCTGACCTGGGCAAACTTCCGGTTGACCTCGTGAATGAGTGCTTTGGGCGAGCTTTGGCCCTCCAACACCGTACCGCTGCATACCAACAGCAGGAAAAGCAGGGATGCGTTTTTCAACTTAAAATGTCTTTTTTGGAAAAATGAAAAAAGGAAACGCCTAAAAATACCGCCGTATGCCCCAACAGCACCATCATCGAGCGCAGGATGAGGGCATAGTCCAGCGTACTGTCGAAAAGGTTGCGCCATACGATCATGTGCGTGGTAAACAAATAGGGCGTGATCCGCTCGAACAAAGGGGCCTCCATCGTGCCGATGATGGTAAACAGGATGATGACCGACATGGAGGCGATGATCGGCCCAATGGAATTATCCGTGAAACAGGACAGCATCAACGCGAAGGTGGCCACTACCAACAGGCTGAGAAAGGCCGCCCCAAAAGCGGCAAAAAAGCGCCACAAGGTGTCGCTGCCCTTCAGGATGACCAGCGCATCGCTCTTCAATACGATGAGGTCCCCGCCTCCAAACAGGAAGAGGCCGCCCCCCAACGCCAGAAGCCCTAACCACAGGATCAGAAAAAAGACGTAGATGCTGGCCGCGCCGAATTTTGCCCACAAGACCTGCGCCCGCGAGTACGGCTTGGTGAGGAGCAAACGGATAGCCCCCGTAGCCGCTTCCCCGCTGACCAGATCGCCGGACACCAGCGCTACGAGCAGGGGCATCTGCACGATGAGGGTCTGCAGGATGATGAAGGCGACCAGGTTCCCGTTCAGGATATTGCCTTGTACGGAAAAGGACTGCTCCAGCGACTGTAGGACAAAGTCAATGTAGGCACTGCCGTCGAGCCAGAGGGCCAGCTCTATGAGCAGCACAATAGCGGTGATCGCTACGAAACCGATGTAGCTCCTGGGCTTGGCGGCAATTTTAAAGAGCTCGGTGAGCAACAGTGTCGTCATGGCCTGCTATTGGGATTGCTCGGTAATGCGGAGGAAATAGTCTTCGAGGCCGCGCGTGGCGCGCACGCCGTACACGGGCAGGCCGTGCCCACACAGCGCAGCCAACAGTTCCGGGATGTCTTCCCGCCGACAGTGGAAGTCGAGTACGCCGGGGGCAGTCCCGCGCAGGATTTCCGCTAAGCGGGTGCTGCGCACGACGGCTGCGGCGTGCTCCGCGTCGGCCACCTCGACGCGCACGTTGAGGTTTTCCTGGGCGGAGAGGAGTTCGGAGACTTTACCTTGGACCACCGCTTTGCCTTTGTAAATGATGGCCATACTATCGGCGATGAGCTCGATTTCGCTGAGGATGTGGGAGGAGAGCAGCACGGTCTTGCCTTCCTGCCGCAACTGCAGGATGAGCTGGCGCAGCTCGATGATGCCTTGTGGGTCGAGGCCCGTGGTCGGCTCGTCGAGGATGACGAGCTCGGGGTCGTGGAGGAGCGCTTGCGCTAACCCGAGCCGCTGCTTCATCCCGTGGGAGTAGGCGGAGACCTTGTCTTTCTCGCGGCCTTTCAAGCCGGTGAGTTCGAGTACATAGTCTATGCGCCGCCGCAAGTCGCGGGTCTGGCTGAGTGCCCCGAAGATGCGCAGGTTGTCTAGGCCGCTCAAGTAGCGGTAAAAGTCGGGCTTTTCGATGATGCAGCCGATGCGGCGCAAGATGTCACTGCGGTGCTGGCGGAGGTCTTTGCCGAAGAGTTCGATGTGGCCGGAGCTGGGTTGTATCAGCGAGAGCATCATGCGCAGCGTGGTGCTTTTGCCAGCCCCGTTGGGCCCCAGGAACCCAAAGACCTCAGCGCGGTTGACCAGGAGCTGCATGTCGTCCACAGCGGTGAAGGTTCCAAACTTTTTCGTGACGTTCTGGAGGGCGATGACGTGTTCCATGCACGTATAATAGTGGAGCGGGGAAAAAGTTCACGGTCACGGCGATCCGGCAACCAATTGTAAGGAACCATCGAAGAGGATCCAGTTTTCCGGGAGGCCCGGTGCGAGCCTACCGATAGTATCAGCACGGCCAACGGCGAGAGCGGGGTACAGCGTGGCCATGCGGATAGATTCCTCGAGGGGGATACCGGCTTTGAGGGTGGTGTTCCGAACGGCCTCCCAGATACTCAGCGAGGAGCCAGCTAGGGTGCCCTGCTCGTCCACGAAATGGTCGCCGTTTTTCACGAAGCGATAGTCGCCGGAGGCACTTTCGGTGACGGCATCGGTGATGAGGAAGAGCCGGTCTTTGAGGATTTCCTTGCTGATGCGCAGGGCGTTGAAATCACAGTGGACCCCGTCGGCGATGATGCTGGTATAGGGTTTATGGTCGTAGATAGCCCCCACCATCCCCGGCGAGCGGCCCTGGAAAGGGCTCATGGCGTTGAACAAGTGGGTGCTGCACGGGATCCCTTGCCGAAACCCTTCCATCGCTTGCTGGTACGTCGCGTTGCTGTGGCCGGCAGAGAGGGGGATGCCGCTCTGGAGCAGCAGCGACAAGGTATCCGCGTCGAACATCTCGGGTGCCAGGGTGATGTAGCGGATGACGTCCCGGCCCTGGAGGAGCAGTTCCCGGACATCGTCTGTGCTGGGCTTTCGTATATTTTTCAAAGGATGGGCCCCTCTTTTTTCCGGGTTGAAATAGGGGCCTTCCAGGTGCAGCCCGAGCAATCCTTCGCCGCCTTCGCGCCAGTATTGGCGGCAGGCGTCGAAGGCTTGGAGCATGGTTTCCCAGGGTGAGCAAGACAGGGTAATCTGAAAATGGCGGCCACCGCCCGCCCGCACGGCCTGCCAGGTGGCCCGTATGGCATCTGCCGTGGGGTCGGTGTTGAACAGCCTCCCGCCGCCGCCGTAGATTTGCAGGTCCACCAGGCCGGGGGCGAGGTAGAGCCCGGTGCAGTCGGTGTATTCCCCTTTCCCGTCCCAATCATCGGCGGAGCCTGCGAATAG
>JBEGMH010000012.1:0-4312 GCA_041183125.1 Bacteroidota bacterium | reverse complement strand
CCATAATGCCTGGGGTAAAGTACGAGAGCTGCGCCGACACCCGCAAGAAGAAGTTGTTGGAGCGGTCGGGCGTGTAGGTGTACCAAGCGGCCCCGATGGCGAGCACGACCATGCCCACGATGGCCAGGCGGCTGAAGCGCAGGAGCTGCTTTTCCCTTGCGTCGGGGTGGATGTATTTTTGATAGACATCTACGCTGAGCAAGGTCGTGGCCGCGTTCATCATCGAGTCCACCGAGGAAAACGTCGCGGCGGTAAGGCCCGCCAGGATCATCCCGTGCAGGCCGACACCGGAAGGGATCACGGTTTCGACCAGTTTCAGGAAGGTGTTGTCGGAGTTGAAATCCATTTGCCCGAAGCGCGCCTGGAAGAGATAGTACGCCGCGATTCCGGTGGCTATGGAAAAAAACGGGATGCTGAGCTTTAAGAAGCCACTGGCGATCAGCCCTTTGCGGGCATCTTCATCCGAACTGGCCGCCAGGGCGCGCTGTACGATGAATTGATTGGTGGAAAAATTGAACGCGTGCTGTAGCATCAAGCCCGTGAAGATGCCCGTCCAGGGCAGGTTGGGATGGTCGGTGGGGAGGTAGAGCCGCATTTTTTGCGCTTCGAGCGGCTGGCTGCCGTCCAGGGCCAACAAGCCCAGGAACCCGTTGATCTCCGGCTGGGAGAAGGTGAAGAAGGCCACGGTAATCCCCGCGGCTAACATCATCAGGGTTTGGATGGAGTCGGTGATCACCACGGATTCCATCCCGCCCCAGATGGTGTAGCTGCACGTGATCAGCCCGATCAGCAGCAAGCCCATGGGGTAGCTGATCGAGAACTGCGCCCCGCCGAACAACCACTGCAGGGTGATGCTGCCCACGTAAAACGCCCCCACCAACTGCACCAGGATGATCAACACCAACAAAACGGTATAGACCAATCGCGCCGCCTCGTTGTAGCGGATCTCCAGGTAGCGGGACAGGGTGAAGAGGCCCAATTTTCGGTAGGAAGCCAGGAAGACATAGCAGATCAGCAGGATGGCGGGGAACACGATTTCGTAGTGCGCCTGCACAAACCCGATGGAGTAGCCCACGCCCAACATACCGATCAGGTGGAACGAGCTGATGTTCGTACCAAATACGGAGCCCGCCACCGTCCACCAGCGGATGGAGCGGCCGGCCAGGAAATACTGCTCGGCGCTCTTTTTGCGCCAGGCTACGACGACGCCCGCGGTGGGCATGATCAAAAGCATCAGGACGAGTACGGTGATGTCCACCGGGGATAATTGGCTCAGCATAACCTTCGGGCTTTATGTGCAGGAGATACGACAACGCCCAAAATTAGAAGTTTTCGAATAGCGAAAAAGCATTTTTCAGCGGTATATCCGCGTTTAGGGTCGTATATTTGATGATAGACTTGTTGCGAGGGGATCATCAAGGGGTCAAAAAGGCCCTTTTTTCCCACCTCGCTGACCCCTCGGAACAAGTCTGTTAAATGGGCGAAAATGTTTACAAACCCTCTTCGAAAATGGGCTACTGCCCTCACGCTCTTCGCTGTGGGCAGCGGGGTCAGCGCGTATGCCCTTTTTTCAAAAAAAAGGGCCGGGGCGCTGGCCCTGCAGCTCTTTTCCAAGCCCAGGGCTGCCAAGAGCCGGCTCCACAACCAGGAGCTATTGGCCCTGTCACAAGCAAAATCCCTATCCTCGGGCGGGGACACCATCCGCTACTACCACTGGCAGGGCGATGGGCCGAGGGTACTGCTGGCGCATGGCTGGGAAAGCAACGCCAGCCGCTGGGCACCCCTGGTACATGCGCTCCGGGAACAGGGCTATGACATCCTTGCGCCCGACGCCCCTGCGCACGGGCAATCCGGCGGGGCCATCTTCAATGTGGCCCTTTATTCGGATGTACTGAAAGTCCTCTGTTCGCAATATTCGCCGAACCTGATCATAGGCCATTCCGCCGGGGGCATGGCGGCGGTGTTCATGTTGCACCGCTTTCCCGAAATAGCCCCGGAGCGGCTGGTGTTGTTGTCCAGTCCGTCGGAGTTGGAGCACTTGATGGATACCTTCCGCCGCATGGTCTATATGAGCGGGCGCACGTTTGCGGGCATGCAGGAGGCTTTTTATGAAAAATACAACTGGCGGATGCGCGATTTTTCCATCCAGAATTTTGTGCAAGCGCTGACCATCCCCGGCCTCCTCATCCACGACCAGCAGGACGCTATCGTGCCCTTGGAAGAAGGGCTTGCGATACACCAGAACTGGAAAGGCTCCCGCATGGTCACTACCGAGGGCCTGGGCCACAGCCTCCCGGGGGAGCGGGTGTTGGAGGAAATTATGCGCTATGTGGGCGAAAAAGAGCCTTTTTGACCCAGAGCAGCTTCCCTATCTCCCCCCGGACGGCGTCCACTTGTTAAGATACGTTAAAGTTGGGGCTGTTTTGTGCCTTTCAAGCGCAGGGATGCGTATTAAGATGTAGCTTTGAAAGCAGTTACTACCTTCCTCCTCCTGCCCTTCTCCTTCCCTTGACAATCCGGTGGGCTTGGTTTCCAAATAGTCTTCGCACAGTGCCTTTATTTTACATCCCACACCATCCTTTATGCTGAAGTTATCGCCATTAACCACATATACTATGTACCGCAAACTTGCACTTGTTTTTTCTGCCCTGGTATTCTTTTCCGGTATCCTGTCTGCACAGCCCTGGAAGGAAAAGCCAAGCGGCTCCAAAAAACCCAACTTCCACAGCATGAAAGCCGCGGGCGACGCCCTTCTGGAGCCCGTGAAAGCACAGCGCGGCAAAGGCTTCAAGGCATTGAAGCGCTGGGAAAACTACTGGGAAACCCGCGTGAACGCCAACGGCGACTTCCCGGCGGCCAACCAGTTGCAGCAGTCCTGGAACACCTACATCAAGAGCCCCGGTTTGGCTGCGCCCGTGCCCGGCTCGAGCTGGTCCAGCATGGGGCCCACTAGCTCTGATGGGGGCTATGCGGGCATCGGCCGCATCAACCGGGTCGCATTCCACCCTACGAATAGCAGCACCTATTTCGCTAATACTGCCGGCGGCGGCCTCTGGAAGACCACCAACGGCGGCAGCAGTTGGACCTCCCTGACGGACAACCTGGCCTCCATCGGCACGAGCGGGCTGGTCATCAACCCGACCAACACCGACATCATGTACCTGGCCACCGGCGACGGGGACGGGTACGATACGTACTCATACGGAGTTCTGAAAACCACGGACGGGGGGACAAACTGGTCGGCTACCGGACTGACCTTCACCCCTGGTTGGGTCATCTACAAAATCGTCATGCACCCCAACGACCCTAACACCCTCCTCGTAGGTACCAACGGCGGGATCTTCCGTACCACCGACGCAGGGGCCACATGGACGCAGGTTGTCACCAATATATCCGCCTACGACCTGGAGTTCAAGCCCGGGGACCCCACCTATGTATATGCCGGGGCAGACGGCAGCGTCTATCGCTCTACCAGCACCGGTGCTTCGGGCACCTGGACGCAGGTGGGCGTGTTCACGGGCGGGGACCGTACCGCCATCGCCGTCAGCGCCAATAACCCCAGCCTGTTAGGGGTACTCGTATCCAGAGCTTCCGATGCCGGGTTTCTGGGCTACTACACCTCTATCAACAGCGGCACCAGTTTCTCGGTCACCTACAACGGCCCAAGCAACCTCATGGGCTGGGAGTCGGACGGCAGCGACAGCGGGGGCCAGGGTTGGTATGACCTCTGCATGGCCATAGACCCCAACAACGCGAACAACATCTACGTCGGCGGTGTGAACGTCTGGAAATCCACCGACGGGGGCAGCACCTGGACCATCGCCGGGCACTGGTACGGCCAAAACGGCAACCCGGAAATCCACGCCGACCACCACGACCTCAGCTTCCAACCGGGTACCAATACCCTCTTTTCCACCAACGACGGCGGGATCTACAGCTATAATGGCAGTGCCTGGGCAGACCGCACCAACGGCATGGCCATCAGCCAGATGTACCGAATTTCCGCCTCCCAGACCACGACCAAGGTCATCTCCGGGCTGCAGGACAACGGCACCAAACTACTCTCGACGACCGGCACCTGGACCGACGTGAACGGCGGCGACGGGATGGAATGCGGCATTGATCCCTCGAATGCCAACTATATGTACAGCACCGTCTATTATGGGTCGCTGTACCGTTCTACCAACGGTTCCCCGTTCTGGCAAGATGAAATCACCCCTGCCAATTCCTCCGGTGCCTGGGTCAGCCCTTTTGTCATGGACCCCGTCACGCCGTCCACGATTTATCTGGGGCACAAGGTCTTGTGGAAATC
>JBEGMH010000011.1:0-19922 GCA_041183125.1 Bacteroidota bacterium | reverse complement strand
AGCCGGGGTAGCCCCGAGCCAATCGCTTTTTTATCCGCTTCGCAATCGCAGTATTGCCCATCCCCGTCGAGGTCTTCAAAGACGGGTTGCCCACTTTCGAGAACACGGCTCAGGACGGGCCCCCAAAGCTGGCCAAGGAGTTCGCCCTTTTGAAAGCGCATCGGTTCGGCACAACATTGCCCCGGCCCCCCCAGGTCGAGTTGAAAAGGCTGGGCACCAGCGGCTCCGAGTTCGACCAGTTCCGTTTGTACCGTGGCGATTACCGCTCCAAGCTGCCAGGAAGATCGGGTATGCTCAAACAAAAAAGCGTTGAGTGTAAGTTCCACCCCCTCGTTTTGCAGGGTCGCTGTATTTACCCATGTGTTGGCCGCCTGATTGGGCGGCGAAACGTCGTAAATTTGCAGGATTAAATCGCTGCTACGACGCACATAGTATTCTATGGAGCCCCGAAAGCGGTCCCGGAACAAGCCGACGTCCAGGCCGACCGTCCACTCGCGGGTCTTCTCGTAGGTCAGGTGTGGGTTGGCATTCGAAATAGCCGTATAGATGGGCGTATAGGCTCCGTTGAAAAAAAATTGACCCTGATGCCCGTAGCGCTGAAGCGATGTATAGGAACTACCGGGCTGATTGCCCGCTATCCCCCAAGAGGCTCGGAGGGCAAAGGCCTTTGAAAGGGTATATCGGGCACCCAGGGAAGGAAAAAAGCCCCATTTGTCCGCATCGCCCAATCGGGAAGCTCCTTCGTAGCGGGCGTTGGCCATCAGATAAATTTGCCGAAAACGCAGGTTTGCACGCGTGTAAAAAGCGGCCAAACCATGGCTTTCCCTGAAACTAGAGACACTGCCGCGGCCACGGGCAAAATCGAGCGCAGCAGCGAGGTTGTGATAAGAGAAGGCATCCGTTAGAAAATCCCCCCCCGACACGGAGCTCCCACGCTCGCCAGATACTTGTGCAGTGTACCCACTGAATACCGCGTACGAGGCTTTATCCCTATGGCCCTGCCACCGAAAATAGATATCTAAAAAATCGGAGTTCGATTCGCTATCGGATACCGAAGCAAGGCCGTTTCGCTCCCTTCCCCCTCCGTATTTTGATGTTTTTTGGGAATACGTACCCTGGAAAAACCCGTACTGCTGGCGACCGTACTGTACAACGCCTGAAAGCTGCCCAATCAGTCGAAGCTCGCCCCGCAAGGAGAGGAAGAGCGACGATTCCCGACCCTCCCGCTGGTTTTGGTTGAGTAGGGCAAGGGGATTGTATGAGTCGAATACATCGCGTTGTGCATAGCCACCATACGGGACACCGCTGGAACGGGCGTCATATACCGGCATCGTAGGGTTGGCGATAAAAGCATAGCGGAATGCGTTAGGGTCGGCGAGAGACATATTTTTGGAGGAAGCCGCCAAGTATAAAGACAGCCTAAGCCGATCGCGGAAGCCCCGCTGCACGAGGTGCAAGCGGCCGCCCAAGCCCTGGAAACCCGAATGGGGCACAATGCCATGAACGTCGCGAAGGGTCAACGCCGTACGGTACTGGGTCTGGGCATTTCCGCCGCTCAGCCCCACGTGCTGCACATTCGAATAGCCCTTTTGAGTAACGAGCCCGAGCCAGTCTGTATCCCCACCGAAATCTACTGCCCCAGGCAGTTGACGGTACACCGAGGCCGGTAATACTGGAATAGTACGGGCAATGGCCTCAACGGCACCGGCACCGTGCCAATACGTCTGGGGCTTGCCCTCCTGACCACTTTTTGTAGTGATCTCCAACACCCCACTCCCGCCCCTCATACCATACGCTGCGCTGCTGGCTATATCTTTTAGTACCTTGATAGAAGCAATATCGTTGGGGTCAATCGTATGTAAGGGTACTCCTGGCACCCCATCCACCACCACCAGCGGTTCGGCCGAGGCGGTGATAGAGGAAATGCCGCGCAAGCGAAGACTGAACGAAGCATTGGGATCGCCGCCCGGCCTGGCAACGGCTAAACCAGCTACCCTGCCTTGCAGCAACTGGGCGGGATGAGCGAAAGTGCTCAGGTTGAGGGGATGAGGTTGTAGCTCAGCCATAGCTACCAGGCGGATACCCGAGGAATCGCTTACTTGCAAAGCGGATATGCGCAGACTGTCCTGGGCATTGCCCCACAAACAGGAAAGGGATAAAAATAGAAATAAAACAATGAGATATGGCCGAACCAGGGTATTCATCCGCATGATATTTCGCACTTGGTACACCAGCGTTACACTTGTACCTTGATTATTGCATATAAAAATGGCTATTTTCGTGCGGAAATACTAAAGTTCATACCTACCTTTTTTCAATGTTTTACATGAAAAATAAAATACTGTTTTTATTAGGCTTGTTGCGAGGGGAATCATCGAGGGGGGTCAGCAGGGCTCTTTTTTTCCCACCTCACTGGCTCCCTCGCAATAAATATATTGGAGGCACTACGGGTTTAGGCCATACCGAAAATCTACGGGCACGCCGTTGGCTGCCAACACATGTCCGTTCGCTTCGAGTTTGGCACCGTGCGGAATAAGAACGATTACGGCAGCTTCATTTGCAGGAATCCGAATTTGGGCGGTACCGGCTGCTTTTTTAGCCACTATGCGCTGTCGGACGGCATCATACACCTGGACAGGGGCATTTCCGGTTTCTACCTTTACTGTCTTTTCTTCGGAAAAAGGATTGTAGTACAAATAGGTGGGATACGCTTTGCCGTTTCGGAACAAGTCAGTGGGCAGGCAGTTCAGTTGGAGGATTTTTTCTACATTGGTTTTTCGGATGATACTGCCAAAGATACCGGCGTGGCCGCTTCCGTATAGAGAGAACATGCTTTGAGGAGGCATGCCGCTGGTCCACAGCGGGCCGTCACCTTGGGCGAAAGGGGTCCGGCCGTCAAAACCCGGGTATGCCGCCTTTTTTATGAGGCCCTCATAAGCGATGACATTGCGGGTGATTTCTTTCAGCGTAGGGTTGGCCTGCAGGGAATCCGGGATATCAAACGGGTAAAATAGCCGTGCTGCGTTAGCTGCATTGAGCATCCAGCGGCCAATAGCGCGGGCAAAGCGCTGGTCGTAGCGCACCATGGGCACCAAGGGGAAAGCCTGGTCGAAGGTATTCATCAAAAAGCCATACCCTCCGTTGTGTACCGTACTGCCAATGATGCCGTGTACGTCGTACTCGCCCCAACGTCCGACGACAGCCCCCCAACCTTCCCGGTTGGTCGCATCGCCGTCAAAAGACCAGTTGAGCAGCCGCAAAACATCCATGGAATCCCCGTGCTCGGCGTTCATCCGGGCAGCCAGATAGGCCCCGAAGGGCATCAATACTTCGTAATAGCGGTTTTCTCTTTGTTGCAACAGCACCTGAAGGGCATGCCGTGCCGCCCGCAGATACCGTTCTTCCCCGAACAACTGATAGGCCGAGAACAGAATATAGGCATAGCCTGCCGCCATATCCTCCTGGGCAGGAACGTGGTTCTTCCCCGGTACCATTTTCCCAAAATCGAAAAAGGTATGGGAATAGTTATCGCCCATGATCGAATCGGCCCGATAGAACTGATCGGCGATCTTGCGCAGGATGGCCCGATAGCCTTGCTCCTCAGGGTAATGGTGCCCAAGGGCATAGAACAATACGTTGGTATAGGTGTCGTACCAGCCATCATTGCCATACCCACCCCCGATATGCGCAGAAGGGGTAGTAAAATTCATGACAATATTCCAGCCGTTATCGGTGTTGAAATAATTCTGGGCCATACGCACAAAATTCATCCCGTGCTGCTTGCTCTTGTCTATGCCCACAAGGGTACCGCCGAGCAACGAGCCCAACACCGCAAGGGCCTCGTGCGCTTCCCCATTGTTTTTGAGAGGCCCTTGGCGCACATCCCCGATTACGGTATAATGGCCAAAGGTAGAAGAACCGGAGTTTCGGGTGTTCGGATCCAACCATATAAGGGGCATAAACGGCCCCTTTTCCTCGAAGTTATAGACGTAGGCGTCGAACCCCAAAGCTGTCTCCCGCCAATCTTTTAGGAAGTAAGGCGTAGGCAGCGCCGGCATTTGTTCAATCCTGGGCACCACTACCTGCGGCACGCCTTTTCCCTTTTGACCAAATCCGCTAAAAGACAGGGCAAGGATGGCCCCTAAGGTGAAAAATAGTTTACCAATGTACATAGCATTTTATTTTTCAACAGTATATGACCGTTGATTGCGTTCTTTAACAATGGATTTTGCCACAAAAATAGAGAGCAATTGCAGGAGTGCGATGACTAAAAGGGCGTAGCGCAGGGCCACGGTATCGCTTACCTGCCTCGCCAGCAGGATGAAGAGCCCACATCCAAACAAACGCCCCAGGTACAGGCCCAGCTCGTGGTTGAAGATGTAGGCGAAAGTATTGCGCTTTTCCAACCTGGACACAAAATCAATGACCGACAACTGTATCGGGAAATAGGCTATGTCGAGAAGGGGCCGCGCAAAAATCAGGCATACGACAAAGACCAGCACACCCAAGGCTGAAAACAGCAAAGCATTGGCACCGGCACCCAAGGCAAAAAGGGCAAGACCAGCTAAAAAAATACCCAATCGGTGCCCGGGCCCAGTAGTGCGCCCCAACAGGTACAGCAAGATAGCCGACAAAAAAGAACCCAGCGATTGGATAAGGCCCAACTCACCCTCTTTACCCACCAACCTCATGATCAACATAACCGGGGCTGTCACAATATAGCCCTGGGCGATCCCCTTTAAGACAGCCATGCCCAGCATTTTATTCCACAGACGGTCGTAGCGGAAAAATAGGAATTTTTCGTTCTCCGGGTTCCTAAAACCGCCTTTGTGTACCAACACAGAAGCAGTCGCCGTAAGCGCAAATACCGTCGCCGTCAAAATGTAGTAGGCGATATTGACCCGCCCCCCAAACCACTCAAAGCGCTCCGACGCAGAAATAAAAGAACCGCAGAGGAAAGGCACCACGATAAAGGTCAGCGTGTAAAAAAAGGTTTCCAATCCGTAGTAATAGTTGCGGTTCTCATCGTTGGTCGTATCCAGGGCCAGGAAATCGCGGTTTGCCCAAAAGAAACCATACGAAAGCCCCATGACCAGGCCAGCCGCAAAAACCCCGGCGCTGTCCAATGTTTTAAGTAACATCATCCCCGTCATAGACACCCCGCTCAGCAACATCCCAAACGCGTACAGGCGCGAAATATGGAAGCGGCGGAGCAGTATCCCGTTGAGCAGAAAAGTGAGCGGGATACCGGTATAGACAGCCAATTGAAAAATGACGACGAGGCTCACATCCGAACCGTTTCGCATGATGTACGCCCCGATAAACAATTCGATGATGGGCAATACCAGTGCATAGATCAGGTTGGTCAGGAGCAAGACCCGCATACTGCGCGGATGGCCCTGGAAAAAGGCCAGTTCGTTCCGAAGTCGCTCGATAAACATAGGCGGATTGGGTGTTTGTGGTGAGTAAGGGTGTTTACGGCACAGTATAGCCTGGGCAACCCTATAGTTGCCCATCAGGTCTTTTTCAACGTATCCAGGATAGCATCTACGGAAAAGGTCGCTGCGCAGACCAGTTCGTCCGATGCTCCGTAGTATAGGGTGAGCTTGTCACCATTCACGACATGGCCGTTCGTAAAAACGACGTTGCCAAAAAAGCCGTTTTTCTCATAGTCCATTTCCGGCTCCATGATGGGCGTATCGGAGCGGGCAATGACCCTGGTAGGATCGTTCAAGTCGAACAAAACCGCCCCCAGACAGTACCGGTGGTTTTGGTCAGCACCATGGTAAATCTCCAGCCAGCCCTCCGCGGTCCGTATAGGGGAGCCACCGGCCCCGATGCGGGCCGAGTCCCATTTGCCCGGCCGGGTGTGCATGATGCACTGGTGCCGGCCCCAGTACTTGAGGTCTTTCGATTCCGATATCCAGATGAAATTACCCCCCAAATCCACACCGGACGGACGGTGCAGACTGTAATACCGCCCGTTGATCCGCTCGGGGAACAAGGCACAATCTTTGTTATGGGGAGGAAAGATCATCCCCTCGTGTTCCATGTGAATCCAATCGCGGGTGTGCATAAGCCCCACACCAACGCCATTGCGCGAAACTTCCGTAAACGTGAGGTAGTAGTCCTCATCCATACAGGTGACACGGCAGTCCTCAATACCGAAGGTTTCCAGGTACCCCCTGCCATGGATGATGGCTGGCCTGTCGTCTGGTTCCTGAAAATGTATCCCATCCTCACTGCACATCAAGCGGAGGTGGGACATAGTGGATAGGTAGGTCATGTCCTTGTAGCGCACGTACCGGGGATCGGAAAGATCCAAATCCGGGTCGTCCCATTTAAATTCCATAATCTGCACCTGGTCACTCGCATTGAGCACGGGAAAAGAGACTCGTTCAGCTGCTTGTTCTGGACGCTCGGCAATGCGCAATACAAGCCATGTTTTGCCTTCGAACTGAAACGCGCCGGGGTTGAGGACACCTTCGACGACCATGCCCTGCTGGCTAGGCCGTATGTCTGCCGGTGTCAGTATAGGGTTTTCAGAGAACCGGCAAGCGAGTTTTGACATGTAACGAATCATTGCGGTAAGGATAGAATAGAGTTGTTCGGGTTAAAAAATAGTTTCCTCCGTTTTAGCGGTGTTGGGGGCTGCCCCAAAAGACCCTTGCGAAATGCGGTTGGGACAGCCCCTATTACACCTAATTTACTGTTTCACAAATTGGAGCGTCCCATAGTGTGCCCCGTCCACCACGAAATTTAGTGCGTACTGCCCTGCTGGATACTGGGATACGTCCAAACGGAAAGTCCCGTCGCCTCCCTGGAAGCGCTGTGCGTCCAACTGCTTGCCCTGTACATCGAATACCCGCAAAAGCACTTGCGCGCTGGCCGGGAAACGGTGCTCCAGGAAAAGTTCGTCTTTGGCAGGGTTGGGATACGCCATGCGTACGATGCCCGACAGGTCGGAGCGGGCGTCGGGCACATCCGTTACGCCGCTGGCGTAGAGTTTTGCGATTTCAGCGGCGGTCAGGGCCTTGTTATAGATTTTCACCTCATCCAGGGCGCCGATGAAATACTGCTTCCCTTCAATGGGGTTAGAACCCATGCCGAAAGGCCGTGCCGTACTGTTGAGCGTGCCCGGGGCCGGTTTCCGGTTGGCCTCTTTTCCGTCTATGTAAATGATGTCGTCTTTGCCGTCGTGTACCATCGTGACGTACCACCAGAAGCCCTTGGTGAGCTCATTCCCGTCCCGGCTGTCCATGTCGGAAATGGATTTGTCGAAGCGGTCATTTTTGCTGTTTGTCGTCCAAACGATTTTGAGGTGCTGGGGCAGGGATACCTTCCAGCGCTCGTCCCAGTGGCCAAAGTCGAGGACATAGGCCTCGGCATCCGCTAGGTTTTGACCATCCACGCGTACCCAAAAACTGACGGTTGCGTAGTTCGAAATGAGTTGTACTGCGTTGGGTACGAGCACCGAATCCCCGACACCGTCAAATTTCAACGCTTTGCCCATAGCGCCTGGCCGGTTCTTGACATCTTCAAAAACGGGGTTTCCGCCAATCGCCCCGTGGTTGGCATACGGCGTGGCATCCCTGGCATCGCCCTCGAATTTGTACCAGGCTACCAAGCCAGGTTCCCCGGTGTTCAATTCGGCCTTGGTCTTTACGGTCAGTTCAGCTGCCTGCGATTTGTTTTTGGCAAGGTCAAAAGCAATAACTTCGAAAGTATAGGTAGTGAGAGGGTCGAGCCCGCCAATGAATTTGGAAGTAGCTGTTGCCTGCAAGGTATCCACCAGCTTGCCGTCCACATATACCAAATACCCCGCAAGCGCACGGTTGTCGGTAGAGGCCGTCCACTTCAGAATCACCGAATTGGAACCGATATCGGCCGTGAGGTTCTTGGGCGCAGTGGGCGCGATGGTGTCCGGTGCCGATTCCTGGCCGGTAGTCGCTTTTACAGTGGCTTGAGGGGATTCGTTCCCGGCAGCATCGACCGCGCTCACGCCAAAGGTGAACGCCGTGAGTTGCGGCAAGCCCGCAATGGAAAACCGGGTTGCGCTCGTCGTACCGATCTTGGTCGTACCCTGAAAGACGTTGTACCCCGAAACGCCCTGGTTGTCAGTAGAGGCCAGCCAGCTCAGGTTCACCTGGGTGTTTTGTACCATAGCCATCAGGTTGAGCGGTACGCTGGGCGCAACGCTGTCGGTAACCACAGGCTTGGCCGCTTGGGCAGCATAGAGCGCCGCGACGTCTGCATCGCTGAGCGCGACTCCATAAATCTGGATATCGTCCAACCGGCCATTGAAGTAGGAACCTTTGTCAATGGGGTCGAAGCCGATGCCCAAGGGGTGAACGGTGCGCTTGAGCTTGCCGGCCACGTTTTTGGTGCTCACGACTTTCCCGTCAATGAATATTTTGTCCTGGGTACCCGTGTGTACCAAGGCAACGTGCTTCCATACACCCGTGGGCAGTTCGTTGCCGGAACCGGCGTCCATATCGGAAATGCCATTTTCGTGGTTGGTCGTCCAGACGACCTTTCCGTGGCTCGGCAGGGAGATTTTCCAACGCTCCTGCCAGCCCCCAAAGGATAGTAGGAACGATTCTCCCTGAGCGGGGAGGGCAGCTACATTAACCCAGAAACTCACTGTGGCAAAATCGGAATTGAGCTGGGCAGTATTGGCAGCCGTGAGCTGCTGATCCTTGCCATTGAAGCGGTACGCCTGGTTGGCCCTGGAGAAACGATCCTGGTCGAGGATGGCCTTCTCCGCTACAGCGTGGTTGCGATAGGCCGTTGCATCTTCTGCATTGCCCGAAAAAGGATAGGATGCCACCAGGGTACCGCCGATGGCCGGAGCGGTCTTCTGGGCATCGAACAAGGCTTTCACCTGCTGGTCGCTCAGCGCTGTATTGTACAACTGTATGTCATCCAGGGAACCTTCGAAATAACTACCCCCGTCAATGGGGTTATACCCTATGCCTAGCGGGTAGCTGGTGTTCTTCAGATCGCCGGCCACGTTTTTCTCGCTGGCAAGAGCACCATCAATGAATATTTTGTCCTTGGTCCCGTCATGGACCATAACGACGTGCTTCCACGCACCCACCGGCAGAGGGGTGCCCGAATCCATATCGGATATCCCGTTTTGGTGGTTCGTGGTAAATACCGGTTTGCCGTGCCCAGGCAGGGAAATCTTCCAACGCTCCTGCCAGCCGCCATGGGAAAGCAGATAGACCTCGCCCTGGGCAGGAAGTTTCTTGATGTTTACCCAAAAGCTGATCGTGGTTTTTGGTGAGTTCCAAACGGGGGAGTGGGAAGCACTGACCTCCGTTTTGCCGTCCAACAACAGAGCGTTGTTAGCTAGTCCAAACCGGTTGGCGCTCAGTGAGAAGGCACTCGCAAACGCGTGGTTGGCAAACTGGGAACTGTCCTGCAGGTTGCCGGCAAAGGGATAGGCCGCCACTAACTGACCAGCTTGTGCAGGGGACGCTGATTGCGCCTGATAAAGGGCCGTAACCTGCGCCTGCGACAACGCCGTGTTGTAGAGCTGGACATCATCCATCTCCCCGTTGAAGTAGCCCCCCTTGTCAATGGGGTCGTAGCCAATCCCGAGAGGGTGCTTGGTAGGGTTCAACTTGCCTACCACGTTCTTGCTGGCAGCGAGGGCACCGTTGATATAAATGCGATCCTGCGCGCCGTCATGCACCGCCACGACATGCCTCCATTGGCCTACGGGGAGCTCGTTGCCCCCACCAGCGTCCATATCTGAAATGCCCTTGTCATGGTTAGTAGTGAATACCACTTTTCCATGGCTGGGCAGGGAAATCTTGAAGCGCTCCTGCCAACCGCCATAAGAGACCAGAAATACCTCCCCTTGGGCAGGAAGGGCATTCACCTTTACCCAGAAGCTGATCGTGGCGTTTTCACTGTTCATCACCGAAGAGTTCGGTACTTCTACATAGGCGTCTTTTCCGTTCAGACGGACCGCTTTGCTGCCAAACCCGAAGCGGTTGGCCACCGTAACGGTGTTGTTCGATACCCCGTCGTTCCGGTAAGGCCCCGTATCCCGCCCGTTCCCGTCCAGAAGGTACTCGGCTACCATACCTTGTGCAACAACTGGTGCCGTCTTCTGTGCATTGTTGAGCGCAGTAATCTCCGCAGCTGTAAGGGCGCGGTTGTAAATCATCACCTCATCAATGGCACCCCGGAAATAATTGGCGTTTTCGATAGGGTCAAAACCAATCCCCAGCGGATGTACCGTCGGTTTCATCTTGCCGCTCACGTTTTTTTCGCCGACCTGTACCCCGTCCAGGTAAATCCGGTCCTTGCTGCCGTCGTGCACCATGACCAGGTGCCGCCACTTACCTACCGCCAGTTCGTTTCCACCGCCCGCATCCATGTCGGATATCCCCGACTCGTTGTTGGTCGTCCAAACGGCTTTTCCATGGCCGGGCAGGGAGATCTTGAAGCGCTCCTGCCAGCCACCAAAAGAGATCAGAAATGCTTCCCCTTGGGCAGGTAAGGCATCTGGACGTACCCAAAAGCTCACCGTAGTGAAGTCTGAGTTCAAGCGGGTAGAGTTTGGAGCGATGATTCCGCCCTGTACCCCGTCAAAAACAAACGCGCGGTTGGCTACCCCAAAACGGTCCTTGTCCAACTTCGCCCCCCGAACAGTAGCCGTATTGCCGAATCCGGAACTGTCCGCCGTATTGCCCGTGAACGGGTAATATGCGACTAGTCCCTGGGAAAACGCCTTCGTCAAACAACTGGCGACCAGCACGGCTATTAGCCCTACTTGTAATTTTACTCGCATACATTATTGGCATTAAATAATTATAAAATATGTTTCAAAAAAATACACAAACGCCATTTATTGTCGTCCATAGCCCGACCTAACCCTGCCAACCGTCAAGTCAGCGCGGCAGCGACACAAAGGGCAGCACGTACCTGCCACTCCGGTCGAAAATGTGTAGAAAATAGGTTTCAGCACTCGACCTCCCAGGCAACAGGGGAATACCTGTCCCCTCGGACAAACGGGAACGCCCGCTTCGAACACACTGCCCCAGACTGTTAAAAAGCTCCCAGGTGAACGGCTCCTGCCCATCCTCCGGACACCAAACCCAGGCCGTCCCTGATGCCGGGTTCGGATACACCCGGTACTTGCTGCCAACCGTAGCACCTGCCGAACGCAGCGAGGTCGTCTTGTCCTCCCATAGAAGGCGGATGGCAGAGGGCCCAAGGGCGTAATCGTAAATACGCACCTCGTCCATCAGCCCCGGAAAATTATACGCGGCATCCGAAGGCAGCATCTGACCCATCAGAAGGTTTACCGGACTGGCCTTCATCTTACCCTCCATGCTGCGGAACGAGTGTAACTCGCCGTTCAGAAAAATAAGCATCGTCCGGCCATCGTATGTACATGCAACATGGTAGTCCACCCCGGCCTGTACCGGCAAAGGGGAATCTAAGTCGCGGATTACCCCGTTCTCGGCATGGATCGTCCAGCGGAGCTTGCCTCCAGGGATGATGGATAGTTTCCAGCGGTTCTGCCAACTGCCATGCGATACGAGAAATGCCTCGCGCGACGGAACATCGCGCAGCCGGAACCAAAGGCTCAGCGTGATGGCTGTATTGAAGTTCAGGACAGGACGATTGACCACCTGGATGAAATCGTTTATCCCGTCAAAGCGATAGGCACTCAACTCACGCCCCAAACGATCCTGGGTGAGCGTGCAACCAAAAGGGTCGCCGTGCAGGGTGTTGCCACTGGCATCCTGCGCATTCCCGGAAAAGGGGTAATAGGCAATCAGCTTACCGCCCCCGGCTGCTTCGAAGTCCTTGACCAGAATCCTCCCCTCGGCACTCGCCGTACCCCCCTTGCCATCTAAGATTTCAACACCGACCAGGAAACTGCCCTCCACAGAGGGGGCCTTCCAGGTAATCTGCGCCCCGCTGCCCACGATTTGCCCGCCCTCTGCCGTCCAGCGATATTCCAAGGTATCCCCGTTCGCATCGCTCGCATCGCAACGGAAGGAAAGGGACTGCCCGGGCATAGCATAGTTTTGCTGAACGACAAATGCCTTGATGAGAGGGGCTTTATTCAAAATGCCTACCACCTCCACCTCTACCTGGGCACTGTCTGCCAAACCTTCTGCATCGCTTACTTTTAACAGAATCTGATAGCGCCCCTGCCGGTCAGCCGTCCAGCGGACCCGATCGCCCGAGCCGGAAATAACCCCGCCCGATACCTTCCATGAAAAACTCGGGCGCGGGGTGTCGCGATCAAAAATTTTGGCAAAGATATCCGTCGTGTCGCCCAACTGCAGGGTGGGCATCTTTGCAGCAAGACCCTGGATACGGGGCGGGAAAGCCCCAGGCACCTGGCTCTGGCGGTAATCTACCACTACTCCGTTGAGCAGCATTTGATGGGCGCGATACAGCACACGGGCACCCGCAGGCGCAAACGTCAACAATATCGCCTGGTCAGGTGGAATCAATAAAGTATAGCTCCCCCTGACGTT
Source organism: Bacteroidota bacterium (assembly GCA_041183125.1). Lineage (GTDB taxonomy): Bacteria > Bacteroidota > Bacteroidia > Chitinophagales > Saprospiraceae > JADJPL01. The sequence continues at coordinate 7,407 of JBEGMH010000011.1, read as the reverse complement.
TTTAGCTACGAAACGTTCTCCCAACGCTTCGTAGATGTCCACTTCGCTCCCGCCAACCGCTACCTGAACCGACTGCACTACCGGATAGGGATTGTAGTATAAAAAGGTGGGATACGACCTGTCGCGGAAAAAATCCGTCTTCGAAACGTCTATTTGAAGTATGCCGTCTACGTTCGTTTTTTGGGCTATTGCCCCGAGATACCCGATGGACGAAGTACCGTACAGGCAAAGATTGGTGGCTGACCAGCCCCCCCTGACCGCGTCGCCCGTAGCAAAAGGGGATTTTCCTTCCCACCGCTGCCGAAGGGCTTCGTACCCAATCGCACCGTCCGGGTCGTACTTCTGAGACCAATCGGCCCCATCTTGCAAGGAAGCCGGAAGGGAAGGAGGAAAAAAGAGCCGGCTGGCATTGGCTAAATTTAAGAGCCACTTTCCCACAGCCCGCGCATAGCGCTTGTCATACCGCACCAGGGGCACCAGGGCAGCCGCCTGCTGTAAGCCGTTCATGAGAAAGGCATAGTCGTTCCCGGCATCGTTGGCCTCTCCCACGAGACCGGAAACATCTACCCCTCCCCATTTACCCACAATCGTCCCCCAACCTCGGAGGGCCCCCCGTTCAAAATCCCAGTTGCTCAACTTATCCACCTCGTAATCCATGCCGAGCTCCGCGTTCATGCGGGCCGCCACAAAGGCTCCATACGGCAATTGCAACTCGTACGACGGATTGGCCTCCAGGCTGACGAGGTACTCCATCGCCCACTCCGCTCCCTGCAGATACGCTTTGTTGCCCGTCTTTTTGTAAGCGTGGTATAAAACCCAGGCATAGCCACCCGCCGCCTCAGGTTCCGGAACACCCGCCCGGTTGGGCTTGCCAGCCGTGAAATCCCATGCCCGATACGGCATAGAGGCAGCTGTCCAGGGAGCATCGCTTCCCCCCATCCTGCGGACCGCTTCCAAAAAGCGATCTGCCACAGATGTAAACTGGGCATCAGAGTCCCCAAGCCCCGGATAAAGACTATACAATTGGTAAAAAAAGATGTTGGGCATGATATCGTACCACCAATCCGAACCGCTTTTACCGCCAAAGTTGTTGAGATAGATGTTTTCTCCGTTCCGCCTGTTGAAGAAATCCTGGCTCATGAGCACCCAGTTTTGGCCAAACTGGGCGCTTTTGTCTATGCCTACCAAAGAAGCCCCTACCAAAGAGGGGAGCGCATTGATCGCCTCGGCACCAGACGGGTTTTTCGTCCCAACATACGTGTGCAGGCTGTAGTTGGGCCGCTGTGCATAGTTGTAACCGTTGCCCTGAACCTGTACCAAGGGCAGGTATTGACCGGAAACCAAACGGTTGTACACCAGACTGTCGTATCGTAGAGCCACTGCTTTCCAGTCCCGCATCACATAAGGCGCAGGTAGGTTGGGCATTTTCTCAACCCGGGCAACGGGAACCTGCGAAGGCTGTGCGGGCAAAAATACCGGAAACGACAAACCCACCGCCATACATGCCGCCTGAACCGCCACGGAAAATTCCAATAATGCTCTCGGATGCGTTGCCATTTGCCTTATCATCTAATATCCAGGATTTTGAACAAGCGCCGGGTTTAGGTCCATCTCTGTTTGCGGAATGGGAAAAACCTCGTGCTTCCCCGCTTTAAAACCACCTAATACCCCAGGCGCAAGACCCCAACGGACCAAATCAAAAAATCGGTGGCATTCGAACCCTAACTCCAACATCCGCTCCCTGCGGAGTGCCTCCAGGAACGCCACCTTATCCGTGGTAACCACCCTGGGAAGGGTAGTCGCCGGAGTAGCCGACTGGGCCCTAGCCCTCGCCCGTACCCGCTCCAATGGCGCAAGAGCCTCCTGAACACGGCCCAACTCGGCAAGCGCTTCCGCTTCCCATAGCAATACCTCCGCAAAGCGTATGTAAGCGTAGTTGATATCCCCGTCTGCCTTCTGCGTCGTAGTACTGTCCGCCTGTAAAAATTTTCGCACCCCATAGCGCGTAGAGGAAAAAGAGGGCTTGAAAATCAGCCCGAAGTAAGGCTCATTATTGCGCGCAACCGTAAAGCGGAGCCGGGGGTCGTTCGGCTCAAACGCATTGACAAATTCTTCGGAAACTTCTGCAAAACCATAGCCGGAGCTGAATTTCTTGGATGCCCACCACTGGTTCAGGGAGTTCCCTACCCCAAATTCGAGGTTGGTATGCTGTATCTCAAAAACAGACTCCCGGTTGTTCTGGGTCTGCTCACTGAAGTTGTCCTGGTAGTTGGCCACCAGGTCGTATATCCCAAGTGCCTTCACCTGGCTGGTTTTTTCCAATACCCTAGCCCAGTCCCTGGCGTATAGATGGGCTTTGGCCGCAAGCGCCAACGCAGCACCACGGGTCACCCGACCCGTTTCTGATGACGCGTAGAACACCGGGAGCACCGTGGCAGCTTCCTCGCAATCTTTGACCACCTGAGCCAATACCTCCGACCGGGGCCTACGGGATACCTTCATTTCTGAAGGACTCAACAGGGCGGTTATGACCGGTACATCCCCGAAAACCTGCGCAAGCTGAAAGTGATAGAAAGCCCGCAGAAACCTGGCTTCCCCGGAGATGCGGCTTTTTAAGTCTCCCGGTAAATTGGCTTTTTCCAAGCCCGTAAGCACCGTGTTGCACTGCGTGATACCTGCATAGTTCAATTTCCAGTAGTCATTGAACTCTTCGGTACGGGGTGTGTGGGTAAATACATCTATTTCCGTTATCCCGGGGCGAGAACCATCGCCACCAGCGATGGCCTCGTCGGATGCGACTACCCCGAAAGCCCAGTAAAAATTGTTGTTCTCGTTACTGAACGTCAATTGTTTATAAGCGGCATTGATAGCTTGAACGGCGTCCTGAGGGTTGTTGAAAAAATTGTTCAGCTCGAGTTGGCCCAACGGTTCTTTTTCCAATATCCCCTCACAGGACAGGCAGAGCCAAGTAACGGCGAAAAGCGATGCTGCACCTACTAGCCTTCTCATACAGGTTGCCTTTTTCTTGTGTACTATGGTTTAGAAATTCCAGGTTATGCCCGCCATGTATATACGGGGTGCCGGGACAGTACCCCAGTCAATCCCTACCGCGAGGTCGGAAGAGACTCCAAAGCCTCTGGTATCATTGGTATTGGCCTGTATTTCAGGGTCTAACCCGGAATATTTGGTGAATGTCCATGCATTCTGCACCGTGGTAAATACCCGTAGCCCTTTCAAAAAGTCCGCTTTGCCAATACCCTCTCGCAGCGTTAACCCCAGCGTGAGGTTGCGCACCCGGAAGTACGAGCCGTCTTCCAGGAAACGGGTCGAAACACGCCGGTTTCCGTTGCGGTCATCCACCGATACCCTCGGTACATCGGTGTCGGTGTTGTCCGGACGCCACGCGTCGAGAATCCTGCGATAGGAGTTGAACCCCCTCGTTTGGGTCTCGTAGGCGAAGTTGCCATATAGAAAATATACATCATTGCCCTGGACACCTTGCCCCAATATACTGAAATCCAAATTTTTCCAGTTGACAAAAAGATTGACCCCATACGTGAAGTCGGGAAATGGGCTCCCAAAATGCGCCCGGTCTTTGTCGTCTATGATGCGGTCGCCGTTGAGGTCCGCAAACCGGATATCCCCAGGACGGGTATCCGCCGTCTGGAACGGACTGGCATCAATTTCCGCCTGGCTCTGGAATATGCCCTCCATTTTATATAGGAAAAATGAACCGATCGGGTAGCCCGGCTCCGTGCGCGTGATCGGCCCGTCCGATAGCCCAAAACCCCCAAGAATGGCCCCACTGCCCGCAAGGGACAGTACCTCGTTGCGAACCGTGGATAGATTGATGCTGGCGCTATACGACCAGGGGCCACTGCTGTTGCGCAGCAGCAGGGAAAAGTCAAAGCCCTTGTTCTCCACCTCCCCGGCATTCGAATAGGGGGCCCTTACCCCACCACCCGATTGTGGCAGAGGGATACGAACCAAAATATCCGTCGTCCTTTTGTGGTAGTAGTCCGCCGTGAACGTCAGGCGATCTTTCCAAAGACTCAGCTCTAACCCGGCATTGGTCTGCTGCGTGGTCTCCCAGCGTATATCCCGGTTGCCCGTCTCGACTACCTGCGCTCCTGTAGCTACTTGATTTCCAAAAGAATAGACTCGCCTGCCCGTCTCTACCAGCGAAGTGTATGGGTACAACCCGATCTCCTGGTTCCCCAATAATCCCCAGCTTGCCCGGAACTTTAAACCCGATATCGCAGACAGTGACCGAAAGAAAGGCTCGTTGGAAACGTTCCAGGCAAAGGAAACAGATGGAAAGTTGCCATACCGGTTCTCCGGCCCAAACCGGGAGGAACCGTCGCGCCGCAACGCCGCATTCAATACGTAACGGCTCTTATACGAATACCCCGCCTGGGCAAAATACGATAGTAAACCCCATTCCGTTACTACCCCGCTATTGCCTAAATCACTCAGCTCCAGCGGTAAGTTGCTGTTGAGATAGCGGAATTCCGGCCCAGTACGCAAAAAGTTGCTCGCCGAGGCCCCTAAATAATCGCTGGTCTGGGTAATGGCCTCCATCCCTATCAGCCCGCTGAGGCGGTGCGCAGCGCCCGGACCTACTTCATGATTGAAATCCAATACGTTCGTCCAAACCAGGTTCTGGTCCGAATGGCGGCCCTCCGTGAGACTGCTGGGATCGTAAATGGCCTGCGACAGACGCTCTTTGAACAACTTCTCGTTGCGGAACGTAAAATCTACCCCGGCAGAACTGCGCGCATGAAGCCAAGGCGTGAGCTGTAAATCTGCATATACGTTCCCGAAAACCCGGTACTGCCTGACCCGCCAATCGGTGGCGTCTATGAAGGCCAAAGGATTTGCATTGCCATCTCCATACAGCATGGGATCCCCCAACTCTAATGAAGTGTTGACGTAGCGCCCGTCAGGGTATCGGATTTTGAATACAGGGGCCGCGATGAGCGCATACCGAATCCCGCTGAGCTGGTTCCCCGGCCCGGCACCGTCCCCGGAACTACCAATGACCTGGCGGTCGGTGAAAGATATCGAGAGGTTGTTCCCGAATTTCAGCTTGCGCCCGCCCGTCTCCCCGTTGAAACGCAAAACGTATTTCTCAAAGCCCTGCCCCCGAAAAATCCCGCGCTGATCAACGTACTCGCCGAGCAGATAGAAATTCCCGTTCTCACTCCCCCCAGTCGCACTCAAACTGTACCGCCGCATGGGCGCCGGGTTAAATACCTCGTCCATCCAGTCCACGTCGGGCAACGTGTCGAGCATCTTCAAGTCGTACGAGGCCAACTGCCTGCGGGGATCCCGCAGGGCGTTCGCGTTGGCAATAGCCTCGTTGCGAATGGTCATGTACTCCCTCGCATTGAGCAAATCCGGAAGGTTCACCGGCTGCTGTACGCCCATACTGCCGCTGAAGGTGTATTGCGGTTTGCCAGACTGGCCGCGCTTGGTGGTAATCAAGATCACCCCGTTGGCCGCCCGGGCCCCGTATATGGCCGCCGCCGCACCGTCCTTGAGTACCTCTATCGACGCTATGTCCGACGTCGAAAACATATTTATATTCCCACTCGTAGGTACACCGTCCACAATGAACAGGGGGTTGTTATTCCCAATCGTACCCGCACCCCTGATGCGGACGGCAATGTCGTCCCCCGGCGCACCCGTGGCTTGCGTCACCTGAATCCCGGCCACTTGCCCCTGAAGGGCCTGGTCTATACCCAATACCGGCAACCGTTCTACCTCCCGCGGCCCCAGTGAGGCAATGGACCCCGTGACATTGCTTTTTATTTCCTTCCTGTATCCCACGACCACGACATCTTGCAATACCGCAGATTCCGGCTCCAGAATCGCGTCCAGCACCGCCCGGCCATTTACCTTTATCTCAACCCCCTCAAATCCAACATAACTGAATACAAGGGTAGCTCCAGCCGGAACCGATATCCGGTACCTGCCATCCATATCGCTGACCGCACCGTTGTCCGTACCCTTCTCTAAAATGCTCGCCCCTATCATCGGTTCGCCGTCCTGCGCCGAAACTATCCGGCCACTCACTTGTATGACCTGGCCCGAAACACTCCCCGCCATGAGCAAATGGAAAAAGAACAGCAATACCGCCTTAGCACCTACCTGCTTGCCACAGCTTCCCAACTCCCGGTACCGACTCCCTGCCATTTTCGTTCTGTTTTGTAAACCCAAATTTTTTTCGCTAATCTGGATACAGGCAAATTACATTCTATAGGTAATCTCCTTTTTGCCGAACAAAAGTAGTAATATGGATATCTGTATAAATAGTACTTTTAATCGAAAAACTTGTACTTTTGTGAATAATGCACTCGTAGTGGCCCAACCCGCCGTACCAGGGAAATCATAAAGGGACCGGGCAGCACTGCCATGCTGAAAAGAAGGGTGGATGGCGCAAACGGCCCATCCATGTGCCCTGCATAGAAAAAACCTAGCCATGAAAATATTTAGGGAAATAACTCCTCTGAAAACGAATGATGTGTTTGTTGTTCTCGACAGCGTGGACAAAGGCTTTGACTACCCCATCCACAACCATCCGGAATTCGAACTGAACCTCATCATGGGAAGCGCCGGCAACCGCATCGTAGGGGACTCCACCACGAAATACCAGGATTCCGACCTCGCCTTGATCGGGCCTTACCTATACCATAAATGGGATGGCAGCGACGCCCCACTATACCACTATAATACTTGCCGGGTCATCACCATCCAGTTTGCCAATAATTTATTCGAAGATACTCTATTGAAAAAAACGCCTTTCTTCAAAATCAAAAATCTACTGACCGAGTCAAACCGCGGTATCGTATTTACCGGCGAAACATATCGGATCGCCAAGGACAAAATGTTAATGCTCACCGAGCTGAAAGGCCTGGAAAGCGTCCTGGAGTTCCTCAGCCTGCTCGATCTGTTGTCCCAGTCGAAAGATCGAGCCTACTTAGCCAGCGAAGGGTTCAATACCCAGACCATCAATGCCGACAGCAAGCGTATCGAAATCGCCAACCAATTCATATTGTCCAACTTTCGCGATCAAAAAATGAAAATAGGGGACGTCGCCGCTAAAGTCCACATGAGCGACTCGGCCTTCAGCCAGTTTTTTAAAAAATATACCAACAAGAATTTTACCCACTTCTTGGTAGACCTGCGCATCGGCTATGCCTGTAAACTGCTACTGGAAAGCGATGAACCCATCAGCCAGATTTGCTTCGACTCCGGATTCAATAACATCGCGAATTTCAATCGTCTATTCAAAAAAAACAGAAAGTGTACTCCAATGGGATTCCGAAAACTATATAAAGAGAAAAATACTTTCGACTGGAAAAACCAGATTACCCCCAATCAATTCCTGCCCGGCGATAATCC
>JBEGMH010000010.1:0-4636 GCA_041183125.1 Bacteroidota bacterium | reverse complement strand
CACAACGTACTCGACTACGGCGTTAACCTCGAGAATACCCGCGAAATCGTCAAAGGTGCCGAGCGGGTAGGTATCCGTTTTGCTATCGTGTACGAAGATGCCAGCGCCGCTGAAGCCGCCCGGCTGACGGGAGGCCGCGACCTGGAAGCCGCCCGGGCCGACTTGCGCTATGCCGAGCAGGCGTACTTTTCAAAAGAGGCGTATTTGCGCGTAGGCAACCGCCCCCTGTGCTTGGTTTTTGGCCCCAGGCAATTCAAAGACAGCACCCAGTGGAAGGAAGTGTTAGGGGGGCTGAGCAAGCCCGTGGCCCTGTACCCTCTCTGGGGGTTCAGCAAGCAAGTGGGCACCTCTCTCGCCACAGGGGAATTCGCCTGGATAGACTTCAAGCCCGGGTTTGAGCAGTTGGCAAAGTTTTATGCCTCCATGCCCAAGAATACCTCGATGGGGGCTGCATTCCCAGGCTTCCACGATTTCTACGAGCCCGGTGGATGGGGCAGCAGCTATGGTTTTATAGACCACCGCGGTGGGGCCACGCTCCGCGCCACGCTCGACAAAGCCCGTACCTCCGGTATATCGCAGCTCCAATTAGTCACCTGGAACGACTTTGGGGAGGGAACTGTGCTGGAACCCACCCAAGAGTTCGGGTTTTCCCCCCTCGAAACCATACAGGCGTTTACGGGAGTCCGCTATACCAAGGCCGATCTCGAAACCATCCACCGCTATTACCTCAAACGCAAGGAGCTGAAAGGCAATGTTCCTGCCCAGCAATCCCTGGATGTCATATTCCAGCACCTGGTGCGTTTGGATATGCCCGCTGCCCGGAATGCACTGGACAGACTGTGACCGGGGCCCAAAAAGGGCAAACCGCCATCGGCTACCGACTCGCACGCCTGCCGATTCTCAGCCTGCCCCCGTCTATTTTTTAAGTAAAAAAGTACCCGAACGGGTATAAAATATAGCATTTATCGTATATTTACTCCCGAACGGGTATAAAATATAGCATTTATCGTATATTTACCCCCTAACGGGTATAAATATGAGCATAGCACGTTTTGTGAAGGAAAAGCGAAAGTCCGTACGCCTGACGCAGCCCGAGTTAGCGGAAAAGGCAGGGGTGGGGTTGCGCTTCATCAGGGAGTTGGAGCAGGGCAAGCAGAGCCTGCGCCTAGACAAAGTGAACCAGGTGCTGCAGCTTTTCGGGTACGAGGTAGGGCCCGTTTTGAAAAAACAAGTGGATGATTAGACGAAGATATCAGTATGCGTAGAGCAGCCATATACATGGAGCGTCAATTTGCCGGCCGGCTCACGGAAGACGAGCAGGGGTACCATTTTGAATATGACGAAGGATATAGGCTGCAGCCCGGTACCCGCCCGGTGAGCCTGACCCTACCGCTCCGGGCACAGCCTTACAGGTCTTCCGTCCTGTTCCCGTTTTTTGATGGCCTGATCCCTGAGGGCTGGTTATTGGATATTGCACAAAAAAACTGGAAGTTGAACCCAAGGGACCGCATGGGGTTGTTGTTGACCTGTTGTAAAGATTGCATTGGCGCAGTCAGCGTTGTGGAAATAAAAGAAGAGGCAGCATGAAGAGGTGCTTGTTTTGTTATCGGTCTCTGACAGAAGGCGAAGAGGATTTCCATGCACGCTGCTCAAAGAAGATCTTTGGACAAACCCGCCCCCCCTTGTTACCCTATTCGGAAGCCGATTGGGAGCCCCTGGCCAGAGAAGTCATACGAAGCCAAACGGCACTGACCGGCGTGCAGGCTAAATTATCGCTGCATATCGCCGGCGATTCCAAAAAGGATGCAGAAAGGAGGTTTACCATTGTGGGCCTTTGGGGCAGCTATATCCTGAAACCGGCGACTGACCTGTACCCACAATTGCCGGAGGTGGAAGACTTGACCATGCACCTGGCACAATTGGCCAAAATAAAGACAGTACCCCACAGCCTAATCCGATTGGCATCCCACACGTTGGCTTACATCACCCGGCGCATAGACCGTACCCAAAAGCGCAAGTTGGCCATGGAAGATATGTGCCAGTTGACGGAAAGACTCACAGAACACAAGTACCAGGGCAGCTATGAGCAAATAGCCAAAGCTATCTGGAAATACTCGGCAACCCCGGGACTGGATGTGATCGATTTTTTTGAACAGGTACTCTTTTGCTTCCTGACCGGCAACGCCGATATGCACTTGAAAAATTTCTCGCTGCTGGAACGGCCAGGGATAGGCATGGCCCTTGCACCTGCATACGATTTGGTGAACACAGCCCTTGTTAACCCTGCGGATGATGAAGAACTAGCGTTAACCCTGAACGGCAAAAAGAAAAAAATACAGAAATCCGATTTTGTGGCCGCCATGGTTACCGCGAAAATAGCAGAAAAGCAGCAACAAAATATCTTCCGCAAGATGACCCATGCCATGCCGGAATGGATTAGGCAAATAGACGACAGCTTTTTGAGCGACACCTTCAAGGAAGGCTACCAAGCTATTCTGCTCGAAAGGATGGGCCGCCTTTTATAACCCCACCTCCCCGCAGCTCCTCCGGCACTCCGAACAGCACGGCAAACAGGCCAAAGGAATCGCTTTGAAAAAAATGGTAGGGCCGCTGGCTGGACCGCAACACGAACGGATGCCGCCGGCCGGGCCGGTAAAAACATTCCAGCACAGCAGAATCGCCCGCATGGAAGTAGAAGACCAGGCTCCGCTTGGCCCAGCGGTCCGCCTGGAGCTCGTCGAAATCCTTCGCCGGCTCATCGGGCCGGATACCACCCAAAGCAGCCAGGTAACGCCGCCAACGCAGGGAATCCTCCGGGGACAAGGGGGCATCGTCCCAACTCCACCCGTCAGCCGTGGCACGGATCTTCGCCTCGACGGAATCGGGAAGCAGCCGATAGTGTACACTGTCCACCTCCTCCGGGGCGGGAAGCTCGAGCAATGGGCCGTTGCAGTAGTGGCCCACCCCGCGTTGGAGCCGCCCGACCAAGGACGCAGGGAGCGTGAATACTTCCCCCTGCCCCCAAAAGCGGAGCGGTGCTCGCTGGCGCACAGAATCTATCCTCCCAATCAGGATATCGTCTTGCAGGCGATTGGGACCGTACAGGCGCACGCGCAGCGCTTCCCCCTCCCCCAGTCCGAGGAGTAGGAGCTCCCCTTCGGTACCGATCCGGATACCGCGGGTATCCAGGGCAGCCAATTGGTTGACAATGGCTTGTAAAGAATCTATGGGCACTATACAGCCAGTGCTGCCGTCGGTAACCATCCACTTGCCCTCTTCGCGATGGAAGGACAACTCCTCCCCTCCCGGGGACAACACCATCATCGCGGCGAGGGCCTCCTCCTCGAAATCCAACAACCGCGACACGGGAGGCGAAGGCACCGATTTTACCCGCACATACCAGTACGTGAGCAAGGACAGGGCGGATAAGACACAAAGCGCAAGAAACGTTTTTGGCCGCATGGCACTCCGGTTGAGGGAAAAGACAGGTTACCCGACAAAGATAGGCATTTCACTTGTTGACCGGAAGTGTTATTTTTGCCCCAAAATCAGAAAGTATGAAGAACTGGATTTTTATCAGCGCCTTGAGCGCTTCCTGTCTGCTTTCCGCTTGTGGCGGTTCCGGTAGCTCTAATGGTTCGGGCACCGGTACAGACCCCGAAACCAAAGTAGACGGCTTTACCATTACGCCCCTTCCCAACAGCGACCTGCAGAAGGCTGTCAAAATGGGCATCAACGGCTTCCCCGCAGAAGAAGGGATACTCAAAGACGGCAAGCGCAACGGTACCTGGGTGGTCTTTCACGACGGCTCCAACCAGCCTGCTATGATGGCCAGCTATGTGGACAACCGCTACAACGGCCTCTATCTGGAATTTGACCGCAACAATCAGATCACCCTGCGCGCGTTTTATCAGAATAACCTGTTAGACGGGTACTGGGCCCGCTATTCCTTCGGGCAAAAAGGCATAGAAACCACCTACAAAAATGGAAAACTCGACGGGGTGTACAAGGAATTCCGCGCCAATGGAAGCATTGCCAAAGAAATGCACTACAAAGACGGGCAGCTCGACGGCCCCTACAAATTCTATGACGATATGGGCAACGTCATCCTCGAATACGAATACCGCAACGGAAAGAAAATCTGACGCCAACGCGTCCCCACACGCATAAACGCCACGCATGGAAGAGCAGCAAGCTGCAGCGGAGGAAATCCTCCCCAACGGCCCTTTGCGCATCGTATATGGTGCGACCTACCAGTCGGACAGCACAGGGCTGTTCGACTGGCTTTCCCAATCGGACCAGTCGCCACAAGAGGCCATGGAAACCCTGCTCAGCACACCGGTGCACCAGGCTGCAGCCCTTCCCTTAACGGGCAGTATCGGGGGATCTTCGCTTTGTGCCCTTCATACATCAGCCCGCAACTATCTCCGCATCTACGGCCGGCCCGCATTGGCCATGGGGTATCCGTGTATCGCACACGGCACCCCAGAGCAAACCCTCGTGATGCCCTTGTTGTATTGGCCGCTTTTTTTAGAACCGCAGCTTCAGGGGGCCAGCCTCTGGTATATGGGGCGGCGCGAGCCCTTCGCCGCCCGCATAAACCCCGAAGCCCTCTCTATGCTGATGCAGTCCCGCG
>JBEGMH010000009.1:0-15072 GCA_041183125.1 Bacteroidota bacterium | reverse complement strand
ATCGCCAAAAGGGCGTTCGATATCGCCGCCTCTGCGGTTGCCCTCCTCCTGCTCGCCCCGTTGTACGCGGTCATCGCCCTCCGGGTGCGTTGGTCTTCACCGGGCCCTATATTCTTCCGCCAGGAACGCATTGGCATCAACGGGAAGCCGTTCCAGATTTTCAAGTTCCGCTCTATGTTTGTCAATGCGGAAGAGCAGGGCCCGCAATTGTCCAGCGATGGGGATGCGCGCTGTACCCCCTGGGGTGCCATCATGCGGAAATGGCGGCTCGATGAACTGCCCCAGTTCTGGAACGTACTCAAAGGCGACATGTCCATCGTAGGACCGCGACCGGAGCGCCGCTTCTATATTGATCAGATCGTAGAACGCGCACCCCACTACAAGCACCTGCTCAAGGTACGCCCCGGTATCACTTCCTGGGGACAAGTGAAGTACGGCTATGCATCCACCGTGGATGAGATGATCCAACGCCTCAAATTCGACATCCTGTACATCGAAAATATGTCCCTGGTACTGGATTTCAAGATCATGTGCTATACCCTCCTCGTGCTGGTACAGGGAAAAGGCAAATAGACTTGCTGCGGAAAGCGCCTCGCGTTTGTTTTTTTCTTACTTTCGCAAAAAAACAATGCCTTGGAGCAGTTGTCCCAACACGTAGAAAGCCTGGTGTTTGCCTCCGACACCCCTCTCCCGCTGGAGGAAATGCAGGCGTGCCTCGAGGAAACGTTCGGTATGGCCATCCACCCCGAGGAACTGGAACGCGCTGTCCGACACTTACAGGAACGCTACCAGGACCCGCAATACGCCTTTGAGATCGTGGAATTAGCAGGTGGCTTTCAGTTCCTCACCAAAGGCGCATACCACCAAACCGTCGGTACCCTCCTCAAACAAAAGAACAAGCGCCGGCTGTCCCAGGCAGCCCTCGAGACCTTGTCTATCATCGCCTATAAACAGCCCGTGTCCAAATCGGAAATGGAAAAAATCCGGGGGGTCAACTGCGACTATGCCCTGCAAAAATTGTTGGAAAAAGAATTAGTCACGATTTCCGGACGCAGCGATGGCCCGGGCAGGCCCCTGCTCTACAGCACCAGTGAAAAGTTTATGAACTACTTCGGCTTGCGCAGCCTGCGCGACCTGCCCCAGCCCAAAGACTTCCGGGAACCCGACCAGGTCATCGGAACCCCACAGCCTATCGAAGAAAACGAAAACGAAAGCACATGAGCGAAGACAAACCATTGGTGAACCGGGTAGCGGAAAGCAGCCTGGTCACCTTCAAACTCGAAGATCTCTTCCCAGAGGGCGAATTAGCCCATTTCGACCTCGTGGACTTTCTGTTTATGGGCCTCATCCTCAAGGAAAAAGACTTCCGGGAAGCCCTCAAAGCCCACGACTGGCAACAGTACGAGGGCAAAATCCTGCTCGTCTATTGCTCCAGCGATGCCATCATCCCGCTGTGGGCCTATATGCTCGTCGCTTCGTACGCACAACCCTTCGCCCGCGATATTTTTCAGGGCAATGCGGAAGCCTACTACCAAGCGGCCTTTACCCGCGCATTAGCCCATATTGACCCCCGCGATTATGAAGGGCAGCGCGTAGTAGTCAAAGGCTGTAGCCACAAGCCGGTGCCCGCCGCGGCCTACCTCGAAATCACCAAACTACTGCGGCCCTACGCACTCAGCATCCTCTTCGGCGAGCCTTGCTCTACAGTGCCCATTTTCAAACGCCCTAAAGCCGCGACAGCGGAAACGGGCTCGTAAACAATACACGGAGAAGAGCTTACACTCGCCCAAAGGCCTTCCTTCCCCCCATGAACACTTTCGTCACCCATCGGAAAAACAGGAAAACCATGATCCAAAAGTCTTTTCAATATTATCTCTACGCCGCTGCTGCCATCGGTACGATAGCCCTTTTTGCTTCTTACTCCGAAAGCAAACCGAGCAACGACCCGCTTCCCCAAGTCATACGGGCCGTTAGCCTGGAAAAAACGTTCTCCTTCGCCGGCGAAAAACTCCCCACCGAGAATTTCGACGTGCGCGAACGCCTGGAACGCGAACTCCTCACCACCAGCTACCAACACGCTACGACCCTGCTCAGCTTGAAAAAGGCAGCCCGCTATTTTCCCCTTTTTCAAAAAGTATTTCAAGAAAATGGCATCCCCGCCGACTTTAAATATATGGCCGTAGCCGAAAGCAACCTCAACAACGTGGTGTCCTCCGCCGGGGCAAGGGGGATATGGCAGTTCATGAGCAGCGCCGCTGCCTTCTACGGACTGGAAGTAAACGAGGAAGTGGACGAACGCTACCACCCGGAAAAAGCGACCAACGCCGCCGCCCGCTTCATCAAAGACCACTATAAGCGCTTCGGAAACTGGACCCTCACCGCCGCTGCTTACAACGTCGGGGGTACGCGCATCGCAAAAGAACTGGAAAACCAAAGCGTAAAAAGCTACTACGACCTGCAAATCAATGACGAAACCTCCCGGTATGTGTTCCGCCTCCTGGCCTATAAGGAAATCTTCGAACACCCGGAAATGTATGGCTACTACCTCGAAGATGAAGATGGGTACAAAGAACTCGGTTCCTACAAAATGGTGGATGTCGCTACCCCCATCCCCAGCCTTGCCCAGTTTGCAAAAGAACAGGGCACCACGTACCGCATGCTCAAACTCTACAACCCCTGGCTCATCAGCTCTAAACTCAGCAACCCCACTAAAAAAATATATGCCATTAAAATTCCTCAATAGACTTGTTGCAAGGGATCGGCTGCAAAGAAAAAAAGATCGGATTAACCAAATTGAAGCAAGTATGAAAAACAATGCCTTTCACCTGTCTCTCCTTGCGCTCTGCCTGTTGGGGGCGCTCTCCTGCCAACCCGCCAAACCGTCGGCCGAAAGCGAAGCTTGTAGCTACCTCGATGTCACCGACCCGGGCACTTTCCAACAGGCAGGCATCCGCATGGTCGAACTGAAAGAAGGGTTCAAGGTCTGGACCAAACGCCACGGCAACAGCCCCGATATGAAAGTGCTCCTGCTGCACGGAGGCCCCGCCCTCACGCATGAGTATATGGAGTGCTTCCAGAGTTTTTTCCCAAAAGCCAATATTGAGTTTTACGAATACGACCAGTTGGGGTCTAAATACTCCGACCAGCCAAACGATACTACCCTCTGGACTCTCGAACGTTTCGTAGAGGAAGTGGAACAGGTCCGGCAGGCCCTGGGACTCAATAAAGACAATTTCTACCTGCTCGGCAATTCCTGGGGAGGTATGTTAGCGATGGAATATGCCCTGAAGTACCAACAACACCTCAAAGGCCTCATCATTTGCAACATGACCGCCGACTTCAACCGGTACGAAGCCTATAATGCCAAGTTGCGCAGCCAGTTGCGGCCTTCCCTCCTCGATTCCTTGAAAGCGTTCGAGGACAAAGGGGACTATTTTAACCCCGCTTACGCCGACCTCGTCTTCCGCGAATACTACACCCGCCACATCTGCCGCCTACCCGAATGGCCGGAACCTGTAAACCGCAGCTTCGCCCACATCAACCAACCGGTATACGTCTATATGCAAGGTCCCAGCGAGTTCGTGCCCGGCGGTATCCTCAAAGGCTGGTCGGTCTGGGACCGCCTCAAAGAAATCTCCGTGCCCACCCTCACCGTCGGCGCCAAATACGACACCATGAACCCGGAAGAAATGGAGGAAATGTCGAAAATGGTCCAAAAGGGTAAGTTCCTCTATTGCGCCAACGGCAGCCACCTCTGCATGTGGGACGACCAGGAAACGTTTATGAACGGCGTCATTGATTTTATCCACGAGACCGCAGGGAAATAGGCCACCGAGCTCGTCTTTATTTAAAATTATTCCAAATAAGACATATAGTGCCCATAACCTGCATGCAGGTTATGGGCTAATCCTTTTCGTACCCTATTTTTGCGCGTGGAAAATCCCGAACTAAATCAATTATCCGGCGTATGGATAGTATTGTCTGTACGGTTAAACACAAAAACACATAACGATGAGTTGGCTTTCTAGCGCCCTGGAACCTGTAGGGCTACGTTGGTTCGACCGCTTCCTCACCTCCTCCCTTGGGAAAAAAGTGGTGATGAGCATGACCGGCATCTTCCTGATGCTCTTCCTGGTCATACATCTGCTGGGCAACCTGCAAATACTGTCCAACGACGGAGGGGTGGGTTTCAACCTCTACGCAAAGTTCATGACGAGCAACCCGCTCATCAAGACGACCTCCTATCTACTCTACTTCTCCATCCTCCTGCACGCCGTACAGGGCTGGTTGCTCTGGTCGCAAAACCGCCGCGCCCGCGGTGCCCAGGGATACGCAGTGAAGGTTACCCGGGCCGTCAACACCAATCCCAACGCTGCTTCCCGTATGGGCTGGCTGGGCACTATCATTTTTATCTTCCTCCTGCTCCACCTGTGGCAGTTTTGGTTTCAAATGAAAACCGGGAACGTAGAGGCCATCAATATCAATGGCGTCATGGTGAAAGATCTCTACACCCCGGTCGTCGCCGCTTTCTCCGACCCGCTCTACGTGGTCGTTTACGTCCTCTCCATGTACGTCATCGCCCTGCACCTGGGGCATGGCTTCCAGAGTGCTTTTCAGACACTGGGTATCAACCACCAAAAATACACGCCGCTCATCCAATTCCTGGGTAAGCTCTATGCCATACTCATCCCGCTTGGCTTCGCCCTCATCCCCGTATTGGTCTTTGGAAACGTACAGGGCTGGTGGAACCTCGACATTTCTCTAACCCATTAAATTGAAGCGTTCAAATGCAACTCAATGGTAAAGTACCAGCCGGCCCGCTCGCAGAAAAGTGGACCCGCTACCGCTCGACGGTCCCTTTGGTAGCCCCCAACAACAAACGGCGCATTGAGATCATCGTAGTGGGAACCGGCCTGGCAGGCGCCTCTGCCGCCGCCAGCCTCGGGGAACTCGGGTATGCTGTAAAATGTTTTACGTTCCACGACAGCCCGCGCCGTGCCCATAGCATCGCCGCACAGGGCGGGGTAAACGCAGCGAAAAACTACCGCAACGACGGCGATAGCGTCTATCGCCTCTTCTACGATACGATCAAAGGCGGCGATTACCGCGCCCGCGAAGGAAATGTCTACCGCCTGGCCGAGGTCAGCGCCAATATCATTGACCAAGCCGTTGCACAGGGCGTACCCTTCGCCCGCGAATACGGCGGCTTGTTAGACAACCGCTCCTTCGGAGGGGTGCAGGTAAGCCGTACCTTCTACGCACGGGGCCAAACAGGACAACAGCTCCTCCTGGGCGCGTACCAAGCCCTCTCCCGCCAAATCTCCCTGGGTACCGTCGAAATGTTCAACCGCCACGAAATGCTCAACCTGGTTCTCGTGGATGGAAAAGCGCGCGGCATCATCGCCCGTAACCTCGTCACCGGCGAACTGGAACGCCACGCTGCCCACGCGGTCGTATTAGCTACCGGGGGCTACGGCAACGTGTTCTACCTCTCCACCAACGCCATGAACTGCAACGTGACCGCAGCATGGCGCGCCGTGCGCAAAGGTGCCCTCATGGCCAACCCCTGCTTCACGCAAATCCACCCCACTTGTATTCCCGTGAGCGGCGATTACCAGTCAAAACTCACCCTCATGTCCGAATCCCTGCGCAACGACGGACGGGTGTGGGTGCCTAAAAAGAAAGAAGATGCCCAGGCTATCCGCGAACGCCGCAAAACAGCCCTCGATATCCCGGAAGAAGACCGCGACTACTTCCTCGAACGCCGCTATCCGGCCTTCGGGAACCTCGTGCCCCGCGACGTGGCCTCCCGCGCCGCGAAGGTGGCCTGCGACGAAGGCCTCGGCGTAGCGCCCACCGGCCTGGCTGTTTACCTGGATTTCGCAGCAGCCATCGAACGCTATGGCCGCTCTAAAGCCAACGCCAGCGGTAACCATAACCCCGATAAAGCTACGGTTATCCGCCTTGGCGAAGAGGTGGTCGCTGAAAAGTATGGCAACTTGTTCGAGATGTATGAAAAAATCACCGGCGAAAATCCGTACAAATTGCCGATGAAAATCTACCCGGCCGTCCACTACACCATGGGCGGACTATGGGTGGATTACAACCTCGAAACCAACGTGCCCGGCCTGTTCGCCATCGGGGAATGCAACTTTTCCGAGCACGGTGCCAACCGACTTGGCGCTTCCGCCCTCATGCAGGGCCTGGCCGACGGATACTTCGTACTGCCTTACACCATCGGCTCCTTCCTCGCCAACGATATCCGCACCCCCAAATTCGACCCCAACCGGGCCGAATTTATGGAAGCAGAGCAGGAAACCCGCAGCCGCATCGAACAAATGATGGGCCTCGGTGGCAAACAATCCGTCGAAAGCTTCCACCGCCGCCTCGGCAGGATCATTTGGGACTACTGCGGTATGTCGCGCAGTGCCGAAGGACTACAAAAAGCCCGTGCCATGATCCTCGAACTCCGCGAAGAGTTCTATCGCGATGCGTTCGTGCCCGGCTCCCCCAACGACTATAACCCGGAACTCGAAAAAGCGCTCCGCGTAGCCGATTATATGGAAATGGGCGAACTCATGATCGTGGATGCCCTCAACCGCAACGAATCCTGCGGCGGCCACTTCCGCGAAGAGTACCAGGATGAAGCCGGCGAAGCACTCCGCGACGACGAAAACTACCGCTATGTTGCCGCTTGGGAATACAAAGGCTGGGACCAGGAACCCGTCATGCACCGCGAAGACCTCGTATTCGAAAACGTTGAACTGAAAACGAGAAGCTATAAGTAATCGAGCGCAGCGTACCCCCGGTATGCCGTCTTTTATTCGATCAAGTCAAAAACCATACGGATATGAAACTCTCCCTAAAAATCTGGCGCCAGGGAGGCGAATATAAAAAAGGACAGTTCGTCACGTATTCCCTCGATAACGTGAGCGAACACATGTCCTTCCTCGAAATGCTCGACGTACTCAACGAAAAGCTCATCGCCGAACGCAAAGAGCCCGTCGCTTTCGAACACGATTGCCGCGAAGGGATCTGCGGTACGTGCAGCATGGTCATCAACGGGCACCCTCATGGCAAACTCCAGGGTACCACGGCCTGCCAGTTGCACATGCGCTTTTTTAAAGACGGGGAAACCGTCACCATCGAACCTTTCCGCGCCCAGTCCTTCCCCGTCATCAAAGACCTCGTAGTGGACCGGAGCGCGTTTGACCGCATCATCCAGTCAGGGGGCTTCGTGTCCGTAGGTACCGGTCAGGCCCAGGATGCCAATGCCATCCCGATCGTACGCGAGGATGCTTCTGCTGCTTTCGATGCCGCTGCTTGTATCGGCTGTGGTGCCTGCGTGGCCGCCTGCCCCAACGCGTCTGCTATGCTGTTCGTCAGCGCGAAGGTATCCCAGCTCGCCCGCCTGCCCCAAGGCAAGGTGGAAGCTAAAAAAAGGGTGCTCAGCATGGTGCGCCAAATGGACCTCGAGGGCTTCGGCAACTGCTCCAATGTCACCGCCTGTGAAGCGGAATGCCCCAAAAGCATCTCTGTGGAAAATATCGCCCGCATGAACCGGGAGTACTTGTCGGCTGTCTTCTCCTCCGACGAGCAGTAAATACGATAATGCGTGTTCATTTTTTTGATTTTGCTTCGCAAAATCAAAAAAATGAACACGCATTCGAAATATTTTCGGCTATCTACCGCAACAGCTGCTCCTCCAACTCCTCTAATGGAACCCCCTTCGTCTCCGGCATCATAAACCGCACAAAGGCCAGTTGGATTACCATCATCAGGGCAAAACAAACGAATACCGGGCCTGCACCCACCCACTCAAACAAAACAGGGGTGAGCGCGGGAATAGCCGCCGCCAATACCCAGTGGGTCGAACTGCCAAAAGCCTGGCCACTGGCGCGCAGATGATTGGGGAAAATCTCCGAAATAAACACCCAGATCACCGTACCCTGCCCAATAGCGTGCGACGCGATGAACAAAAACAGGAAAATCGGCACGGCCATCCCTTTCCACCCTAAGAAAAAAGCCAGCGCTACCAGCGATAGCGATAGGATATACCCAAAAGAACCTATATAGAGCAACTGCCGGCGCCCAAAACGGTCTATCAACGAAAGGCCCAACAGCGTGAACACTAAATTGGTTACCCCAATCCCCACACTGCTCAACAACGCAGCACTCGCCTCCAACCCAGCCAACTCAAATATCCGCGGCGCATAGTATAAAAAGGCGTTTATCCCGGAAAACTGATTGAAAAAGGCAATCAAAAAGGCCAATAACAGCGGAAAACGGTACTTTTTGGAAAAAATCGTCTCCCCCGTCTGCGTCGGTGCTTCGTGCGATATTATTTGCGCAATCTCTTTTGCCACCTCTTCCTCCGGCAAAATAGAACGCAAGATGGCCTCAGCCGATTTTTTGTCCTGCTTCTTCACCAAAAGCCAACGAGGGCTCTCCGGAACAAAAAAGACGAGCACCGTGTACGCAAACGCAGGGAAAGCTTCCGCCCCCATCATCCAGCGCCAAGCGTTTTCGGGAATCCCGCTGAGCAGGTAGTTGGAAACAAAAGCCAGCAAAATACCCAACACAATGTTGAACTGGTACAGCGCTACCAAGCGGCCCCGGTCTTTGGGAGGGGCAATCTCAGAGATAAATGCCGGTGCCGCTACCGTGGACACGCCTACCCCAAGCCCTCCTAAAAAGCGGAAAAAGGCAAAGGTCCAGGGGTCGTTCGCCAAAGCGGACCCCACCGCGGAAACAAAATAAAAGACACCAATCCAAATCAGGGTAAGCCGACGACCATAGCGGTCCGTAGGCGCTCCCCCAAACACCGCCCCCACCACGGTGCCCCATAACGCCGAGGACATCACCACTACCCCGTGGAAAAAGGCACTACTGCCCCATATCTCCTGCAGCGTCCGCTCCGCACCGGAAATCACCACCGTGTCAAAGCCAAATAAAAAACCGGCCAACGCGCCAATAAGCGACCAAAGGAATATTTTGTTTGTCTTCGTCATGTCAATAAGGTTTTCAAGTAAAGATAAAGCGGAATTTATGGATTTTTTACAAAAACCAATCCAAAACGCCCGCAGCCACCCCCAGGCAACATCCCGGCACGCTTTGGCGTTTCTCCAAAAAACCGTACTCCAATCATGAAATACCTCTGTCTTGCCCTCTTGTGTGCCTGCTTCTTCGTCTCCCCGCTCAAGGCCCAAACCGGTGAAATGAGCTCTCAAGCAGATTCCGACCCCAAGGCCAAAGCCTTGCTGGATCGCCTGCGAAAAAAATACGAAGCCTATCCCAGTCTGGAAGCCGAGTTTTCCATGAGCATCGAACTACCGGAACAGCCCAAATCCATACAAAAAGGCAAACTACAACAAAAAGGGGCGAAATACCGCTTCGACTTCAATGGCCAGACCGTCCTCTCCGATGGCAAATCGCTGTGGATCATCCTCCCCAAAAATAAAGAAGTACAGATCAACAACCTGCCCGACGCCGACGAAGACGATGCCATCCTCTCCCCTCAGTCCCTGTTCCGCATCTACGAACGGGAAAATTTTGCCTACGCCATCGTCAATGAATACAGCGACGGTACCAGGGTTTTACAGGAAATCGAATTCAAACCCCTCGATAAATACTCCGAATACAGCAAACTGCGCCTCACTGTCAACAAAGCGAACACCGATTTCGTCGAAATGAAAGCGTTCGCTAAAGACGGTGCCCGTTATACCATGACCATCACCCGCCTAACCCCCAACAAACCCTTCCCCGAGACTACTTTCGCCTTCAATAAAACGGCGTACCCGGGATACCACGTAGAGGATCTAAGGAACTAACCCGATTTTCCCCTCAAAATGCCTACCTTCACCGCCCGGAACACTTTCGTACACCAACCCGATGGAATATGGGCATAAAATCTGTTTTGGCCCGGCCTTTTGCACACGCAATCGCCCGCTCTATTGACCGCTGGTCGGCCAACGCCGTACAAGACCAGGAAGCTATTTTTCGCTCCCTGGTCGCACGCGCCGCTAATACCGCCTTTGGAAAAGAACACCGCTTCCAGGAAATCCATTCCTACCAAGACTTCTGCCGGCAGGTCCCTATCCGGGACTACGAAGCGCTGCGCCCTTATTTCGAACGCCTCAAAACCGGGGAAGCCAATGTGCTCTGGCCCGGTAAACCGCGCTATTTCGCAAAAACGTCCGGCACTACCTCCGGGGCAAAGTATATCCCCATCACTTCCGATAGCCTGCCCAACCACTTCGGAACGGCGCGCAACGCTCTGTTCAACTACTTCGCCCGCACCGGTAAAGGTCAATGGCTCGACGGTAAACTCATCTTCCTCTCCGGTAGCCCGGAATTGGACGAAGTGGCCGGCATACCCACCGGACGGCTCTCCGGCATCTCCAACCACCTGATCCCGGCCTGGCTCAAAAGGAGCCAACTGCCCTCCTACCCCACCAATTGCATCGAAGATTGGGAAACCAAACTCGACCGCATCGTGGAGGAAACTATCCACCAAAACATGACCCTCATCAGCGGTATCCCCCCCTGGGTGCAGATGTATTACGAACGCCTCCTCGAACGCAGTGGCAAAAAACATGTCAAAGACGTCTTCCCCAACTTCTCCGTGTTCGTCTATGGCGGCGTCAACTTCGAACCCTATCGCGCTACCCTGGAACAACTCGTGGGCAAACGCATAGACAGCGTGGAAACCTTCCCCGCTTCCGAAGGGTTCTTCGCCTTCCAGGACACACAGGACCAACCCGGCCTGCTCCTCAATACGGCTTCCGGTATCTTCTTCGAATTTGTGCCCGCCAACGAAATTTTTGCCGAAAACCCACTCCGCTATTCCCTGCGGGAGGTCAAAACCGGCGAAAATTACGCCCTGATCATCAACAGCAATGCCGGACTGTGGGGCTACAACATCGGCGATACCGTCGAGTTCGTTTCCCTCAACCCCTTCCGCATCCGCGTCACCGGACGGATCAAACACTATATCTCTGCCTTCGGCGAACATGTCATCGGAAAAGAAGTGGACGAGGCCATCCTCCAAGCCTGCCACAGCACGGGCGCCAAAGTGGTCGAATACACCGTAGCCCCCCAGGTCAGCCCCCCGGAAGGTGGGGCACCCTACCACGAATGGTTTGTGGAATTTGAACAGCATCCCGCAAGCCTACAGGACTTCAGCGCCTGCCTCGACCGGGAAATGATCCACCAAAATATTTATTACCAAGACCTTATAGACGGAACCATCCTGCAACCGCTCAAGGTACGCCCCCTGCAACGGGGCGCATTCCGCGAGTTCATGAAAGCCCAGGGAAAACTCGGCGGACAAAATAAAGTGCCCCGATTGTCCAACGACCGTAAAATTGCTGACGCTCTTGCTCCTTTTTTGCTCCGGAATCCTTAGATTTGCTGCTCACTTTATAAAACCAACATCGCAATGGGCAGAGGAGACAAACGCAGCAAACGCGGAAAAATCTGGCGCAGCTCTTACGGCAACGCCAGACCAAAGCGCCGCGTACGCAAAACAGCCAAAACCAACGGCTAAATGCGTCCACGCCAGTATTTTTGGACGGACCGCAACACGGTCTGTCCAAAAATACTGAAAAAATCTTCCCCGAACATCCTTTTATTCCAGTAAAATCGTATATTTCAGCAAACTGAAACGCGAGCTGGATGAAAGTACTGCACATCAGCGCTGAATGCTACCCGGCTGCCAAAGCAGGCGGCTTGGGCGATGTCGTAGGCGCACTCCCCAAATACCAAAACCTGGTAGGCCTCTCCGCCGCCGTCGTAATGCCCAAATACGACCTCCCCTGGATACGGAACCGGTCCACCCACACCGTCTTCTCGGATGCCTTCTACATGGGCAACGATTACTTCTACCCCTTTTCCATCGAACTCGCCCACGCAGAGGAATTAGGGTTCCCCCTCTATCTCGTCCATCTGCCCGGTCAATTCGACCGCCAGGGTATCTACGGAGATAACAACGGATGGTTCAGCGACAATGCCGAGCGCTTCGTCTTTTTCCAGCAGGCCGTCCTCAAATGGGTCGCCTCCGTGCAAGACCGACCCGATATCCTGCACTGCCACGACCACCACGCCGGCCTCATCCCGTTTATGGCCGGGCACTGCCCGGAATACCAAAGCCTGTCCGGGATACGCACCGTCTTCACCATCCACAACGGCGAATACCAGGGAGGGCTCACCTGGGACAAAGCAGGAATCCTCCCCTACTTCCCCCCGGAAACCGGCGGACTGCTGGAATGGGACGGCGCGATCAACCCGCTCGCCTCCGCTATAAAATGCGCCTGGGCCGTCACCACCGTCTCGCAGTCCTATATGGAAGAACTCGCCTTTTCCGCCAACGGGCTCGAAGGCCTCTTCCGCAGCGAATGGACTAAGTGCCTCGGTATCCTCAACGGTATTGACGCCCAACTCTGGGATCCCAAAACAGACCCCTGGCTGCCCGCCCACCTCGGCGATGACCTCGCCGACTTCAAATGGCAGAACAAACAGGCCCTACTGCAACGCTTCCACTTTCAACCCGCCAGCCCAGTCTTTACGTTCATTGGGCGACTGGTGCGCGAAAAAGGAGCCGACCTGCTCCCAGGCCTCATCACCCAGGTCCTCGACAGCGGACTGGCCGTCAATTTCCTCATCTTAGGCACGGGCGAACCCGACCTGCACGAGCAGTTCAAATACCTCAATACCCGATATCCGGGCCGGTTCCAAGCCATCCTGGAATACAACGAGGGCCTGGCACACCAGCTCTACGCCGGCTCCGACTTCCTCCTCATGCCCTCCCGCGTAGAACCCTGTGGCCTCAACCAAATGTACGCTATGCGCTACGGCACTGTTCCCATCGTCCGAAGCGTAGGGGGCCTGCGCGATACCGTCAGCGACCTGTCAGAGTCCCCCCAGGACGGACGCGGGTTCCGCTTCGAACACTTAGACCCCAACCAGGCCCACCAAGCAATCTGGAAAGCCTTCCAACTCTACCATTCCCCAGATGGACTCGATACCGTCCGCCACCGCATCCTCAACCTCGATTTCTCGTGGCAACATGCCGCACATAACTATACGCAACTCTATCGTGCACTGACCTAATTCTAACGCTATGATCAAAATGATTGCCCTTATCCTGGGCGGTGGGGCCGGAAGCCGTCTCGCCCCCCTGACCAGCCAACGCTCCAAACCCGCCGTCCCCATCGCCGGAAAATATCGCCTGATAGATATCCCTATCTCGAACTGCCTCAACTCCGGGCTGAAACGCATGTTCGTCGTCACCCAGTACAACTCCGCTTCGCTCAACCAACATATCAAAAATACCTACCACTTCGATATGTTCAGCCATGGCTTCGTGGATATCTTAGCTGCTGAACAGACCCCAAAAAGCGACCAGTGGTTCCAGGGTACTGCCGATGCCGTGCGCCAATCCATGCACCACCTCTCCAACCACGATTACGACTACCTGCTCATCCTGTCGGGCGACCAGCTCTACCAAATGGACTTCGAAGCCCTCGCAAAATACCACATCAGCCAAGAGGCCGACCTCACCATCGCTACCATCCCGGTAACCGAACGCGACGCTCCCGGCTTCGGCATCCTGAAAGTCAATGAGGAAGGCTTCATCAGCAATTTTGTCGAAAAACCCAAAGCAGAAGTCCTCCCCGCCTGGGAATCGTCCGTGTCGGATAACCTGCGCGAAAGCGGGCGCGTCTATCTCGCCTCCATGGGGATCTACGTCTTTTCTAAAGATACCCTCAAAAAACTCTTCGCAGATAACGAAAACGCCCTCGACTTCGGCAAGGAAATTATCCCGAATGCCATCAGCAACAACTATAAAGTAGCCAGCTTCCCATACGACGGCTACTGGACCGACATCGGTACGATCCGCTCTTTCTTTGAGGCCAACATCGCCCTCACCGACCCCCTGCCCGAATTCAACCTCTTCGACAAAAACCGCCAGGTCTATACGCGCCCCCGCCTACTGGCCCCCTCCAAAATCTACGGTACCTTCCTCAATAAAACCCTCGTAGCGGAAGGCTGTATCATCCACGCCCGCAAGATTGACCGCGCGATCGTCGGTATCCGCTCCCGCATCGGCGAAGGAACCGAAATCAACAGCGCTATCCTGATGGGCGCCGATTACTACGAGTCTATTGAAGACATCACCCAACGGCGCTACGGTGCCCCTATGGGCATCGGCAAAGATTGCTATATCGAAAATGCGATTATTGACAAAAATTGCCGCGTCGGCAACAACGTCGTCATCAAAGGAAGCCCCCTGCTCAAAGATATGGAAACCGATACCTACGTCATCCGCGATGGTATCGTCGTACTCAGAAAACGAGCCTATATCCCCGACGGGACAAAAATAGGGATGGTGTAAACCTGCGCGTATTTATTTTGTAAAAGTAGGGGGGTTGTAAAAAGATGCTTTTTACAACCCCCCCGCAAGCCCTTTCAATCGGTACGCTCGGCTTTTTTTGCCCGCAAAGCCGCAAAACATAGCGCTTTTTTAAGCCTGATTCGCGTCCTCTGCTTCGGCCAGGATCTGCAGCACCTCTACCTCGCCGTAGCCCGTGAGCAGGCAGAGGATATCTATTGAAACACCATTTTTGTACCCGGTCAGGACCGTTTGCTTTTTAGTTTCCTCGCGGCCTTCCTCGCGGCCTTCCTCGCGGCCTTCCTCGCGGCCCTTCTGAAGGCCTTTCTCGATACCTTCTTCGATGATAGAATCGTACAGCGTCATAACGTTTGGTTGTTTGTGTTTGGGGAGCTCGGAAACCAGGTCGCGGAAAACATCCCGTTCAATAGATACGAGCTTTGAAAAATAAACCATCAGGATTTGCAGAAAGTTCCCTGCACTGGGCTCCGGGGGAAGGATGAAAATCTATGATATCTTCGCCCGTACTGGATCGGACAATAAGGCCTTCACAAAGGCATCGTGGGGTTTATGTTTCTTTTTTGCCATACTGCAAAGAACGCAACCCCAACGCAAACAGACAAGGACAGTTTGCACGCAAAAAGTACGGCGAAAACCACCCAAAAACCACCCCCCTTTTT
>JBEGMH010000008.1:0-26065 GCA_041183125.1 Bacteroidota bacterium | reverse complement strand
GCTTCGATGAAGTACGGGAGTTTTTGCCCTTTGGTTTCGAGGAACACCACTTCCGCTTCCAGAAAATCCTCTAAGTAGCGTTCGTCCACATGGAATTTAAGTTCGCCGCCCAGTCCGTGGGGCCGGCCGGTTTTCCCGATACAAATAAAAAGCTGCTCTCCCTTCTGCATAGTGCTTCCATTTAATTTCTGCCGGAATAGCTGCTGTGGATAATCCCACCGCCCACTACGTCGTCGCCTTCGTAAAAGACTGCCGATTGCCCGGGTGCTACGCCGCTCACGTGGGCATAGAACGACACCCCTACCCGGTCTTCGGAAAGGTTTTCCAGCCGGGCCAGGGTAGGCGGGCTTTTGTGGCGGATTTTCACCGCGGCCTCGAGCCCTTCCGGTATGGCCGCGTACTTTTGTACGTTGAGCTGGTACACCTGCATCCCGTTGCGCACCAGTTCCTCTACCGGGCCGAGCACTACCGTGTTGGTCTCGGGGATAATTTCGGTGACGTACATAGGGCTACCGAAGGCTTGCCCCAGGCCTTTGCGCTGCCCGATGGTGTAAAAGGGATAGCCCTGGTGTTTGCCCAACACTTCGCCCTGGCGGTTGACGAACGCTCCGTCGGCCACCTGTTCTTCCAGGCCGTCCACATGGCGTTTGAGAAAGCCGCGGTAGTCGTTATCGGGCACAAAGCAGATTTCATAGCTTTCCGCTTTCTTCGACAGCTCTGTATAGCCGGCTTCGAATGCTAATTGGCGCACTTCCGGTTTGGTGAGTTCGCCCAGGGGGAAGCGGCTTCGGCACAATGCGTCCTGGGATAAGCCCCAGAGCACATAAGACTGGTCTTTGTTCAAATCGGCGGCACGGCGGATAAAGCGGCGTCCTTCCTGCTCGATGATGCGGGCGTAGTGGCCTGTGGCGATAAATTCGCAATCGAGTGCATCGGCACGGCGCAAGAGGGCATTCCATTTTATATGCGTATTGCAGAGGACGCAGGGGTTGGGCGTCCGGCCCGCCATGTATTCCTCTATGAAGTTATCGATGACGTAGTTGCCAAATTCGTCGCGGATATCTATGATAAAATGGTGAAAACCCATATCTACCGCCACCTGCCGTGCGTCGTTGATCGAATCCAGGCTACAACAGCCTGTTTCCTTTTTCGTGCCGCCGGAATTTGCGTAGTCCCAGGTTTTCATGGTAATCCCCACCACCTGGTAGCCCGCTTCGTGCAACAACATGGCGGTCACGGTGCTGTCTATGCCACCGCTCATCGCGACCAATACCCTACCGTGTTTGCTCATTCGAATCGTTGGTTATCCGGGCTTCTGCGATAAAAAGCGCTCGCCCGTCGCAGTACCCGGATGATAAAAAGAGGCTTAGGGGAAATACCGCTCCTATCCTCGTCGTTCCCCCTTCAGCCATTTCCGCAACAAGTCTCGCGGAAGGAAGGTTCACTCGACAAGCCGCAAATATGGCCATTTGCGTATCTAACACTTTTTATTTACTTTTGAAGCGATTAAAAAAAATAACATCATGAACACTGTAATCAGACGCCTATTATTTGCGGCTGCGTTATGCTCCGCGAGCCTCGCCTACTCCCAGGAAACCGGCATTGCCGCTGTGTACGACGACAGCTTCCAAGGAAGCCGTACCGCATCCGGTCAACCCTACGACAAAGACAAGCTCACTGCGGCCCATAAAATCCACCCGATGGGCACACAGCTCAAGGTGACCCGCACCGACGAGCGCGCCCGGCGCTCGGTCATTGTAACCGTCAACGACCGTGGGCCCTATATTTCCGGTAGGATTGTGGATCTCTCCCGGGCGGCGGCCCTAAAAATCGGGCTCAATACCAGTGGCACGGCCAATGTCATCGTAGAAGTGGTGGGCAAAACCCAAACGGAGACCACCGCTAAAGGCAAGGGTAGCACCAGCCCCTCCACCGCACCCGTTGACCCCGCTAAAGTAAACACCCAGCCGGCAAAGAGCCCTGTTCCGGTGGTGGCAAAGACCCAGACGGCCAAGCCCGCTGCCGAGCCAACGGTGCCCAGCCCCGGCCTGCAGGCCAAATCCGGTGCGGCTACGACCACCGCACGTACCTACAAGGCGATAGACACTAAAATCTATCCTTTAGTACGCGGGGACTTCAAGCAATTTGGGCTGTACAAAATCGCCCTGCACAACTCCCCGACCAAAGGCTTTGGCGTACAGGTGATGGCTTTGAGCAACCCCGAAGTCCTCCTCGACCAAATTGCCGACCTCCAGGGGAAATGGTTCGAGGATATCCTGGTCAGCATCCAGCCCTCAGAAGACGGCGTCAGCCCGATCTACAAGATCATCCTCGGGCCCTTTACCTCGGAAGCCAGTGCCAGCGTATATGCTGACAACCTCAAACGCAAACACAAAATTGACGGCTTTGTAGTGGACCTGAGCGTCAAAAACTACTAATCTGCCGATAGGCGAACCACACTAAGGCATTTCCGTGCCGAAAAAACGGGGGTCCCGATCGGGACCCCCGTTTTTTTTACAATACCGTCACCTTCCCCGAAACGCCTACGATTTGCATCATTTGTTCGTACGCGTTGACCGATTCAAAGGGGGTCGGTTTTTGCACAAAAGAGATGGTACTGGACGCACCCGTTTTGCCTTTTATCCGAAAACAGAGCTGGTAGAGGGGCGAGCCATTGGGAAGGTCTATCCCCTTCAGCGTGTCGTCTATCCAAAGACAGGTCAGCAGGCCCAATGCTTTTTGGTGGGTGCCAAAATTGTCTTTGGCCAAGCCCGGCAGCCGATAGTTTTTGACCTCCACCAGTTCCAGTACTTTGCTGTCCCATTTGACGGAGTACTGCATAGAAATCACCTTGCGCATACCCGATGCGCTCACATTGACGCAGACCGTTGCCCCGGTTTTGCCACTGAGCTGCCCCGCACTCAAGGTCAACACCCGTGCCTGGGCCGTCAGGGACTCCGCAAAAGCACCGCTGCCTACAAAAAAGGCCAAACACAACAGAAACTTATTCATGGATACAAGTTTGTTTAAGCAAATTCAGAGCCAAAAATACGCAAGCCATACCGGAATTCCGGAATTTTATCCCCACAGAACTGCTTTCAGCCCGTCTAAATTGCCTTTTTACTTATTTTAGCCTGCCGCTTCGCAACCTTATTGTGCTATATCCCACACACGCTCTTTATTTTTCCTTATATTTGTTTTGATTCGAAAAAACGGGAGTATGTACTGTACAGCCCCAATGGCGTCTAACTCAATGAAATCCACGCTATGAAAACGAGTTCCATCTCCAAAGCAGCCCTTTTGTACCTTTTGTTTACAGGTATCGCCGCCTGCGTGCCCCAGCGGGAAGTCCAGAACCTGGAAAAAGAAAAAAAAGAACTGGAGCGCAAAATTGCCGTCCGGGACTCCCTGGAGCAAGCCGGCGGGGGTGTGGATGCCAGCTACCAAGAACTTCGCTCCGACTACCTCCTGTCCTTGCGGGAGATAGAGCAACTGCGCGCTACGAACATCAACCTGAACGAAAGTTACCAGGAACTGCTCGCCCGCTATACCAACCTAGTCAACCAGAACCGGGCGTTCATGTCCGCCGCATCGGAGGTACAGGAAAGCCTCCGCGGCCAGGCCGATAGCCGATTAGGCGAAAGCCAGGAAAAAGAACGCCGGCTCAGCCAACTCGAAGCCCAGCTCAACCAGCGCGAACAGCGGCTGCAGGAGCTCGAAAGCCGTTACGGCAGCAGCATGGACATGCGCAACCAGGAAATCATAGACCTCCAGGCCCAATTGGCAGCCCGCGACCAGGAACTCATGCGGGCACAAAGCTCCCTGAGCAACTCCCTGCAGGGCAATATCCGCGAAAACGACCTCAGCATCCGGCAATCGTCCGGCCGCATCTACATCACCGTGAGCCAGGAGCTCCTGTTCAAAACGGGAAGTGCTGAACTCGACAACCGGGGGAAAACGGCCTTGAAAAGTATTGCCGACGCCCTGAAGCCGGAACCTACCCTGCGCGTCCTGGTAGAAGGACATACCGATAACACCGGATCCGAAGCGAAGAACTGGTCGCTCAGCTTTGACCGCGCTTTAGCGGTCACGCTGGAACTCATGCGGCATGGTATCTCCCCGCAGCGGATTACCGCCTCGGGAAGGGCACACTACGCTCCGATTGCCAGCAACGC
This sequence comes from Bacteroidota bacterium, assembly GCA_041183125.1. Classification (GTDB taxonomy): domain Bacteria; phylum Bacteroidota; class Bacteroidia; order Chitinophagales; family Saprospiraceae; genus JADJPL01. Next base: position 21,890 of record JBEGMH010000008.1, on the reverse strand, counting down.
TTCCAAGGAAGGCCGCGAACTGAACCGGCGCACCGAGATCATCCTACTGCCCCAGGAACCCGAAGGCAACTGACCCCCCTGCTCATTGCCCCTGTTTGGGCAAGATCGAAAGGCGGTACCCTATTCCCCCCCGCTGCCCCCTGCAATCCCGTCATTTTCCTATATCCAGCCAACCCAGCTATTCTTTACTTTCCTAATTTTTAACCCTGTAAATCAAAAAATTAAAGATGCGTTACCTCTGTTTTATCCCTTGCGCCACCGGCCTGGGCATCTTCGTTCTTTCTCTTTTGACGGCCTGTGCCGCTCAAAACCCGATGGTAAAAAAAATAGAACCCGAGAAAATATTGGAGCTCACGCAGACCTGTGCGTCCAATGGTTGTGCGAATTTCACCCTCGCTGTTTCTTCGGATAAAAAGGCGACCTACACCGGCAGGTCGTTTACCGCTATGATGGGTACCTATTCTAAAACCCTCCGCGACGGTCAATTAGACACGTTAAAGAGCATACTCAACCGAGCCAACCTGTGGTCCCAGCCCGATCGCTTTCCCGTGATAGACGCCCGGGCGCCCTATTACAAGCTCACCGTCTATGAGAGCTCCTACGAACAGAGCAGCAGTGGGCAGCAATTCCCGCCTGAAACCGGGCGCCTGATTGCCTATTTGGTCCAATTGGAGCGTACAGGGGGCTGGAAACAAATCGTTCCGCCGGTGTATGAGGGCGTAGCACAGGATGAGCTGCCCAATGTCGTGCGGGTACAGCTCAAACCGGGCCTGAACCACGAGTACTGGCAAGCAAAATACGTGGACTACGGCATGGCCGTCATCCGGATGTTGGAAGAGGCCCCCAACTACTGGCTGTTCCGCTTTGACCCCTCGCGCATAGAACCTGCCAGAATGCGCACCCGGCTGGGCAGCGACCCGGAAGTACAGCGCCTTGAATTTGAAAAAAAACCGAAAGCGAACTAACCGGCTTATTCCGCGTCGTCGAGAACAGCCTGGGCATTGGTCCAGGCTTGCATGGCTTCTTCCATTTCTGCCTTTTTTCCTTCGTAAGCCTTCATGGTCACTTGGAAATCGGGGCGGGAATAAAAGTCGGCACCGGCCATGACCAACTCAAACTTAGCTAGTTCGGCTTCTAGTTTTTCTATGCGGCGCTCGGCGTTTTGGACGTCGCGCTGCAGGCGTTTGCGCTCGTCATAGCCCAACACCACTTTGGGTTTTTCGGGTGTGGCGGCATCGGCAGCCGGGGTTCCTGCTGTGGCGGGCTTTTGCAGTTCGACCTGGCGCATACTGTCCAGTTGCCTTTTTTCGAGAAAGTAGTTGACGTCTCCGAGGTAGGTATGCAGGTGGTGGTCCCTGAACTCGATGGTTCGGTTGGTAAGGCCGGAGAGGAACTCCCGGTCGTGGGACACGACGATCAGGGCACCGTCATATTCCAGGAGTGCCTGTTTGAGCACATCCTTGGAGAGCATGTCGAGGTGGTTGGTCGGCTCGTCGAGGATGAGCAGGTTGAAGGGCTTGAGCAACATGCAGGCCAGGGCCAGGCGGGCGCGTTCCCCACCGGAGAGGACGGAGACTTTTTTCTCGACGTCTTCCCCACTGAACATGAAGGCGCCCAGGATGGCACGTACCCTGGGGCGCAGTTCGGCGGGTGCTTCCTGTTCCATGGTCTGGAGCAGGGTCAAGCTGGAGGGCAGGGCTTCTGCCTGGTTCTGTGCATAGTACCCGATCATCACGTTATGCCCGAGTTGGAGGGCACCTCCGCTCATGGGCGTCTGGTTGACCAAAATTTTGGCCAGGGTGGATTTGCCCTGTCCGTTTTGTCCGACGAAGGCTACCCGTTCGCCTCGCTCGACGACCAGGTCTGCGCGTTCGAGCACCAGGAGTTCCCCATATCGCTTCTGGATGCCTTTGCCGTCCACGACGACCAGGCCGGAGCGCGGTGCGGGTGGGAAACGGAGGTTCATCACGGCCAGGTCTTCGTCTTCGAGCTCGATGCGGTCTATTTTATCCAGTTGTTTTTGCATGGACTGGGCCATTTTCGTCTTGGACGCTTTGGCCATAAAGCGGGTGATGGTGCGCTCTTTGTCTGCGATGACGCGCTGTTGGTTTTCGAAGGCGGCCCGTTGTTTCTCCCGGCGGTCCTGGCGATAGGCTACGTACTCTTTGTACGGTACTTTGTAGTCATAGACGTTCCCCAATTCGACTTCCAGGGTGCGCTTGGTCACGTTATTGAGGAATTCCCGGTCGTGGGAGATGACGAGGACCGCTTTGGGGTATTCTTTCAGGAAGGATTCCAGCCAGAGGATAGATTCGATGTCCAGGTGGTTGGTCGGTTCGTCGAGCAGCAGGTAATCGGGTCGCCCGAGCAGCATTTTGGCCAATTCGATGCGCATTTGCCATCCGCCACTAAACTCATCGGTCAGGCGGCTGAGGTCGGATTGTTTGAAGCCCAGGCCTTTGAGCACCCGTTCGCTTTCGGCCTGTGCGGACACGGTGCCGAAGAGGTGTACCCGGTCGTTGAGGGCGGCGTAATCGTCCAACAACTGGTGGTACTCCTCGCTTTCATAGTCTGTGCGCGTTTCGATTTCGCGGTGCATGGCCTCTAATTGCCGCTCCATTTCCTGGAAGCTGGAGAAAGCCGTCATCGCTTCTTCGAGCACGGTTTTGCCTTTCGGCAGCATCATATCCTGATGGAGGAAGCCGATGGTACTTCCTGCCGGTTTGGCCAACTTGCCCTCGTGGGGGCTCATTTCCCCGGCGATAATTTTGAGGAGGGTTGATTTACCGGCACCGTTCCTGCCTACGAGGCCTACTTTGTCCTGTACACCGATCACAACATTGATGCGGTTGAGCAAGATCCGGTCGCCGTACTGGACATATACATTGGTAACTGAAAGCATAGAAAGAAGGACGTTATAGCTGGTACTGAAACGCAACCAGGGGAACGATGGTTGCCTTTTTTTCAAAAAGCGCAAAGATAGGCCGGATTCTGCTGAAATGCATCGCTTGTGCGAAGTACTTTGATCGAAATAGAGCGTCAGGCTTTTTCCAGGGTGAAGCCAAAAGTCGCTCCTTTATCCGGGGAGCTGCGCACGTTGATGGTTTGGTGGTGCGCTTCAATGATGTGTTTGACGATAGAGAGGCCCAGGCCGGAGCCGCCCTGTTCGCGGGACCGGCTTTTGTCCACGCGGTAGAACCGGTCAAAGACATGGGCCAGGTGGTCCTTGGGGATACCGATGCCGTTGTCGGATACTTCTACCAGCACCATTTGCTCCATATCGTAGAGGCCGATGCGGGTCCTACCGTTGGGTATGCCGTACTTGATGGAGTTTTGGACCAGGTTTACCAGCACCTGGCGTATTTTATCCCGGTCGGCGCGCACTTTGATGCTCGGAGCTGTTTTGTTTTTGAATTCCAGGGAGATGTTCTTGACCCGGGCCTTCATTTCCATATCTTCGAAGACTTCCTTTGCAAGTTCCCGGATATCGAAGACCCGTTGTTCCAACAACAATTCCCCGGATTCCAGGCGGGAGATGGTTTCCAGGTCGAGTATGATGGTCTGGAGGCGTTCCACGTTTTTGGCGGCGCGGGTCAGGAAGTGGCGGTTCACCTGAGGGTCTTCCAGGCCACCATCCAGGAGCGAATCCAGGTATCCCTGGATGTTGAAAATAGGGGTTTTCAGTTCATGGGAGATATCGCCCAGGAAATCCCGCCGATAATCCGCCCAGGACTTGTACTTGTCCAGCTCCGTGCGTTGTTGTTCGGCCCATGCGGCGACCTCCATTTCCGCTTCTTCGATGATATTCTTGCGCATATCCACTTTCCGGGATTTTTCTTCCGAGGAAAGCTTTTCGGTGCGGATGGTCTTGTAGATGAGTTTTACTTTTCGGTAGATATACCTGCGCAGGAAGTAGATAAACACCTGGTAGGTGACGATAAAAAATACAACTCCCCAAACGACATAGGCGACAGCTACCCAGAACAGCCCGTGCAGGTGGTGGAACAGGAACAGGCTGAACGAAGCCAGCCCCAACACGAAGAGGGCTGAAAAAATGGCAATCTGCTGTGGGGTTGGATTTTTGACCATTAAAATTCGAATTTATACCCGATGCCTTTGATGGTTTTGATGTAGTCGTCGCCTATTTTTTCGCGGAGTTTCCGCACATGGACATCAATCGTACGGTTGCCTACGATGACATCCGCGCCCCAGATTTTGTTGAAAATCTCATCCCGGCTGAACACTTTGCCCGGCTTGGAGATCAACAACTGCAACAGTTCGAATTCTTTTTTGGGGAGTTCTATGAGTTCTGTACCCTTCCAGACGCAGATGCGTTCCAGGTCGAGGGTGATTTCCCCCATTTGGATTTTTTTCGGGGCATCCGTTGCGGGGTTTTCGGCGCGGTCGGAACGGCGGATCAGCGCTTTGATCCGGCTGAGGAGGACGCGGATTTTGATCGGCTTGGTGATATAGTCGTCCCCACCCGTTTCGAGGGCTGCGATATGGGAATAATCCTCCTCCCGGGCGGTGAGAAATGCAATAGCCGTTTTTGCAAATTCCGGTTTTGCGCGCAGGTAGCGACACGTCTCCACCCCGTCCATTTTGGGCATCATGATGTCTAATATGATGATATCCGGTTGTATGAGATGGGCTTGTTTAATCCCTTCTTCGCCATCTACGGCCGTGAATACCTGATAGCCTTCTTTTTGCAGGTTGTATGAAAGGAAATCCAGGATATCCTGCTCATCGTCCACCAGAAGTATTTTGATTGGATCCATTGCGTTTTGGCGTGTGCCTGCAAAGGTAGGCTGCTTTGGATTAAGTCAGTCTAAATTGAATTTTAAGTTATTGTTAAGTATTAGGCTTTTCACCGGGGGTCAGCGAGGGCATATCACTTTCTACTGGCTACCCTATCCACGACCTGCGTGTACACCTTCGCCATTTTTACCGGATCTTTTCGCAGTTGGGCAAGGGTAGTATCTATGGTTTTCTGGCTCAAGCGGTGGATGGTGCGGATATCGCGGTAATAGGCCTCACTGAGGCTGTCTTTGGCTGCGCCCTGTACATTTTGCAGGGCCGTTTCAGCGATGTGGATATCGGTGAGCAGGCGTACCAGGGGTTCTCCTTCGACGGGCAGGACGGGCGACTTGGGGGTACAAGCCCAGGGCAGGAGCAGCACGGTCAGGGTCAAACAAAACGCAAATCCTGTTCTCCTGGCGCTCATAGTTGAAATTGTTTTGGATAAAAAAATGCGGTTCGCCGTCCGGTGGCGCACGAAAAATCCCTCCACCGGGCTACCTCGGCATCTACCCGGAAGATGCCGCAGGTCGGCACATTGGGCAGTGCTTCGCCGGCGAAGCAGTTGGCCAATTCGTGGAAGGCCGGGTTATGGCCAAACACGAACACCATCTGCCGGGTATCCTCCAGCTCCTGGATGACCGAGAGCACCATGGATGGGGTAGCCTCATAGATCCGGGGTTCTTCCTGGATATCCGGGATGTCGAACGCTGCGGCGAAATGGCGGGCGGTTTGTAAGGCTCTGACAGCCGGGCTGGAGAGCAAGAGATCGGGATGAAGTCCTTTCTCGCGAAGGAAGCGCGCCATGACCGGTGCGTCGCGTTGCCCCCGGTGGTTGAGCGGGCGGTAAAAATCGCGTAATTCGGCGTGGTCCCAACTCGATTTGGCGTGCCGGATAAACCAGACTGTTTTCATTGTTTAGCCAATTTTAAAAACCCAAATCCAAAGGTAAAAAAACGATGGGGCAGAATCCTCTTGGTTGCGTACCTTTATGCACTCAAAAGAATGTTTATTATGCAGTTCAAAGATAAGGTAGTCTGGATCACGGGAGCCTCTTCCGGCATTGGCGAATTCCTGGCGTATGCTTTTGCACAAGAAGGTGCCCATTTGATCTTGTCGAGCCGCAACGCAGCGGAGTTGGAGCGCGTACAATCGGGATGCCCTGCCGGTACTAAAAGCCTTGTTCTGCCGCTCGATGTGGTGGACTTTCCCTCCATTCCTGATGCGGTACAGCGGGTTGTCCAGCATTTCGGGCACATTGACCTCCTCGTAAACAACGCGGGGGTTTCGCAGCGCGAGCTCGCCCTGGACACCCAGTTGCAGGTGGACCAACGCATTATGAACATAAACTACTTCGGGGTATTGGCGTTGACCAAAGCGGTCGCCCCGTTGATGCGCCAGCGGAAGAGCGGGCACATCGTCGTCATGAGCAGCGTGTTAGGAAAAATCGGCGCCCCTTACCGCTCTGCCTACTGCGCCTCCAAGCACGCGCTCCATGGTTTCTTTGACAGCCTGCGCGCCGAGCTGCACGACGACCAGGTCTATGTCACGCTGATTTGTCCGGGCTATGTGCGCACCAACGTCACCATCAATGCCCTGCGGGGGGATGGAACCGCCAACCAGGTCATGGCGGAGAGCACGAACGAGGGCTTTGACCCCGAGTTCTTTGCCCGGAAAGCCCTCCAGGCCATTGCCCAACGCAGGCGCGAGGTGGTCATCGCGAAGCGGGAAGCACTGGGCGTACTGCTGCAGCGCTTCGTTCCTTCCGTCTATGCGCGCATAGCCCGCAATATGAAGCTGCGGTAAAGCTATTGGACTTTTTGCGAGGAATCATCAAGGGGTCTTTCCATCTCGCCGACCCCCCGCGACAAGTCTATTGTTTGCCTGCTTTCTCCGCTTTGTCCATTTCCATGATTTGGTTCAGGACGCTTTCCAACTGTTCGCCGCTGATGTTCTTGGACAGGATCTTTTTGTTGGCGTCCAGGATGAAGACCTGTGGGGTCGTTTTGACATTGTACAACGTGTAGTAGCGCGAAGCCAGGTAAGGGTCCACCGTATGGATCCAGTCCCCGATACCGTTTTCGTCAATATACTTCCAGCAATCCGCTATCTCATCGCGGAATTTGACGCATACGGCGAAGATTTTGACGCCTTTGTCTTTGAATTTTTCATAGAACTCCTTGACGATAGGCGTTTGTTCCTTGCAGTGGCCACAGTCGTAGCGCCAGAAATAGAGGATGGTGTAAGGCGATTTTACCGCTGACAGCTTGATTTTTGAGCCGTCGCGCTTCTGCATTTCGATATCGGGTGCCGTTTTCCCGATAAGGATAGGCTTGAGCGACTTGGCGTTTTCGATGATTTTATTGAGTTGCTCGGTCTCTATCCAGGGTGCATCTCCGGCAGCGTAGTACTTCTCTGCGATGTGCACATATACGGCATCCATCCCTACGAAGTTGGACTTAGCGTAGGCGTTCAGGAAGTGGACGAGGTAAAAGCGGAAGGACTCCTCTGCCGGGCGAAGGCGTTCCAGGACGGTATCAATGGCCACCGCCAGGGAGTCCGGGTGTTGGTAGTGCAGTTTGTTTACATAGTAGTCAATTTTTTCAAAAAAGAAGGGCGTGCGCAGCAGGGAGGGGTCGGCTAAATTAAAGTAGTCAAAATAGTGGCTTCTGAGGAAGTACAGCATTTTGACTTGTTTTTCATCATCAGTGCCCTGAAACTCGGGGAGTTCCGCGCTCAGGTTGGCGGCTACGATCCGGGAGGCCAACATATTTCCGTTCTCTTTGACAAATTTGGCCTGGTAGCTCTTGACGTCCTCGCCGATGGCCTCCAGTTTTTTTCTCAGTTCTGCCTTGGCCGTTTCGTCTTTAGCCTCTTCGATGGCTTTGTTGATGGGGTCGGCTTCTTTATTCTTTAGCGACAGGAAGCTCAGGTATTTGTAAAAGGTGGTATTTTCTGTGGAACCTTTGAAAACGACGTTTTCCGACATATTGTCCAAGCTCGTCTGTATGCTGAACTTCTGTTCTTTTTCCGGGATGAGGATTTGGAAAAAATTATTGTCCGGAGGGAGCACGACGATATAGACCCCTGCGGGGAGAAGCTCAGTACCCTCGAAGGTATAGACGCCTTTTGCATCTGCGACGGCAGTATCCCGCAGGTACTGTTTGTCGCCGAGATAATATCCCAGGTACATTTCTTTTTGGGAAAAGCCGCTGATACTGACCTGGATGGAGTAGGCCGGGTCGGCTGCCTGCAATTTGCCCAAGGTAAGGGCCATGAAAGAAATCAGGGTAAGAAAGCGCGTGTTCATATCAACTGACGAGATTTGAGACAAAGATAGATAGAGTGCTTTTATAGACGCAGTCCATTTTTGCGGCTGCAAGGGCGAAAAGATAACGCAAAACCGGTGTCCTGTGTTTTGCATGCCCTTCAAAACGGTAGGTTGCCTGCGGGTTCCTTTCATTTGGCGTTGGCTGCCAGCAGGTAGAGGACGGCCATTCGGATGGCTACTCCATTTTCCACCTGGTTGAGGATGATGGAATGTTCCGAATCGGCCACGTCGCTGGTAATTTCGACCCCCCGGTTGATGGGGCCCGGGTGCATGATCAGGATTTTGCGGCCGATGCTGTCGAGCAGCGGTTTATTGATACCGAAGTAGCGGGCGTACTCCCGCAGGGAAGGAAAGTACTTGATTTGCTGTCTTTCCAGTTGGATGCGCAGGATATTGGCCACGTCGCACCAGGCGAGCGAGTCGCGCACGTCATAGCTCACCTCGACGCCGAGTTGTTCGATATGTTTGGGAATCAGGGTAGGAGGGCCACATACACGCACCTGTGCCCCCAGCTTTTGGAGGCAGAAGATATTGCTCAATGCGACCCGGGAGTGCAGGATATCCCCAAAGATAGCGACCTTTTTGCCGTTCAGGTCCCCTAATTGTTCGCGGATGGAATAGGCGTCGAGCAGGGCTTGGGTGGGGTGTTCGTGGGTTCCGTCGCCGGCGTTGACTACATTGGCCGGCACATGGCCGGCGAGGAAGCGGCAGGCACCGGGGGCGGGATGCCGCATCACGATCATATCCACCTTCATGGACAAGATGTTGTTGACGGTGTCCAGCAAGGTTTCCCCTTTTTTCACGGAAGAGGAGGACGCGGAGAAGTTCAGCACATCTGCGGAGAGGCGTTTTTCGGCCAATTCGAAGGAGATGCGCGTGCGGGTAGAATCCTCGAAGAATAAATTGACGATGGTGATATCCCTGAGGGAGGGCACTTTTTTGATAGGCCGGTTGATGATATCCTTGAAGCTGTCTGCCGTATGGAAAATCAACTGGATATCTTCCGCGCTGAGGTCTTTTATGCCCAGGAGGTGGCGGGTGCTCAATTGTTGCGTAACGGTAGTCATCCCTGTGCCTGTTTTTTATCTTCATACAGTACGACGCGGTCGGCACCTTCGGTTTCCTGCCATTCCACTTTGACGTACGCCTGGTCGAGGGCATCTACGCGGATCCCCGCGAAGCTGGCCTGGATGGGTAGGTGTCGGTTGAACCGGCGGTCCACGAGGGCCAGCAGTTCCACTGTTTTAGGTCTTCCGTAGTGGTTGAGGGCGGTGAGGGCTGCCTGGACGGTCCTGCCGGTATAGAGCACATCGTCTACGAGGACTACGTGTTTATCTTCCACGAGGAAATCCATTTCTGTGAAACTAGCCTCTAATGGCCGGTCCCTTCGGCGGAAGTCATCGCGGTAGAAGGTGATGTCCAATTTGCCGTACAGGATATCCGGGATGCCCATGTGGTCCAGCAAACGCCGGCAGATGCGGTCTGACAGCGGGATACCGCGCGGCTGGATCCCTACGATGCACGTGTCGCGAAAATCGTCGAATGCCTCCACCAACTGGTAGCACAGTCGGTCAATGGTGAGGGCGAAGCGCTCGGGACCCAGTATGACGCGTTCGTTTTCCATGGTATTTGGCTTAGCCTGCGGTACTGTTTTCCTTGACTGCTGTTTTTGCCCAGGTATCTTTCAGGTTCACGGTCAGGTTGAACACTGGTTTTTCGGGGGAGGTACTTTGGTCGGCACAGAAGTAGCCTTTGCGCAGGAACTGAAACTGCTCCCCTGGCTGCGCCTCGCAGAGGCTGGGCTCTACGACCGCCGATGCGGCGATTTCGAGGGAATTCGGGTTCAGGAATTCCAGGTAATCCCTGCCTTCGTGCTCGGTAGGCGTGGGGTCGGTGAACAAGCGGTCGTACAGGCGCACCTCGGCAGGCCGTGCATGGGGGGCACTGACCCAATGCAGTACGCCTTTCGCCTTCAGCCCAGACGTATCGGCACCGGAGCGGCTTTCCGGAAAATAGGTACAGTGCAGTTCGAGCACCTTTCCGCTGGCGGGGTCTTTGAGCACCTCATCGCAGCGGATGATGTACGCACTTTTGAGGCGTGCCATTTGTCCGGGGGCGAGGCGGAAGAACTTTTTGGGAGGTTCCTCCATAAAATCCTCCTGTTCGATGAACAATTCGCGGGAGAACGGGATGCTCCGGTTGCCGCTTTGCGGGTCTTCCGGGTTATTTTCGGTTTCCAGGAACTCCGTCTGCCCCTGGGGGTAGTTGGTCAGTACCACTTTCAGTGGATCGAGGACGGCCATCGCGCGGCGGGCGGTGCGGTTGAGCACTTCGCGCACGGAGAACTCCAGCAGTTCGAGTTCGATTACGTTATCCCTTTTGGCTACGCCGGCGCGTTCGCAGAAGTGGACGATGGCTTCGGGCGGATAGCCTCTGCGCCGCATACCGGAGATCGTGGGCATGCGGGGGTCGTCCCAGCCTTCGACGTGGTTTTCCTGCACCAGTTTGAGCAATTTTCGTTTGCTCGTGATCATGTAGGCCACGTTCATGCGGGCGAACTCGATTTGGCGGGAGGGGAAGATGCCCAATTGTTCGATGAACCAGTCGTACAGAGGGCGGTGGTGGCGGAACTCGAGGGAGCAGAGCGAATGGGTGATGCCCTCGATGGAATCGCTTTGTCCGTGGGCAAAATCGTACATGGGATAGATGCACCAGGCATCGCCGGTGCGGTGGTGGTGTGCGTGTTTGATGCGGTACAGCACGGGGTCGCGCATGTGCATATTGGGCGAGGCCATATCCACTTTGGCGCGGAGCACACGGCTTCCGTCGGGGAAGTCGCCCTTTTTCATCGCCTCGAAGAGCGACACATTTTCTTCTATAGTTCGCTGCCGGTAAGGGCTTTCGGTACCGGGCTGTGTGGGGGAGCCTTTCATCGCGGCGATTTCTTCCGGGGTGGAGTCGTCCACATACGCCAGGCCCTTGCGGATGAGGGCGAGGGCAAATTCGTACAGCTTGGGGAAGTAATCGGAGGCGTATAAGACATTAGCCCACTGAAAACCAAGCCATTGGACGTCTTTTTGGATACTTTCGACGTATTCCACGTCTTCTGTAACCGGGTTGGTATCATCGAAACGCAGGTTGCACAGGCCGCCGTATTTTTTGGCCAGGCCGAAGTTGACGGTCATGGCTTTGGCGTGCCCGATATGCAGATAGCCGTTGGGCTCCGGTGGGAAGCGGGTGTGCACCCTCCCGGCGTGTTTTCCGTTGGCGATATCTTCCTCGATGATTTGTTCGATGAAGTTCAGCGATTTTTCTTCTTTGAGTTCTTCTGTAGCCATAGCCTGTTTATTTTACATCCGGTCCGGCATTTCGATGCCCAGCAAGTCCATGCCGTTGCGCAGTACGGTGGCTACGGCCACGCTCAACTGCAGGCGGAAAGCCCGGGCTGCTTCGCTTTCTGCCCGGATGATAGAGCGTTCGTGGTAAAAGCGGTGATAGGATTTCGCCAAGTTGAAGCAATAGTTTGCGATGGTGGAGGGGTCGTATTCCTGTGCCGCTTCCTGGATCACTTCGGGGAAGCGGTAGAGTTGTACGACGAGGTCTTTTTCATCGTCAAAAAAGTGGGTATATCCGCTGGCTTCCGCTGCCTCTGCTTCGCTCACCTTGCGGAGCACGGACTTGACCCGGACATAGGCATTTTGCACGTAAGGCCCGGTTTGGCCCTGCAGGTCAACGGATTCTTTAGGATCAAAGACCATCCGCTTTTTAGGGTGGACTTTGACGAGGAAAAACTTGAGGGCGGCGAGGGCGATGCTGCGCACTACTTCCCCCTGTTCATCCGCGCTGAGTTCGGCGATTGTCTCTCGTTCTTTCGTATTCGCTTCTGCTTCGCGGATCACTTCGGCAAGCAGGTCGTCGGCGTCTACTACGGTGCCTTCGCGGGACTTCATGCGCCCGGTGGGCAGCTCGACCATGCCGTACGACAGGTGGTAAAGCCCGGCTGCGTAAGGCTCTTTGAGACGTTTCATGATCTCGAAGAGCACCTGGAAGTGGTAGTTTTGCTCATCGGCCACCACATAGACCATTTTTTCCACGCCAAAGTCCTGATAGCGGAGGTGGGCGGTACCGATGTCTTGGGTGATATACACAGAAGTACCATCGCGGCGCAACACGAGTTTTTTATCCAATTTTACGTCTTCCAGGTCAATCCATACGGATCCATCTTCCAGGCGATAGAAAATATCGTTTTTTAATCCTTTTTCAATAATATCTTTGCCCAACAAGTACGTATCGGATTCGTAGTAGAGTTTGTCGTAGCAAACGCCCAGGGCTTTGTAGGTTTCCTCGAAGCCCGCATAGACCCATCCGTTCATTTGGCGCCACAGGGCGAGCACTTCGGGGTCCCCGGCTTCCCAGCGCAGGAGCATATCTTTAGCTTCGCGGCCGAGCTTGCTGTATTCGTTGAAATAGGTATCTTTGAAGTCTTTGAAGAAGGCCTCCGGGGTTTGGCCTTCCGTTTGTTTTTCCTGTAGTTTTTTTTGGGCTTCCGGGGTATTTTGCCAGGCGGCGTATTCCTCTCTGAATTTTTGTTCGAACAAGACGTAGTAATCGCCCACGAAGTGGTCGCTTTTGACCCCGCCTGCTTCTGGGGTCTGGCCTTCGCCGAAGTGTTGCCAGGCGAGCATACTCTTGCAGATAGCGATCCCGCGGTCGTTGATAATTTGCACGCGGACTACGTCGTACCCTACTGCATCGAGGATTTTGTACATAGACCAGCCGAGGAGGATATTGCGCACATGCCCGAGGTGGAGGGGTTTGTTGGTATTGGGCGAGCAGGATTCGACCATTACTTTGTGCCCATTGCGGGGTGAGCGGCCGTACTGTGGGTTAGCGGACGCCTCCTGAAGAAAGTCGAGCCAGAAACGTTCAGAGATGACCAGGTTCAGAAAGCCTTTGATGACGTTGAAGTCCTGGACGAAGGGCATTTCCTGTACGAGTGCTTCTCCTAATTCCTGGGCGATATCCTCTGGTTTTTTTTTTATAAAGCGGGTAAACGGGAAGACCACCAGGGTAAAATCTCCGGTGAACTCCTTTCGGGTGGGGCTGACCACGACATCTTTGGCCTCCACTTCCGCGCTGTAGCGGGCTTTCGCTATGCCAATCACGCCGGATTGGATCAGTTCGACGATATTTTTCATGTTTGGGTCGTACAGATTACGCGCTAAAGGTACGGCTTTTTGGCAATCTGTATAGTCTGGGGATGGATAATATGGCTCTTTTCCCCCTATTAGACTTGTTGCAGCGCATGGGATGGCTCTTCTACGCGAAAAAAAGAGAAGCAGATCTGCCCATACTCCCGTTTCCGTTGAAAGCGGGGGTGGGTATCGAAGCGGTACCGACTGCTGTGTTCCAGGACAAACCAGGCGCCCGGGCGCAATACACTGCTTTCGAGTACTTGATCGGGTAGGCTTTCTATACCCGGCATATCAAAAGGGGGGTCGGCAAATACGTAGTCGAACGGTTCGCGGCAGGCGGCGATAAAACGCAGCACATCGGCTTTCACGGTATGGACTTGGGCTTCGACCCCCAGCGTTTGGGCAACCTGTTTCACGAAAGCCAGGGCGGGGCCGAAGCGGTCTACGCAGGTTGCTTCGAGGGCACCCCGGGAAATCAGTTCATAGGAATGGCTCCCTGCCCCGCTGAACAAGTCCAGGGCACGGAGCGATTCGAAGTCGAGGATATTTTCGAGAATATTAAAAAGTCCTTCCCTGGCAAAATCCGTGGTAGGCCGGGTAGGCCATTTCCCGGCGGGCGGATCGAAGCGCCGGCCTTTAAATTTTCCACCTATAATCCGCATAATCTGTGTATTAGCTTCCCGTTAGGCCCCCGACGGCCAGCAGGTCGTTGAAATAGTGGACCGGATACCGGGCTGTCTTGGAGCCCAGCTGCCCTGCTTCCCCCAATGGAAGAAACCCGATACGGGGAAAATACTCGTGCAGAAGGCGGGACAACTCCGAATCTTCCGTTATGGCCCCGGACATAAAGAGCTCCACATCGCGGGCAGGCACTTTGAGCTGTTGGCAAACCAGCAGCAGGTAGTACAGGAAATCTGCGGAGGCAGCGCATTCAAAGCGATTGTCGAGTAGGAGGTTCTGGTATTCGAACAGGAACACGCTCATGCCTTCCTCCCCGACATGCGCGTACAAGGATTTTCCCATCCCTTGGGCCTGTGATTGGAAGAAGGGCAGCAAAGCACTGTGCAAGTGTGCGGTTTTTGCGGTGGGGAAAAAGCGGTGGGCCCAATCCAGCAGGCGGGCGGGCACGGCATACACCCGTTTGGCGCGGATTTCCGGAAGTTCATCTACGAGCGTTTGGGCATCGGGGTGCAGGGTATTCCCATGGCGCAGGTACTGCCCGGTTTCCTGCTTTATGAAAAGGCGGTCGGGCACGAGGGCCTGCTGCGGCACGGCAAAGGCGATACCCGTTTTGAGGAAAGGGAAGAACAGGTAGGGATGTTCGCGGGGCAACCCTTCAAAAAAAGAAGGCTCGCTGGTCTGGATGCCGGATAAACGGCACACGAACGACAAGCGGTTCTGGTAATCGCTTATACAATAACAAAAACTGTCCATTCCCATGAGAATGGACAGTTTTGAAGAAGTGGTCTGAAAGGAGGAGAAGAAGTCCTCCTGCAATACAACCGTATCTATTCCCAATTGCCGGAAAGGTTTGGAGAAAACATATTTCCGAATTTGACCTTGGATTCCGGATCGAAGCGCTGGTCGAAGCGGCGGAACTTGGGGTCGCCCCACTTGTCCATGAAGACCTTACGGGCGATACCTACTTCGACGACCGGCACCTCGGTGCGCTGGTAGTCAATCACATCCGCTGCGATTTCGAAGGTGGCGCCATTCCCGAAAGGCACCCTGGCCAGGTCGTTGAAGCTCTCTATCTTCAAGATGCGGAGCATGGTGTCGCGTGCGGGCACGTAAAGCGTATCGTACGTGATTTTGCCCGTGTAGTTCGGGTCGTCCGGGTCACCAAAAACCTGGATTACCTTGAACTGGCCGGTTTCGAGCACCTGGGTCAGGGTATCGAAATTCGGTGCAAACGCTCCCGTGATATCGCGGAAAGCTTCCTGTGCCGTACGGATTTTCATCAGTTTGTCCACAACGGCGCGTTCCCTTCTCTCCCTTTCGGATTTGAACATGATCGGTTCTCGGATCAGGCTGACCACCGAAAAGAGCAGGAGACCGATGATAGCTAAAAGTACCAGGTTGATTACTAATCTCATTTGTAGCTTGGTTTTAACAGAATAATAGGTTTTTCTCCAGGTGTAACAAAAATCACACAATTTTAGGGAACTTAAAGCACTTAGTAAAACTTTAAGCGTCCTTTTTCCGGTCTGGGGGCGCTTACTTTTTGACTTCGCAGGTACCGTTGTACGAAGCGCCTTCCTCGATGCTCAGCAGTGCGGCGCTCACATTGCCCTTCACAGAGGCGGTCCGGTCTAGGTGCAGGCTTCCCTTGATATCGAGGTCACCGGTAATAACCCCCATGACCACTGCTTCCCGGGCGTTCACATTGCCCTGAATGCGGCCACTCGGGCCCAGCACCAGTTTTTTTTCGCAGGACAAATCCCCGACGATTTCACCATCGAGGCGGATGTTCTCTGCGGATTGGAAATTTCCTTCTATTTTTGTGCCGGTGGCGATGACACAGGTATTGAAACTTTCCTGTCCGAACGTACCGCTCTCCTTTGTTGACTTAGATGCAGCTTTAGGCATTTTGGTTGCGTTGTTTGAAAATAAATCCCGACCGGGGTGGAAACTTACTTGAAATTACTTTTCGGCCGGGAAAATAGCAGTATTTCCGTATTTTTTATACAATGGATGGAATAATTCTCGCAATAGAGTCTTCCTGCGACGACACCTCGGCGGCGGTCGTCGCGCAGGGCAGGGTATTGAGCAACGTTTTAGCTACGCAGGAAGTACACCGGCAATACGGGGGTGTAGTTCCCGAGGTGGCCTCCCGGGCACACCAGACACATATTGTTCCGGTCGTAGAGGCTGCCATCCGGCAATCTGGCCTTTCGGTCGGGGACATACAGGCGGTGGCGTTCACGCGGGGACCGGGGCTCATTGGCTCCCTTTTGGTAGGGGTTTCTTTTGCCAAGGCATTTGCGCTGGCACGGCGACTGCCCCTATTGGAAGTCAATCATTTACAAGCGCATGTCTTGGCCCACTTCGCCGCGCCCGGGGGGCCTTCTTTCCCTTTCCTCTGCCTGACCGTCTCCGGTGGGCATACCCAGATAGTAGTGGTGAAGAGTCCTTCTGACATGGAGATTATTGGCCAAACCACGGATGACGCGGCGGGAGAGGCATTCGACAAGACGGGGAAGATGTTAGGCCTACCCTACCCTGCCGGGCCGGAAATAGACCGCTTGGCCAGGCTCGGCTCCCCTCGGTTTGCGTTCCCGGAACCTCAGGTTCCAGGCCTCGACTTCAGTTTCAGTGGGTTGAAGACCTCTATTCTCCACTTCCTGCAAAAACAAGAGGCTGAGGCACCCGGGTTTGCACAACGGGAACTGCCGGACATCTGTGCCTCTGTACAGGCGCGCATCGTCTCCATCCTTCTTCGAAAGCTCATACGGGCCTCGGAACAGGAAGGGATCCGCGAGATAGCCCTTGCCGGCGGGGTCTCCGCCAACTCCGGGCTGCGGGCTGCCCTGCGCCAGGAGGGCGAAAAACGGGGATGGAACACCTACATCCCGCCGATGGAATACTGTACCGACAACGCTGCGATGATCGGCGTTGCTGCCTGGTACAAGTACCAAAGAGGCGAATTCTGCGGCCAGGAGGTCGCCCCGTTGGCGCGATGGCAGTGGTAGGAGGTGTTCCCGGATATGCGCTAGCTTTCGATCAAGCGGCGCTTCATCTGGGTGAACTCTTCCTCGGTGATGACGCCCTGGGCCTTCAGCTCGGCGAGTTCGCGGAGTTGGCGCACCAGATCGGGCTTGACCGTACCGGAGGAGAAGGTATCCGCAGCCGTCGGTCCGGCGCTCTCCTCGGGTTCGAGGATGATGGGTTCGCTGACACCGCCCTGTTTGCTTTGCTTAGCGAGGTCTTCGACTATTTTTCGTCCCTTTTCAAACTGCTCCTGGTAGATTTTTTTCAGCCGGGCAGGGTCGAAATCCAGGATAGTGCCTCCGGTTTCAAAATGTCTTTTGAACACCTGGCCGAGTGCAAACGTAGAAGCGCCGGCGAACGCTGACACCGTGACCCCGCCGAGCATGGACCCGACGATGGGGATCATCTTGGCCACGCTGCCTGCTGTCACGCGCGCGATGGTCGTACCGGTGAGTGCGGTGACGATGGCCTTGCCCTGTGTTTCGGAGAAATCCACCTCGTACACCCGGCACATTTGGCGGATCATGTCCAACTGGAGCGCGCTCACGGCGAAGATATCCGCGATGAGTACGGGTATGAAGCCCGCACCCATGGACCAAATGACATGATTGCGAATGATGGTGTCGGCATGCCTCGACTTATCGGAACTTGGGTTGGAATGGCTCATGGCGTGTTTTTTTATCGTTTTGAATACCAATTTTTGAATAGACTTGTTTAGAGGGCCCAGAGAAGCGGTCAAAGAGAACGCTTCTGCCCCTCGCGGGTCCCCTTTGCCACGGGTCTGATGGCTTTTTCCCATATTGAAGAAAGTTTTTCTGCAATATAAACTTTTTGGCGAAATCTCCAAAAAAAGATAGACCTATAGTGGATGTCCGGGGGTGGCGTGTGCTTGCAGGGGAGCACAGGCTGGGCGGAAGGGTGGGCTTTTGAAGCCCCGGAACGATTGCTACAAAAAATAAGGTGAGCAACACCACGGGCGCTCAACTTCGTACCCTTGCTGCGTCTCCGCCCTGGGGGGGTTGGAAGGAGCTGCTCCAAGTGCGCTCACCGGGCGCAAAGATATAAAAAATACCATTTTACCAAATGATTTTATTTTTTTAAAAAAGCCTTTTTCAAACCTTTCGAGGATAGCCCTCGCAGCATGCTTAAATTATGGCAATTAAAAAAAATGCCGTATCATAGCGGCACGAGCACAAACGACACCTAAACATCAATTCATACCCGTCATGCTAAAACCACGCCTTTCCTTTTCGCAGATCATCCACATGAACGTCGGTTTTTTCGGCATTCAGTACAGTTTTGGTCTTCAGCAAAGTGCTGTCAACCCGATCTACGACATGCTCGGGGCGCAGCCGGACCAAATCCCCATCCTCAACCTGGCGGGGCCGATGACGGGCTTGTTGATCCAACCCATCATTGGGGCGCTCAGCGACAGCACCTGGCATCCCCGCTACGGCAGGCGGAAGCCCTTCTTTTTCATCGGTGCCCTGCTGTGCAGCCTCTGCCTGTTCGCCTACCCCTTCAGCAGTACGCTGTGGATGGCGGCTGGGCTGCTCTGGGTGCTCGATGCTGCCAACAATACCGCCATGGAGCCCTACCGCGCCTTCATCGCCGACAAGCTGCCGGAGGATCAGTTCGGGCTGGGTTTCCTCTCCCAGAGTTTTTTCACCGGATTGGGCATTACGCTGGCCAATATCTCGCTGTTCGTCTTCCAGAAGTACGTCACGGGTACGGCGGGTTCCCTTCCGATCTGGGTCTATGCCTCCTTTTTCTTAGGGACGGTTTGTTCCATCGGCTCCGTTTCCTGGAGTATGTACAAAACCCCGGAAATCCCCCCGAGCGACGAAGAGTTAGCTGCGCTGCGGGAGCGCAACAAGGGGATGCCCCATCCCGTGCTGCAGTTCTTTTTGTCCATTATCACGACCCTCATTGCCTATAGCTTTGTCGTGCTGGTCTTGCCCATAGAGGCGGTAAAAAGGGGAACCTTGAAGGCACTTCTCCAAAAGACCGAGGCGCATCCGGTGTTGCGCATGCTCTTTGCGCAAAACATCGAGATTGTGGACGCTATTCTGAACATGCCTTCTGTGCTGTGGCAACTCGCTTTGGTCTATCTATTCCAGTGGTATGCGTTGTTTTGTTATTGGCAAAATGCCGCCAAGAGCATCGCGCAGTCCGTATGGAAGACCAGTCCGACGGGCGACAAGGCGCTGTTTGAGGAGGCGGTAGGCTGGACGGGCCTGGTCAATGGCTGGTACAATGTCGTCACTTTCCTATCCGCCTTTGCCCTGGTGGGGATGGCGAAAAAGTACGGTCCCAAGCAAGTGCACTTCGTCTGTTTGGTCATGGCCGGCTTAGGGCTGCTGGCCTTTCCGCACATAGGGAACAAGTACCTGCTCCTGGCGCCTATGACCGGTTTTGGCATTGCCTGGGCCAGTATGATGGGCGTCCCGTACCTGTTGGTCGTCCATCAGATCCCCAAAGAGCGCTACGGCGTGTACATGGGGATTATCAACATGATGATCGTGATACCCATGATTTTCCAGACCCTCACCTTCGGGGCGGTTTCGAGATATGTACTGCAAAACGATGCGGGCAAGGCGATTTCTTTTGCCGGGGTATTGTTGCTGGTTGCGGCATTGGCCACGTTGCGGATTCCAGGGGGGAAGGCAAGTACCGAAACAGGCCCTGTTCCGGTTGGCGGCCATTAGGCATGAAACGATATGCACACATTCGATATGATCACACAGGAAGTACTGCAAGAGGCGACGGGCCGTGCCCTGCGCGCCAACGGCCTTTCGGAGGATCCTTTCCGCGAACGGCTCAGCGCCGGGTTGGGTCCTTTGTCGGAACTTTATTTTGAAATATACGGGCAGCACCCCGAGGGCGCGTCTTGTTTTGAAAATCTTTTAGGCATTCTCTGCCAGGGGTATGTACAACGCGGTGCCGACCTTAAGAAGCGGGATGTGGAGAAGGCCTCGCAGGCCAGGCCCTGGTTTTTGAGCAACCAACTTGCCGGAATGAGCCTCTACGTGGACCGTTTCTGCGGCAGCCTTGCGCAGATGCCGTCCCGGCTGGGGTATTTGGAAAAACTGGGTATCAATTTCCTGCACCTGATGCCCCTCTTTGAGAGCCCGCCGAAGGAAAGCGACGGCGGCTATGCCGTGTCCGACTTCCGCAAGGTGGACGCCCGGTTTGGCACGCTCGACGAGCTCATCGCCCTGCGGAAGACCATGCAGGAAAAAGGCATGTACCTCATGCTGGATATCGTGCTCAACCACACCTCGCACCGCCACGAGTGGGCGGAGCGCGCCCGGCAGGGGGATACCGCTTTTCAGGATTTCTATTACATGTACCCCGACCGCAGCGTCCCGGACCAGTTTGAGCCCTGGATGCCGGATATTTTCCCCGAAAGCGCCCCGGGCAGCTTCACCTACGACCAGGCATCCGGAAAATGGGTCATGACCGTTTTCCATACCTATCAGTGGGACTTGAACTACCAAAACCCGGCCGTTTTCTGTGCGATGCTGGAAATCATCCTTTTCTACGCCAACCTCGGCGTGGATTTGCTCCGCATAGACGCCCCTGCATTCATCTGGAAGCAGGCCGGCACGAGTTGCCAGAACCTGCCCCAGGCACATACCCTACTGCGCCTGATCAAGCAGTGTGTGTTGGTCAGCGCCCCCGGCATGGCCTTGTTAGGGGAAGCCATCGTGGCCCCGAATGAGATCATGAAGTATTTCGGCACCGGGGATTTCACGGCCAAAGAATGTGATTTTGCATACAACGCCACCCAGATGGCCTTGCAATGGGACATGCTCGCCACCGGCGATACGCGCGTTATGCTGGCTGCGCAACGCGAAATCCTGCAAAAACCCCTGGGCGCCTCCTGGATCACCTATACCCGTTGCCACGACGATATCGGCCTTGGCTACGACGACCAGATGATTGCCCAAAGTGGCCAGGATCCGGCAGCGCACCGCAAATTCCTCAAGGAATACTACTCCGGGGCCATTGGATATAGCCCGGCACGCGGTGCCCTATTTTCCTTCAACCCCCGCACCGGGGATGCGCGCATCAGTGGGTCGCTGGCTTCGCTGTGTGGATTGGAAAAAGCGCTGCAGGAAAACGATCCGTATCAAATTGACCTGGCCATCCAGAAAGTACTGCTCATGCAGGCCCACAGTTTCTTTTTAGGCGGGCTGCCTATGCTCTTCTACGGGGATGAAGCCGGCTATACCAACGATTACAGCTACCTCCAGGATCCCGGCAAAAGCTACGACAACCGCTGGATGCACCGACCGGTGATTGATTGGGAAAAGAACAGCCGCATCGCCCTCAGCGGTTCGGTAGAAGAGCGCGTCTTTTCCGGCACCAAAAAATTATTGGATATCCGCAAAAAAATCCCCGTGGTGGCCGACCTCAAAAATCTGACCTGGCTGTCGCCCCACAACGTACACGTCGCCGGCTATTTGCGCGCATACGGCGATCAGCGCCTGTACGCGCTCTTCAACTTCAGCGCGTACGAGACTGGGCTTACCTGGTATGCTTTCAAAGAGCATGGGCTGGTCCCGGCCCGGCTGTTTGACCACTGGGGCGAAAAAAGCACCGAAGTCGGATTGGACCACGAGCACCTGATGTTTGCGCCCTACGGTTTTTACCTCTTTGAAATGCGCTCGCACCACTAATATCAAGCTTGTTGCGAGGGGGGCGAAGGGTGAAAACAGCCTTTGACAACCCCTTGCAGCCTGTCTATTGCGTTCACCCTCTCAAACCGCAACACCATGAAGACCCTCAGAAGAACCGTAGCCGTCCTGTTGGCAGTATTGGTACTAACTGCCCTGCGCACCCTGTACCTA
>JBEGMH010000007.1:0-5692 GCA_041183125.1 Bacteroidota bacterium | reverse complement strand
GTGGTGGCGGCGGCGGTGGTGGCGGTATGATGTTCGTCCGTGGCGGCGGTGGTGGCGGTGGCGGCTTCGGTGGTGGAAACTCCTCCGGCGTGCCCATCGCGGGCGGTCCGAGCACTGGTTTCATCAAAACGTATGCCGGCGGCTTGAACTACAACCGCAGCTTTGGAAAAAAGACGGATTTGCAGGGGAGCTATTTCTTCTCCCTTGCCGACCGCAGCTTCGACAGAACCAGCTACCAGGAAAACTTCCTGAACAACAGCAGCTTCTTCACCGACGTAGCCAGCAACCAAAGTACGGTCATGGGAAGCCATCGCGTCAATGCGACGATCGAACACAAAATAGACTCCTCCCAGAACATCCGCTTGGTCTCGCGTACCTCCTTCTCCAACTCGGACTACGACCTCCAAAGCCAGACCAAAAACCTGCGCGGCTCAGCCCAGTCCCTGACCAACCAGAGCATTCGCGACAACACCTCGAACGGCAATAACTTCAGTACGAACACCAATATGCTGTACCGCAAGCGCTTCGGCAGGCGCGGTAGGAACCTGTCGGCCAACTTTACCCTGGTGGCAGGGAACGACAATTCCGACGGCTACAACAATTCGTACAATAGCTACTACACCGGTAAGGCGTATACTGATACCATCAACCAGAACTTTTTACAGGACAACAACCGCCTGAACTACGGGGCACGCCTGTCTTACGTCGAGCCCGCCGGGAAAAACCAGTTCCTGGAAATGACCTACGACTATCAGGTCAACAACAACGACTTCAACCGGGAGGTCTATGATTACTTCGACCTCCTGGAGCCACAGCTCAACCGCAACCTGACCAACCAGTACGAGGTAGCGTTCAGCTACCACCAGGGCGGCTTGAACTGGCGCCTGGCCAAAGAAAACTTCAACGCTTCTATCGGGGCCAACTACCAGCAGAGCCTGCTCGACGGTACCCTGCTGCTCAGCGAAACGGAAATCCGCCGCGAGTTCTCCGCCCTGCTGCCCAACTTCCGCGCCCGCTGGCAGTTCGGTACCTCCAAGTTCCTCAACCTGGACTACCGCACCAACATCAACGCACCTTCTATCCAACAGCTCCAGCCGATTGTGGACAATACTAACCCGCTCAGCATCTACGAGGGCAACCCGGAACTGAAGCCGGAATACTCCCATTCGGCCAATATGCGCGTGGGCTCTTTTAATCAGTTCTCCTTTACCAATATCTTCGGTTTCTTGAGCTTTACCTACGGCAAAGACCGCATCCGCAACGCACAAACCATTGACACAAACTTAGTCACCACGACCCGCCCCGTCAACGTGGACGACGATTACCGCATAAACAGCAATTTTTCCTTCGGCACCCGCGTGCGCCCGCTCAAGACCAGTTTCAATATTGACCTGGGCTTTAACTGGAACCGCGGCATCACCTTCATCAACGGCGTATCCAACTGGACGACTACCAGCGTCCCCAATGTCGGCCTCCGCCTGGAAAACTACCGCAAAGAGTTTATTGACTGGTCGCTGTCGGCCCGCCTGCGCTACACGCACTCCACCTACGATGTCGCCTCCGAACAAAACCGCGACTTCATCAACCATACCTACACCGCTAACCTGATGAAAGCGCTGTTGAAGAAAAAACTCACCATCGGTACCAACTTAAACTACGCTGCCTATAAGGTTATTTCATTCGATGGCCAGCAGGTTGCCCGCCATCCCTTTGTAGTCATTACGGATGGCACTAGTAACTTCAACACCGATATCCCAATCTGGAACGCATACGTCAACGTGTTGTTCCTCAAAGGGGACAAAGGACAAATCCGCTTCTCCGCGTACGACCTGCTCAACAAAAACCAGGGCATCAATATCGTCAACGAATTGAACTATGCGCTGAACGAACGCACCCTGTCCCTGGGCCGTTACTTCACCGTAGGGTTTACGTATGCGCTCAGAAGCCTGGGCGGGGGAGCTCCCCAGCGCTCCGGTCCGTCGTTCATCATGCCTCACTAACCGGAAAATATCCCCCGGGGGAATGGCCCGCGAAAAGGTGGTCTCAAAGGAGCTTTTTCGTACGATACTACTCTAAAACATATTTTCGAATCCGCCTTTATCCCTTTGATTTCGCGAAGCGAAATCAAAGGGATAAAGGCGGATTCGTCATTTTACGTTTCGGGTTGACGGCCTGTCATGCTTTTAAAACAGCACATTCGCGTTTTTTAGGCTTTATTTTTTCCAAAAACGCCTAAACAAGTTCAAAAAACCCTACTTTTAAGCCAACGCACCTAAAGCAACTTTTCTATTACTAACCATAAAATTATCATGCTCATGGGACTGGGATTATTTGACGTAGTTTTGTTCCTTTTATTTTTCGCGGTAGTCATTGGGGTCAGCATGTACAAGAGCCGCCACGAGACGTCTGGGGAAGACTTCTTCTTGGCGGGGCGCAGCCTGCTGTGGCCTATGATCGGCATCTCCCTGATTGCCGCCAATATTTCTACCGAGCAAATCGTCGGTCAGGCGGGGCAGGGTGCGGGCACAGTAGGCCTGGCCGTGGCCAGCTACGAATGGATGGCCGCCGTGACGCTCGTCATCGTGGCGTTTACCTTTCTGCCGCGTTTTTTGCGCAGCGGCATCTACACCATCCCGGAGTTTCTGGAATACCGCTATAACGCCGGTGCGCGCCTGATCATGGCCGTGTATATGATCATCATCTACGTCGGTGTGACGCTGGCTGCCGTCATCTATGGGGGTGCCCTGACGTTGAACACGCTCTTTGGCATGGACCTGACCCTGGCTGCCTGGGGCATCGGTATCATCGCAGCGCTCTACACCGCCTGGGGCGGCCTGAAAGCCGTCGCCTGGGCGGATCTATTCCAGGGTACGGCCATCATCGTAGGCGGGATCATCACGATGGTCATCGGTTTTCAAGCCGTGGGAGGCTGGGAGAGCTTCGCCACCCACAACGCCGACCGCCTGCACATGATCCTGCCCGCCGACGATCCCGTGCTGCCCTGGACCGCCCTAGTAGTGGGCCTTTGGATCCCCAACCTCTACTATTGGGGCTTGAACCAGTACATTACGCAGCGCACCCTGGCCGCTAAGTCCCTGCACCAAGGGCAGATGGGCATCCTCTTTGCGGCGTTCATGAAGCTGATCCTTCCGTTTGTAATCATCTTCCCGGGCATCATCGCGTACCAGTTGTACGCTGACCAGATGGAAAACCCGGACGCAGCCTATCCGCTGCTGATCAAAAACCTCATCCCCGAGGGCTTGCGCGGGTTTATCTTTGCTTCGTTGGCCGGGGCGGTCATCAGTACGCTGGCTTCCATGCTCAACTCGGCCTCGACGATTTTCACCATGGACTTGTACAAGCGCTTTAAACCCGAGGCCTCCCAGAAGGACCTGGTGAAAAGCGGGCGTTGGGCTACGATCTTTTTTGTGATCATCGGTTGCATCGTCGCCCCTTTGCTGGGCGACCCGCGCTTTAAAGGGCTGTTCAACTTCATCCAGGAGTTCCAGGGCTATATCTCCCCGGGTATCCTGGCGGCTTTCCTTTTCGGTATCTGGGTCAAGCGTGGTCCCGGGGAGGCTGGCGTAGCTGCCCTGGTGCTCAGCCCGATCCTCTATGGCCTAATGCAGTACGCCCGTCCTGACATTGCCTTTCTGAACCGCATGGCGTTCACCTTCATCATCATCTTGATCGCGATGCGCATCATCACTGCTATGAATCCGCTGAAAGAGCCCCGCGAACTGCCGAGACGCGGGGATATGGACATGACACAGAGCGTTACGGCCAAGTGGCTTGGCCTGGCCGTGGTAGTCATTACGGTCATATTGTACAGGATCTTCTGGTAGGACCGGACCAGTCCGTTGTCCATAAAAAGGAAGAGGGGCGGCCCCGCGGTGCCGCCCCTCTTCCTTTTTATGGGCTTAGGGTTTCCAGTTGCCCGCCCAGTCCACCTCCCAGCGGGAAAAAAGATGGGCGCTGCGGTCTAACAACACGGCCAACTCGCGGCGGGTGATGGGTCGTGCAGGGTCGAAAGAAGAAAGCCCCCAGGAGGCCCAGTCTTGGGCAACTTTTGCCGGCAACGCGGCTTTGTCGGCGGCTTCCAGGAAGTCGGCAGCAAGCTGTATGGCGTCCCGGACGAGTACCTGTTCTGTTTGTCCGGGGCAATCCAGTCGTATGGGAAGACTGGCGAGCGCTTCTCGGAGCGTTTCCCGCAATACCGGTTTTTCCGGGTCAAACCAGGTTCGGTTGGCCCACTGATAGGCTTCTCCCCGCCCCCGGAGGATGCCGGTAGCCCCTATTCTCTGGATAGAAGCGAAGTGCGGGTCTTCCGCTGGCACATCAAAAAAAGGCATGAGCCAGGCACCGGCAGCAAGTAGCTCCGCCTGTACGCTGCGAACGGACAGTTGGGAAGGAGGGATGCCCTTGTGCACCGCCATGGCGGCCATAGCCCCGGCTGCTTGTCCGATTTGCAGGACTACGGGCTGCAGGCGGCTGGACCCGTTCACGATATTGCTCACAGAAATGGCTTTGTCTGCGACCAGTAACCCCTCTACGTCCTTGGGAATCAATGCGCCCAGGGGGATGTTGAAGGAAGGGACGGGTGGAAATTCGATGTCGGGCGCCGCCGGGTATTTTTTGTGGTGGTGGTCAATCGGGTAATCGCCCACGATGGCGCTGCTGCGGTACAGCGTCTTTTGGAAAGGGTCCAGGATATGGCCGGCATTGACCCGCACCAGGCCGTGGATACGCCGGCCCTCGCGGTAGTAGGGATAGAACGCCAGTCGGTCGGGGGTCGGGAACTCGTCATCGGCTAATCCCAGGTGCCGGTAGCCCAGTTCGTGCTGGATAAAATAGACGTAGCGCAGCGTGTGCAGGCGGGCGGAGTCTATTGCTTTCCGGACCGCTTTCGGGGATTTGCCGATGGTGTTGGCGTAAAAGTCGTTTCCCGCATTGGGCCAGTTGAGCATGTACTTATTGCCGGGCAGCTTGCCGTAGCTGAGCATTTGTGCGCAAGGCGTGCCGCTGGAGTCCGGGCATACCTCGCGGCAGGCACAGCGAAACTCGGCAGGGTCATAACCGGCGGGGCGGGGGATGGTCTTGTCGCTGCCTTTGCCATAGTCTTTTAGCACAGCTACGAGCGTCAAGTCCTGGATGATATCGTTAGCTGTTTTAGGGGCGAACGATTCCCCGGTCGCGGCGGCGGCTTCCATGCCTACGTCAAAGCCTGCCCCGACCCGGGCGGCAATATCGCCCAGGTCTGTGGCATCCACCAGGATCCTGGCGGTGACGGTCTGGGAGCTACCATTGCGGTTGATTCGCGCCGTCCAGCCTTGTCCCGTTTTTTTGACCGATATAAGCTGGCTCTGAAACCACAGCTCCAACTGTTTTTCCTGTCCGGCCATTTCCTGAAAAATGTGGGCCCCGACATGCGGTTCAAAGAGCGTGTTGCTGACCCAGCCCGTTTCCACGGCGGCTTTTCCGCCATAGTGGGCCCAAAGCCGGGAGCGGAACTCGCCCCAGATCCCAGCGGGCATTCTGTGGTTGCCGTCGGTAGCGCTCACCCCGGCGGCAGTGAGCATGCCGCCCAGCCAGGGGGTTGGCTCCACGATGAGGGTGCGGGCACCTGAGCGGGCGGCTTGGAGCCCTGCGGCCACGCCGCCTGCGCCCCCGTTGACGACCAGTACGTCCATTT
>JBEGMH010000006.1:0-5662 GCA_041183125.1 Bacteroidota bacterium | reverse complement strand
TCCGATGCCGTTTCAAAAACCGAGTTGTACAAAGGCAACGTCCCCTCGCGGTTTGGAGGCCGCGCTTCCTCGGTACTCGACGTGACCCTGTCCAACCCAGGTATGGATTCCTTTTCCCTGGAAGGCGGCATTGGCCTCGTCTCTTCCCGCATCCTGATGGACATACCTATTATAAAAAATGAACTCGGCGTCAAAATCAGCGGCAGGGCCTGCTTTACCGATTTCCTGCTCCCCCTCCTGTCTCCCAAGGACCTGGGGAATATAAAGGCAAACTTTCAGGAGAGCAGTATGAAAGCCGTTTACCGCCCAAACCCGAAGAACAGCTTTTTCCTGACCACCTATTTTTCCAATGATTTTTTTCAGACAGACTTGTTGGGCACGATAGCGGATATCAATGCAGCCTATACGCAGAACGCCTACCACACCTTCAACGCCAACCTCCGGCATTTCCAGTCCATCCACGACCATCTGAGCTGGAGCACATCGGCCTCCTATGTAGACTACCGACCAGGGCTGCGGCTGCCTGAAAAGGGGGTGGACAACACCGTGGAGCTGCGCTCGGGAATAGACTACCGCTCCATCCGTTCCAACCTCGACTTCCACTACGACCGGCACCAGGCAAAAGTCGGCGTCAGCAGCACCTATTATCAGATCAACCCGGGCGAATTGATACCGGGCGCGTCCCCTTCCGTGAACCCCGTCCAGACCCAGATTGAGCAGGGGCTGGAGTCCGCTTTGTTTTTGGAAGACAACTTTCAAATAGGCGAGCGAATAGGCGTTTCGGCAGGGTTGCGGTACTCTTTTTTCATGGCCTTGGGCCCGGGTACCGTGCGTCTGTACGACCCTTCCCTGCCTATCTCAGAGGTGGCGGTCGCCGGCAGCCGGGAGTACACGCCCTGGGCGGTCGTAAAAACATACGGGGGCCTCGAGCCCCGCCTGGGCCTCCGCTACGACCTGTCGGACCTGACCTCTCTGAAACTGGCTTACAACCTGATGCGGCAGTACATCCAGACGGTGACCAACACCACTACCCCTTTGCCGATATCCCGTTGGAAGACCGCCGACCTCTATTTTGGGCCACAAGTCAGCAACGCGTTTTCGCTGGGTTGGTTCCACGATTTGCCGAACCACCTGTTCGAACTCTCCGTGGAAGCGTACTACCGCCACACCGACCAGGTGCTGGACTACAAACAGGGCGCCAATCTCCTGCTGCAACCATACCCGGAGACCGAAATCCTCACCGGCTACAACCAGTCGTACGGCCTGGAACTCATGGCCAGCAAGAAAAAAGGGGAATGGACCGGCTGGTTCACCTACGCGTTCTCCAGAAGCCTGAACCGGGTAGCAGACATCAACGACGGCGCCCTTTTCCCTGCTAACTACGACCGGCCCCACGCGATGAACCTTTTCCTAAACTTCCACCACAACGAGCACCACAACTTTTCTTTTACCTTTACCTACAGCACAGGGAGGCCGTACAGCAGCCCAAACGGCACCTTCTCCTTCCAAGGGGTGAAGTATCCTTTCTATCCGGCCCGGAACAACGACCGCCTCCCGGACTACCACCGACTCGACTTTTCCTGGAATATCCTCACCACCCAAGCCGAGGAGAGCAAGTGGAAAAACTACTGGACCTTTTCCGTGTACAACCTCTATGGCCGGAAGAACCCCTACTCCATCTACTTCAATAACAAAGAACGGGTGTTGAAAAAGTATGCGCTGAACATCTTCGCCGCGCCGATTGTCTCGCTGGCGTACACGGTCAAGTTCCGCTGAGTTTTATCGGACGAGCAGCACGTCCTGGCGGTACAGCTCTGAGCGCATCGTCCCATCGGGTTCGGTCCAAGTGCCTTCAAACAAGATTACGTACTGCCCGGAGGGCAAGGGGCGCCCCTCCCGGAGCCCATCCCAGCCGGACTGCCAGTCGGAGGATGCATACACCCGGTTCCCCCAGCGGTCAAAGACCCGCAGGCTTCCTTTTTGGAGGGAACAAGAGGGAAATACCCTGAATACGTCGTTGATCCCATCGCCATTCGGGGAGTAGGCATTGGGGAGATATATTCCACACCCGCACTCTTTCACCGACAGATTGAACGAAATGGTATAGGGCTGGCTACAACTGGCTTTTTTCGCAAGGTAAGCACCTGGTTCGCTCAGGTAGCGCTCGGAGCCCTGGAAACCATCGTACCAATAAAAAGTAGAATCGGGCAACACGACCTTCCACCGCTCTTTACAGGCAATCAGGGTATCTACAAAAGTGGGGATGGATGGCAAAGGGGGGGTACACCCGTGCATCAGCGCGGGGTTAGAGGGCTTAGCGGCGATTTTTTTCTCCGCGACGGGCAGCAGGTTCAGGTTTCCGGTCCGATAGGGCGCGGGGAGGAATTGAGGGGTTTGCGGGCTGTGTTGAACCGGGCGAAGGTCCATGATTTCCACGCAGGGGGGGTCTGTTATTTTTCCTCTGAGCAATACGCCCTGGCCGTTCGTCGTATCCGGATAAAAATCCGGAAAATTGGCCAATACCGTAGTGCGGTAGTTCTGTTCTACGACTTCTAAGGAGGAAAAAGGCGCGAAAGCGAAGGTGCCGGGGCGATAGGCTTTGTGCCCTACCCAGCGCAGGGCTGATAGGTCCAGTTCGTCGCAGGTGAGCACCCATTCCTGCCCATCCTTTTTTGCCCCGACCACCGTCAGGAGCCCCTGTTTCAGGTTTTCCCCGGAAAAGCCCCAGGGGATATCCGGTTTTTCCAGGCCGGGCGTCATCTGAACTACTTCCCCATCCGGGCTGATCCCGCAGAGGTAGGCTATGTTGTTTCCATACACCTCAAAAAAGTACTGATCGCCGACGAGAAAAGGGCCTGACAGGATGCTCAGATTCCCTGGAAAGCTCAAGTGCTTGTACCACAGGATGGTTCCCTGACCGTCTAACTTGAACACCCGGTTTCCCGACCACGCGACGATGCCTCCCTCCCGGGTAAATACCGCTCGGCCC
This sequence comes from Bacteroidota bacterium, assembly GCA_041183125.1. GTDB lineage: Bacteria > Bacteroidota > Bacteroidia > Chitinophagales > Saprospiraceae > JADJPL01. Next base: position 2,673 of record JBEGMH010000006.1, on the reverse strand, counting down.
GTAGATTCAAAGGGGGTAATCGTTTTTCCCCAAACGGGGTTGAGGTTCAAATCGAACATCTGGAGGAAGCCCTGCTTTTGGGTGTTGAACCCCAACAACAACCCATATACGAAAATGCGGTTCCCCCGAACCACCAGGTTATAGGTAAAGTGGTCCACGGTGCCCGGGTCAAAGAAGCGCAGCACGAGGTTTTTTCCAGACGACACATCCCCTATTCCTATGAATATCAGTTCTTTGAGGTCAATATAGTAGCTGCCGTACAGGACGAAGCGGTTGCCGGGAAGCACTTCTACGGATTTGAGGTTGAAATGCCCGGAATCCTGTGGGAATACCGACGACCATATCCGTTTTCCACAAAAATCATAGCGGCTCACCTGAATATCCGGCTGGATGGCCCCATTGCGCAGCGTGTTGAGGGCACTGCCCGCCACCAGCAGCTCCCCTCCTTCTATAGCTGCCACCGTTTGCCGGCTATGGTCGCCTAATTGTTTGAAGTTGGCGAAAAAGGATTGCCCTACCGACCGGACAGGAACTCCTCCCGCCAGTGCGGCGGTGATCACCAGTGACCATAGGCTCAGTTTCATAGGGCCATCAAGGGGTTAGGGTGGCCAGGATTTTTCGGCTCTGGTCGAGGCACTCGATTTTAGTCACCTCCTCAGAAAGCATGCCGACCGGTACGCCCTGGGAGAAGAATCCGCTTCCCCCGAAGCACCACTGTGCCTGGACCTGCCCATTCTTAAAGTGCGTTATCGTCTTGACCGTGCCAGACGGTAACTTGACAAAACGCCGGGTGGCGGGGTTTTTCAGCGCGAAGGCGAGCATGCGGTCGTTGTGCTGGGAGGCCACTACCAGCAGTTTGTCTTTTTGAGGGATGTGGATAAGCCCCCTGCCCTCCCCGGGGACGAAAAACCCGGATTCTTGCGGCTTCAGTGAGTAGAAGCCTTTCTTTTTATCGTTGATGAGCGCCAGGCCGTTCAGTGCATCTGCCCGGCCCTGCCGGATTTCCATGCCATAATCATTGCCGGTGAGGAGGAGGTCCAGGTAGCGGTCCCCGTTGAGGTCCACCGGGAGTATCCCAAAAATTGGGGCGAATTGGGCCTCCTTCGGGAGGCTGTGGTAGCGGAAGCCCTTGTCGCCCAGGTTTTCTATCCAGATACTTTCCATCGTTTGTACCCGATCCACCCGCAAGCCCTGGGTGTCCAGCTTGGCTAATACCCCGGGGATATCGGTTTCCCCAAACTCCCCGAACGAGTTGTAGAATTTCTGGATGCCCGAAAACTGTTTCTTCATGTCCAACAACGGATGGTAAAAGTAGTGGCGGATTTGCCCCGTACTATCCGGCCAATAACAGCCCATAAAGGGGTCCAGACTGCCGTTGTGGTCAAAGTCGTTCGTATAGAGCGCAAGGGGAAGTTCAGGGCTGCAACGGAAGTACAGGTTTGAGCCATAATTGCCCGCTACGAAGTCCACATCCCCATCGTTGTCCAGGTCGCCCTGTGCCAGGGAGCTGTACCATCCATTCGCCCCGGAGGCAGGAAGCCGGGCCAACTTGCCCTTTCTGTTCTCTAAAAACTGGACGGGCTTCCATTTGGCGGCCAGCACCAGGTCGGGCCACCCGTCGTCGTTGAAATCCGTCCACAGCGCGTCGGTGGTCAGCCCTACGTCGGACAGAACGGGCTGCGACGCGGAGATATCGGTAAAACGGCATTTCCCTGCTTTGGTATCGTTGCGCAGTAAAAGGGTCGGCTCGTGATTAGGGTATGTAAACGGCTGTACGTACCCCCCCACGAGCAGGTCTTGGTCGCCATCCCGGTCGAAATCCGCTGATTTGACAAAACTGGAGTTATACCGCAGGGAAGGCAGCGCATCGGGTACCGGAGAAAAATTGCCTTTTCCGTCGTTTAGACAAAGAATATCCTGAAGGGCGGGATGACCGGATGGGTACTGGGCGCACCCGCGTGCCAGGAAAAGATCGGAATCCCCGTCGCCATCTGCATCGAACAAGAGGATGCCTGCGTCTTCTTCCAGCTCTTCGGGGAGTTTCACGGAGAGGTCTTTCCAGGTGAAGGTGCCGTTGGCTTGTTGGATACCTACCCGGTTCTTTCTTTTCCGGCCGCTACCGGTGACGATATCCTCCCTTCCGTCTCCATTGATATCCGCCGCTGCGAGGGCAGGCCCCAGGTTGGAAAACTTATGCGGGATGGTGCGCTGGAAATTGAAGTCAATGAAATCATCGTCTTCCAGGGGGATATCGAGCCCTTTTTGACCGGCGACTGCTTTTAGCGGGAGGCTGTCTGCTTCCGGGAACGGGAAAAGGCGGGGGGTCTTGGCCTCGTCGTCATACGCGATCCGGAGGATCGTATTGATATCTGGGTTGCTGATTTTAGAGCTGAGGCCATCCGGCCAAACGATGATCAGGGAATCTACTTTTCCTTCCGGGCCCAACCCAAAGTGCCGGGTTTTTTCGGGGGCAGACAAATACCCCCGTGCAGCCATCACTTTTTGTTCCTGCACCTTCCCCCCAAAGTAGCAATACACGGTACTGCCCAGGGCGTCCCGGTTGGAGCGGTTGCCCGTGAGTTCCACCCGCAGGTAGCGCGCGGCCGGGTTTTTGATGGGGTTGCTGTTGTTGCGGAACAAGAAAGCAGGGTCATCTATGTTGTTTACGACCAG
>JBEGMH010000005.1:0-8003 GCA_041183125.1 Bacteroidota bacterium | reverse complement strand
TCCCCACAGTGTCAATGAACTCTTTTCGCTCTCGCGATTATCTTAAAGCCCTTTGGCTTCTTTAATACCTAATCCCCAAATCCCTTTCGCTTGGGAGTGCAAACCTACAACCTTTTCTCTCCCCCCACAACTCTTTCGCTCTTTTTTTTCGCTCTTTTTTTCTAACTCTTCCCTCTGTCCTTATCTCCCCCTTTCAAAAGCGAGTGCAAATGTAAACCACCTATCCGTGTTACGCAAGCCTTTTTGTGATTTTTTTGAAAAAAAATGAAAATAGTTTCGCGACAAGCCTACGAACAATATTTACTACCTTTGCATATTGGGAACAGACATCACTCAACTGAAACAAAATCAATACATCATGAAAAAACACAACTTTAATGCCGGCCCGGCCATCCTTCCTGCCGAAGTATTTGCTGAAGCGGCTGAGGCTGTAAAAGACTATAAAGGCACGGGATTATCCCTTTTAGAAGTGTCGCACCGGGGTAAAGAATTTGAACCCATCATAGAGGAAGCAGAGCAACTTGTACGGGATCTTTTGGGGCTTTCCCAGGATTACGCGGTCTTGTTCTTATCAGGGGGTGCGAGTACCCAGTTTTTCATGGCCCCGATGAACCTTTTGAACGACGGCGAAACTGCAGGCTATTTAGACACGGGTGCCTGGTCGGACAAAGCCATCAAAGAGGCAAAAGCATTTGGCGCGGTACAGGTACTCGCTTCCTCGAAATCCGACCAATACGCCTATATTCCCAAAGTAACGGATATCCCGGCAGGGCTGAAGTACCTGCACTTGACCAGCAACAACACCATCTTCGGCACCCAGTACCATTGGTGGCCGGAAACAGATGCCCCGATTGTAGCCGATATGTCCTCTGACATCTTTAGCCGCCCTTTAGACATGGACCGTTTCGGAATGATCTACGCAGGAGCCCAGAAAAACATGGGCCCGGCCGGGGTTACCCTGGTCGTAGTGCGAAAAGATCTCTGCGGCAAGGCGACCCGCCATTTGCCCAGCATGCTGGATTATTCTGTGCACATACAGAATAGTTCCATGTACAATACCCCTCCTGTTTATGCCATATATATAGCTATGCTTACCTTGCGATGGGTCAAGGCGCAGGGTGGGCTCAGTGCCATGGCAGCACGCAACCAGAAAAAGGCCGATCTGTTTTATTCAGAACTGGATCGCAACCCTTTGTTCACCGGGAACGTACGTTCGCCGGAAGATCGGTCGTTTATGAACGCAACCTTCCTCCCTGTACACGCTGCGCATGAGAAACCATTTTCAGACCTCTGCAAACAAGAGGGTATCGAGGGAATTAAAGGACACCGCTCCGTGGGGGGCTTCCGTGCCTCCATGTACAATGCTATGGGAATAGAAAGTGTACAGGTGCTGGTGGACGCCATGCGATTTTTTGCCGAAAAAGAGGGCTAACCATGCTGCGCAATCCTGGAACCGAGGATGTCCATATAGACCTCTCCGCAGACGGCCGCGTCGTGCGGGTGCCTGTCCGGGCGTACCATGAATACCGCAACAGTCTGCGGGCGGGCGTAGGCAAACACCATTTGATCTTTCGCCTTCCGATAGGCTTGACGAAGGCTGGTCAGATGGAAGCCTGGGAATGGTTTCGTGCCTGGGCTGCGAAGCTCATAGCGGAGCAGCCGCTCGTAGCCCGCCGCTTTGTGCCGCGCATGTATAAAAGCGGGGACATTCTTGCAGTGGGACACCGCACCTACACGCTCCATTTTTCGTATGAAAAAAGAGCGGCACACACCGCGCGGCTACTCCCCGAGGGTTGCATCCAGCTTCGCCTGGTGGAGACCGACACCACAGAGGGGCAGAGCAGGGCGGTCAAGACCCTGCTCAGCCGGGTCATCGGTGCGGATTATTACCCGCATATAGTATCGAGGATCCTGGACTTGAACGAGCAGCATTTTCAGTACCAGGTTCGTGGAGTGTACCTCAAGTACTTGAGTTCTAAGTGGGGTAGCTGTTCAGGTAAGGGAAATATCAACCTTTCCACCCGCTTGCTCTTTGCGCCCGACGAGGTGGTCGACTACGTCATCCTTCACGAATTGGCTCATTTAAAAGAGATGAACCATTCTCCGAAATTTTGGGGCCTGGTGCGTGGAGCCATGCCCGGGTATAAAGTACATGAGCAGTGGTTACAAGAGCACCATCACTTCTGTGACTTTTAAATAAGTCGGCTGAAATCCAAAAATTAAGGGGTGCAACCTTCTGAACCGAAGATTTGCACCCCTTAATTTTTTTAGAGTATGTATAACAGACTGATTGAAAGTGGATTATAAAAATGTCGAAAAGCTTCTTTTTTCCATCTCGCTGACCCCTCGCAATCCGTCTGATCCTTTACTCAGCGACCACTTCGAAGCGGACTTTGGCAACCATGTTCTTATACACGTTGACCTCTGCCACGTAGGAGCCGAGTTCTTTGATATCTTCCGGCACGTCAATTTTCTTGCGCTCTACATCGAGTCCCATGGTATCTTTGATAGCGGCTGCGATTTGGACATTCGTAACGCTACCAAAAATTTTGCCACTCGCGCCTGCTTTTGCCCCAATGGAGAGCGGCTGGGCTTCCAGTTTGGCGATGAGTGCCTGGTATTCTGCGGAACGCTGGGCTTCCAGGGCTGCTTCGCGCGCCTTGATTTCGTCCAGTTTTTCCATATTGCCTTTATTGGCAACTTGGGCGAAGCCTTGGGGGATGAGGTAGTTTCGGCCGTATCCGGGCTTGACACTAACCACGTCGAAGCGGTCCCCAAGTTTTTCTATATCTTTTAAAAGAATCACTTGCATGGATAATAAATTTGCCGCCTGCGGGGGCGGGTTAACCTAAAAAAGAGGGATCACTTGAGCAAGTCAGTAACATAGGGGAGCAGTGCCAACTGGCGGGCTCTTTTTACTGCTTCGGCCACTTTGCGCTGGTACTTCAGTGAGTTTCCAGTGATTCGGCGCGGCAGGATTTTGCCCTGCTCGTTGACAAACTGCAGGAGGAAATCCGCGTCTTTGTAGTCTATGTGGCGGATGCCGAAACGGCGGAAGCGGCAGTATTTTTTGCGGTTCTGGCCGATTTTCGGGTTGCTGAGGAACTTGATATCTTCTCTATTCGGTGGCATGGTCGAATTTTTTAAGATGATAAAAGAAGGTTGAAAAAAGAGGGCGCGTTATCCTTCCGCTGTTTCGTTGGGGGCGGCAGGGGCGGTGCGCTGCTCGCCGGCATCGGCTGCGGGCTGGGCATCCCTGCGTGGGCCGCGCTGCGGGCGTTCGGGGCGCTCAGAGCGTTCGGGGCGCTCCACCTTTTCTTTTTTCTTCACTTTTCCAATCAGTCCGCTGCGTTTGTCGGCGTTGTACTTAACGCCATACTTATCCAGCTTAACGGTTAGGAACCGCAGGACGCGCTCGTCGCGCCGCAGCGTGAGTTCCATTTCGGAGATAAACTCCCCGGAGGCGCCTTCAAACTCGACGCAAAAATAGACCCCTGAATGCCGTCTGTTGATAGGATACGCCAAAGCGCGCTGTCCTATTTGATCTACATGCACAATCTGACAACCCTTGTTGCGGATCAGATCCGTGTATGTCTGAGCCGTCGAAGACTGTTCGTCGCTCGACAGCACGGGGTCAACGATGAAGGTTACTTCATAGTTTTTCATTGGTTCAGACATATTTAGTTAAAAATTGGCTGCAAAGATACGCTTTATTTCCACATTGTATGTAAATACTCAAAAATATCGGGTTGATTTTGAGAAGTGAGCGAGAAAGCATCGCGGCCAGCGGGGAACCTGCTGAGGTAAGAGGCGTTTCCTGCCAGGGTTCCTTTACCACTACTGTGAAGCGCTGTTTTTAGCGGTATGCAGAGACCGGCATATTGGGGTCATAGGTGCCCTGGATTACGGGCGACTGCATATTTCGGGTATATTGGCGCACGTGGTGGTACACAAATTCGTAGAGTTCCTGTACAGACACCAGCATATCCTTATTGCTATCGGCTTCCCCTTTCATGCCCCGGATGAGGTAATAGCTAAAGACGCCTTGTCGCAGGCCGCTGGCCTCGAGGGACGTTTCCTGCGATTTGGAGGACATGATAAGAGCCGTACCCGGGTCTGCTTTTGCCAGGCCGGCATAGTATTCCTTGATGATGGACTCAGACCCATCGCCCCGGCTGGTAATCATGCCCCCTGAATGGCAGGCGTCGGCGATAAAGAGTTTGAAGCGGGCGGAACTACTGCGCAGGACGCTGTTGATTTCCTCGTGGGTGATTTCGTTTTCTGCCCCATTGTAGTCGATGGGCAGGAACTGGCCCGGGAGGCCATGGCCGGAGAAGTACATGATCACCAGGTCGTCTGGCCCGGCCTTGAAGAAGACTTCCTTCATAGCGCTCAATATATTGGAGCGGGTGGCGGCCTCATCGATCAATATGCGTATCTGTTCATCCGGTATTGCGCCACCTTCCGGGCTTTTCAGGAACCCATATATGCGGTATGCGTCGTCGTCGGTATATCGGAGTGCTGGGAGGTGGGAATACGCGGCTACACCGACCACGACGGCCCAAACCTTGGTACTATGGGCGGGCTCCGGTTGGTTCGGTTCGGAGCGCACCGGATCCAGTGCCAAGCTTTGCATGAATTTGCCATCTTGCCAGATGCCTGCGATTTGGCGGCCATCTTTATAGATAAGCGTACCTTCGCCATTTACTTTCCCTGCTTTGACCGTCCCTTCATAGCGCTCGCCGCCGGGATAGTGAATGGTACCGGTTCCGTCTGGGAGGCTATTCTTAAAGTAGCCGGTATATTTGCTGCTGTCCTGGAAGATGTACACCCCATAACCATTCTGGCAATTCCCTGCCAGGCAGCGGGCCTGCACCTGTGCGCGGGGCGGCCCGTTTTGGGCTACGACGTCGGTGCGCACGGTCTCTTCGGAGTTAACCGGTTCCCCTCTCTGCCAGAATCCATTGCGTGCGCTGCCGTCGGCAAAAACCATAGTACCCCTTCCGTCCCTAAAATCCGCGCGCCAGCGGCCCTTATACTGATCCCGGTTGGCGTAATAACAAACGCCGGAGCCTTCCCTTTTTCCATTCACAAAATCGCCGACATAGAGGTCGCCGTTAGGATAGAGGAAGATACCATTGCCATTGGCACAATTACCAGATATACAATCGCTGGTCAGTGCTTTAATACGTCCGTCGTTTTGGAGGGCGAGGCCGGTATCCTCTCGTTCCAGGGTACCGCGTTTCCAATAGCCCTTCTGCTGGCGGCCATCGGGGAAGGTCATGATGCCTGCTCCGTCGGGATGATCATTCGACCAGGCACCTTCGTACTTCCTACCATCCAGGAAAATACAAATCCCCCAACCTTCGCGGAGGCTGTTGCGAAATTCCCCGACGTAGCGCACACCGCTGGGATAAATCAAAATACCGCTTCCCTGCGAGCAATTGCCGCTGAGGCATTGCGCCGAGGCTCCTGTTAAGAAAGCGAAGAACAGGACTGAAATCAATACGCTAATCTGCTTGACCATGGGACAATAATTTGGGAAAATGATTAGTATTAACGAATTACAGCAAACGGCATAGCTGGGTCAAAGTTACCAAAAAGAAGTGGGGTTTGAGCACCGGCGGTATAAGTACGCACATTAGCATGTAAGTATGCGTGGAGTTCCCGGACGGTTATGATACCATTGCCATCCACATCGGCCAGGCCCCTTGCGCCTTTCATGAGGAAGTAGCTAAATACGCCGGACCGCATTTTGTTGTCTTCGAGCGAGTACTCATCGCTTCTGGACGAGAGCAGCACGGCAAGTCCGCCTTTGCTTGCGGCGAAAGCGGCATAGAGTTTTTCCATCGCTTCGCTGCTGGGCGTTTTGTATACAAACAGCGAGCCGGAATGGCAGGCATCTGCCAGGATAATTTTGCTTTTGGCCCGGCTCTTCAACAGGATATCGCGCACTTGTGCGTGGTCCAGGCGGTTGGTGTAGCCATCTGAGTCTACGGGCAAGAAAGCCCCCTCCTGGCCGTGGCCGGAGAAATAGAACATCAGGACATCGTTTTCATCAGCGCTATTGGCTGCGGCGACGAGTGCCTGCACGATGGCATCCCTGCGGGCTTCCTCATCTATGAGCGAGAACACCTGGGACTCGGGCAGGGCACCTCCTTCCGGGCTGCGGAGGTGGATTTGGAGGCGATAGGCGTCGTCGTCGGTATAGTTGAGGGGGCTAAAGTGTGTGTATCGGGCTACCCCCACCAGTACAGCCCATATCTTCACCGGGTTTGCCCCCTTATCCGCATCCGTCTTAGTGGACGAGTTGGGGGAAGGGTTACCGGCCATCAGGGGGGCTCCGGCGAAGTTATTCTGGCTCCAGACCCCTTTTTCCTGGCGGCCGTCCGGATGCACCAGGGTGCCGACGCCTTCCCTCTTACCTGCTTTCCACTCGCCCTCATAGCGGGTCCCATTGGCGTACCACATCGTACCGACCCCTTCGAAGTACCCCTTAGAAAAAAAGCCGGCATACCGGTCGCCGGAATACGTCGTCATAACGCCGTAGCCTTCCGGCTGATTAGCCGACCATTCCCCTTCGTATTTATTGCCATTTGCGTACGTCATGACGCCCTTACCACTAAACTGGTTATGCAAAAAATTGCCTACATACTCATGGCCGCTGGCGAACTTAAACTTTCCAGCTCCTTCTCTCTGCTGGTTTACCCAATTACCAGCGTACCGATGTCCTTCAGCGAAGGTCATCGTACCAAATCCATGGGGTTTGCCTTTTGCGAAGTTGCCGCTATACACCGCACCGCTGTTGAAGACTGCCTCGCCATAGCCGCTGTAGCAATCCCCTTTCACACATTTAAACTGGGCCCATCCGGTTTGAGTATATATAAAAACCGCCAGCACACTTAATTTCCTGTTCATTCTCTACTTGGAGGTTTGACAATAAGAAATTCGATGAAATATCGTTCAGTGTAGCTGTTTTATACATACAAAAAATTGGTTTTCAGTTAATAGTATTTTTTTACCCGAATAGGGCACTTGAATAGACTTGTTTAAGAAACAGGGTAAGCGCTGCTTTATTGCTCATCGCTCCTCTTTTAAAACGGAAATAAGACGCCTCATGGGCGGGGCACTTCCGGCCATTGGCGGATTCTGTTAGGAATCGGTATTTATTACAGTTGACTTGGGCTATTTGGTTTTTGGAAAGGGGGGCCGACAGGCCATCCGTCCCGAAGGCCCAGGATTTCGTTCAGGAAGAGGAGGGCGGCGGTAATGTCCTCTTCTGGAAAATACTGGTTGATATGGACGGTGCCCGGCGGGCCGATGAGGGAGAAGTTGATGGTACCCTGTTCGTTTTTTTTATCGTTGCGCATGAGGGAAAAATAGGTGTTAAAATGGCCTGGATCCAGTTGGGCGGGTTGGTACCAGTGCAACAAGCGCGCACAGATTTCGTCGAGGTCTGCCCGGGCGAGCAGGCCTTTTTTATAGGAGAGAAAAGATTCGCAGATCATTCCGACGGCGACGGCCTCCCCATGTAGGAGCGGATTGGGTCCGTCGAGGGATACGGACTCCACTGCATGGCCAATGGTATGGCCGAAGTTGAGGGCTTTACGGAGGCCTTTTTCCGTGGGATCCTGAGCGACGATGGCCTGTTTTATGGCCAGGGAAGCGACGATGGTTTCTTCGGACGGGGCGGTGAACAAGTCGTTTTTATCCTTCAGCCCTTCCCACTGGCCCGCATGGGCGATGAGGGCATGTTTGATGATCTCGGCGAAACCGCTGCGCAATTCCGCGGGCGGAAGCGTGTTGAGGAAGAGCGGGTCTACAAATACCGCGCGTGGGTTAGCAAATACCCCGACGCTATTTTTCACCTGATGGAAATCAATACCCAGTTTTCCTCCGATAGAAGCATCTACTTGGGAAAGTAGGGTGGTAGGGACTTGTATGAAGGCGATCCCCCGTTTGTAGGTCGCTGCGCAAAACCCGCCCATATCGCCCATCACCCC
>JBEGMH010000004.1:0-3266 GCA_041183125.1 Bacteroidota bacterium | reverse complement strand
CCACGGGCACTTCCACTATGTCGAACACGGGTTTCCCCGTTTCCCGTTCGAACACATAGACCATGCCGTTCTTGGTGGGTTGGGCTACGGCGTCTATGCGTTTCCCGTTGCGCTCTATGGTTACTAAGGCCGGGGGAGTGGGGAGGTCTTTGTCCCAGACGTCGTGGTGCATAAACTGGAAATGCCAGATGCGTTTGCCCGTGGCGGCTTCCAGGGCGATGAGGCAGTTGGCAAACAGGTTGGCGCCTTTTCGTTTGCCCCCATAGAAATCATAGACAGCCGATCCGGTGGGGGCGAAGAGGATGCCCCGTTTTTCGTCGAGGGAAAAACCGCTCCACGCATTGGCCCCTCCGATATGTTTCCAGCTTTCCGGATCGTCCCAGGTGTCGTAGCCATACTCGCCCGGGTGCGGGATCGTGTGGAATATCCATTTCCGTTTACCGCTGCGCACATCGTAGGCCCGGATATGGCCGGGTGCGGCGGGCGGGCCTTCGTCCAGGCGCGTGCCCAGGATGAGCAGGTCTTTATAAACCATGCCCGGCGAGGTAGCCGTCACGAGCAGGTGGCGCGATTCCCGGTCGAGGTCCTCGTGTAGGTCTATGAAGCCGCCTCGACCGAAGGACTGTACAGGCGTTCCATCCTGGGCACGGATGGCGTAGGTCAGGGAGTTGGCGGTATAGAAGAGCCGTTGGTCGCCTTTTCCGTCGGTCCAGTAGCTGATTCCGCGTATGTTGCCTGTCCCTTGCCGGGGCCTTCCCGAAGCGGGGTCGTTGGGGTCGAAGATCCACTTCTGTGCGCCGGTAGCGGCATCCAGGGCGAACAGCTTCATTTGGGGGCTGACGCCGTACAGGACGCCCTCTATCATAATCGGGTTGCACTGGATTTGGGAGTGCGCGGCCGTGTCCACATCGCCCGAGCCATAGGTCCAGGCCAGTTTCAGTTGGGCGACATTATTCGTATCTATCTGATCCAGCGTAGAATATCGAATCATTTCCGGCGAGCCTCCGTAGTGTGGCCAGCCGCGGTGGGCGGGTCCTTTTTCCTGACAGGAAAGCAGGGCGAGGCAGGTAGACAGGGTCAAAAGAGGCTTCATAGCGGTGTGGGTTACTCGGAGAGTACTTTTTCAGTGATTTTCCCGGTTTCTTTGTGCTTTAGGATTACCTTTTTGGCACCGTAGTGGGTCATTTCTTCTTTCACGAGGTAGTGCTCTGCGTCGTAGCTGATCAGGTGGCTGTGGCGGGTTACCCCTTCCTGGCCGCGCCAGTCCTCGAGGAGCACGGGCTCCCATTGTTTGCTTTTGGCGGAGCGGTAGGCGGCGTCGAGGATACAGTTGACCACATATCCGTCGTAGAAGGTTTCCTTAGGGGCTTTTCCCGCCTCGAAAGCGTTGAACATGTCGGTAAACATGTGGTTATAGCCCAGTTCGTTGAGTTCATCGCCAACGGGGAAGAGCCAGCCGCTGTTGGTTTCGGCTTTTTCCGCGACGTAATCAGCGCCTTTTCCCGTAGTGAACATATCGAACCCGGTTCGCAGGAAGCTATTGGTCCAGATGGTGCCCTCGGTGCCCATGACCTCGTCGCGCAGGTCGAGGCCACCGCGGAAGGTCCAGCTCACCTCAAACTGGCCGATAGCCCCATTTTCGTATTTGACCAATCCGATGGCGTGGTCTTCGGCCTCGATGGGTTTGACCTGGGTATCGGCCCAGCACATGACCTCGACGGGCTTGATATCCTTGCCGATATAGGTGCGGGCGATTTCCACGCAGTGGCAGCCCAGGTCGAGGATACAGCCCCCACCTGCTTGTTCGAGGTCCCAGAACCAGTCGGAGTGGGGCCCCGGGTGGGTTTCGCGGGATTTTGCCCACAGGATGCGGCCCAGCGCCCCATTTTTCACGCTTTCGTGCGCTTTGAGGAACTTTGGGGTATAGACCAGGTCTTCGAGGTATCCGTTGAAGATACCGGCTTTTTCCACGGCTTCCAACATGCGTTTGGCTTCGGTGCCATTGCGACCGAGCGGTTTGGTGGTCATGACTGCCTTTTTGTGCTTGCAGCAGAGCATGACCGCTTCTTCGTGTTTGTGGTTGGGGAGGGAGATGCAGACGATGTCCACGTCGGGGTGTGCGATGGACGCCTCCAGGTCGGTGGTCCAGTGGGCGCAGTGGTAGTCTTCAGCGAATTTCCGGGCGCTTTCCTCCCGGCGCGAATAGACGCTGACGATTTTGTCTTTGCTGCGATATCCTTGCAGGGAATCCGCATAGAAACGTCCGATAAACCCGGAACCGAGCATGGCTATTTTCATAAATATTTTTTTAAATTATTGTAAATCAATTTTTTATAAAAAAATCAAGCATTTGGTTCGGTTTCTTTTTTAAAGAAAAAGACAAACAATAAGGATACGGCGAAGGCGATGGCGGCGGGTACGAGCCAGACGCTGTTCCAATGGGTTGCGACGGTATCGCCTGCTGGGTACGAGTAATATTGTTGTACCCTTCCCGAGATGAGGGAGCCGATGAGCATGCCCAGTCCGTAGGTAGCCAGGGAAATGAGTCCCTGGGCGGAGGATTTGAACGATTCGCCTGCTTTTTGGTCGGTGTAGATCATGCCGCTCACGAAGAAGAAGTCGTAGCACACGCCATGCAGGAGGATAGCCGAGTAGAGCATCCATTCTTGTCCGCCGGCATTGCCGAAGCCGAAGAGCAGGAAGCGGGCAATCCAGGCGACCAGGCCCAGGAGGAGGATATTTTTGATGCCCATTTTGCGGTAGGCCCAGGGCAGGAGCAGCATGAAGAGCACCTCGGAAGCCTGTCCCAGCGACATTTTGTTTTCCACATAGAACGTATCGGGCAGTGTTGCGCCGGGGTTAGCGGCTAAGAAAGCGGCCTTGTAGGCGTCGGTTATGCTCGGGTTGGCGAAAGCGTAGTAGAAAGAGAGGGGGATACAGACCAGTACGGAAGCGATGAAAAAAATGCGGTAGCTTTTGTCTTTGAACAGGGAGAACGCTTCCCCACCGATGATCTGGCGTGTGCTGACCGGCCCGCTTGCCAGAGGGGGTGTTTTGGGCAGTGCGAAAGAGAAGGCTGCGAGGGCCAGGGAAGTGGCCATGGAGGCGTAGAAGATGGTGGCCTTATCGCCCCAGCCCATTACGCCGATGAGGTTGGTGACGGCGATCCAGGCGAGGGTGCCCATGACCCGGATGGGAGGGAATTCCCTTGCCGGGTCGCTCATTTGGCGCATGCTGATGGAATTGGTGAGGGCTAGGGTAGGGGT
>JBEGMH010000003.1:0-5052 GCA_041183125.1 Bacteroidota bacterium | reverse complement strand
AGACAAACTATTGGCCCACTTTGAGGTACAGAACCTGAAGGGCTTCGGTATCGAGGGGATGGAGTTGGCGCAAATGGCCGCCGGTGCCATTTTGCACTACCTCGAGACGACGGAGAACCGGAACCTCAAACACATCAGTAAGATCAGCCGGATCCAGCCAGACCGCTACGTCTGGCTCGACCGCTTCACGATACGCAACCTCGAGCTGCTGCACAGCCCCCACGATTCCGGTATTCCGCTCATACAGGTGCTGGACCGCACCATTTCGCCGATGGGCGCCCGCCTGCTCAAAAAGTGGGTTATCCTTCCCCTCAAAGATCAGAAGGCCATCGAATCCCGCCTGGATATCGTGGACTATTTTCTGCAACATGCGGAAACAGCCCTAACCATCAGCCAGTTCATCCGGCAAATGGGAGACCTGGAACGGCTCATCTCAAAAGTACCCTTGGGCAAGATCAACCCCCGCGAACTGGCACAGCTCAAAAAAGCCCTCAAAGCAGTAGCCCCGCTCCAGGTACTGCTGCGCGGAGCCGGGTTGGAACCCCTGCAAAAAATCGGCGATGCCCTGAATGCCTGCCCGGGGCTGGTGGAACGCATCGAACGTGAACTCGTGGAAGACCCCCCCGTCAACCTGAGCAAAGGCGGGGTCATCGCCGCCGGTTTTGATGCGGAACTGGACGACCTGCGCCATACAATTCTGCATGCCAAGGACCTATTGCTCGACGTACAGCAAAAAGAAATCGCCCGCACGGGAATCCAATCCCTCAAGGTCGGCTACAATACGGTCTTTGGCTATTATCTGGAGGTCACCAATAAGTACAAAGACCAGGCACCGCCCGACTGGGTGCGCAAGCAAACCCTGACCAATGGGGAACGCTATGTGACCGATGAACTCAAGCATCTGGAAACCAAAATATTAGGAGCAGAAGAGCGCAGCCTGGAGTTGGAAGCGCAGCTCTTTTCCCAACTGATACTCGACTTAGCGGATTATATCCAGCCGGTACAGCACAACGCAGAGCTGGTAGCCCGCCTCGACTGCCTGCTCGCCTTCCGGGAAGCGGCGCTGAAATACGGCTATTGCCGGCCGGAAATCAACGACGGCTACGCCATTGATATCCGCGAGGGGCGGCACCCCGTCATCGAACGGCAGCTCCCCCTGGATGTCGAGTATGTGCCCAACGACGTTTTTCTCGACCACGACGAGCAGCAGATCCTCATGATCACCGGCCCCAACATGGCGGGTAAGTCTGCCCTGCTGCGCCAAACCGCGCTGATTTGCCTCATGGCGCAGATGGGTTCCTTTGTACCTGCCCGGTCGGCGCGGCTGGGCCTGCTGGACAAAGTATTCACCCGGGTCGGCGCTTCCGACAACATCTCGTCGGGCGAATCCACTTTTATGGTCGAAATGAACGAAACGGCCAGTATCCTGAACAACATCTCCGACCGCAGCCTCATCCTGTTAGATGAAATCGGCCGGGGCACGAGTACATACGACGGCATCTCCATCGCCTGGTCTATCGCGGAGTTCCTGCACAGCAACGCTTTTGCGCAGCCCAAGACCTTGTTCGCGACCCACTACCACGAGCTCAATGAACTTGCCGAGCGCTTCCCCCGTATCCGGAATTTTCACGTAGCTACGAAGGAGGTTGGGCATAAAGTGTTGTTTTTGAGAAAATTAGTATCTGGTGGTAGCCAGCATAGCTTCGGTATCCACGTGGCCCGGATGGCCGGGATGCCCCGTAGCATCGTGGCCCGCGCCACGGAGATCCTGGAAAACCTGGAGAAAAAGGTCATTCAGGAAGGGGAAGGTACTCTGTCGGCGCCCGGCCAACGCTTGAAGCAGGCCGCTGCCGACCCTATCCAACTGAGCATCTTTGAAACGGTGGACCCCCTGGCCGGCAAGCTAAAGGCAGAACTCCGGCAACTCGACCTACACCGCATGACGCCCATAGAGTGTATGTTGCGGCTCAACGAATTTAAAAAATGGGTCGAAGAGACCGGAGAAGGATAAAAAATGAGCAAAAACAGGAACACCATCCGCGCAACCCTCAAGCGCATCCTACTGCTGGCGCTGAGCATCGTCCTGGCCTACTTTGCCGGGGTGCTGTTGTACAGTACGGGTACCGATTACCAGCCGGAGGACCGTCTCCCGGGAGAGACGCAGCAGGACGCCGGCCTGCCCGAGCTACCCGACACCGCTTTTTCGTTTCTGATCTGGAACCTGGGCTACGGGGGCTTAGGGGCTGAAAACGATTTTTTTTACGGCCACGGAATGTGGTGGACCAAGGGCCACGACGTGCGCCCCAGCCTGGACCAACATACCCGCTATCAAAAGGATATACGTCAGTTCCTGCTTTCCCAACGCGTGGATTTCTACTTGCTCCAGGAAATAGACCGGGGCTCCAGGCGCAGTCATTTCACGGACCAGGTCGCGGATATTTCCCGGGGGCTCCCCGGTTTCTACGCTGGTTTTTTCCCGAATTACCGCTCGCCCTGGGTGCCGATCCCGCTATTGGCTCCTTGGAAAGCGTATGGAAAGACGTGGAGCGGCCTGGCCACCTTGTCGCGTTACAAGCCCACGGAAACAGCTCGTTTGTCCTTGCCCGGCTCCTTTCCCTGGCCGACGCGCCTGTTTATGCTCGACCGCTGCCTGGGCTTGACCCGTTACCGCTTGGCGCGGGGGCGGGAGTTGCTGGTAGTAAACCTCCACAACGAAGCGTACGACAGCGATGGCTCGCTCAAATCCCTGCAGTTGGCTTTTCTGAAAAAGTTGGTACTGCAAGCGTACGATGAGGGCAACTACGTCGTGGTAGGGGGGGATTGGAACCAGAGCCCCCCATTTTTTAGGGAGGGGATGCTGCGTCCGGCATACCCGAATGTGCGGATAGCGATGCCGCTGGATGCGGGCTATATGCCGGAGGGCTGGCGCTGGGCGTACGACCCGGCCGTACCCACCAACCGCTCGATTGACGCGCCCTATGAAAAAGGTCGTACCCCTGTATCGCTGATTGATTTCTACCTGGTATCGCCCAACGTGCGGGTGGTACAAGTCAAGGCGTTGGACCAGGGGTTCCGCTCATCAGACCATCAGCCGGTGTGGATGGAGGTTCGCTTTGAGGGGTAAGCTGGTAGCGGGGGATCAAAAATCCTCTAATTTTTCCAGCAGCCATTTCTGGTTGGCTACGTTGGAGGTATTTTGTATCTCGCTGCGTAGGCGTTCGATATTGACGGCATCGCCCTGTCGTACGCGGGTCAGTTTTTTGGTAAAGCCGATGAGGTTTTTGTAGGCTTCTTTAGTTTGCTCCGGAATGTCTTTTTTCCGGTTGAGATAGGTGCGGAAGCTTTCGAATAGGGAGTAGAGTGGTTCCCACTCGTCGGTATCGTAATATACCCTCAGCAGCATATCTTTGGAGTTGAGGTTGTAGGTGATGTCCTCGTATTCCACAAAGCGCAGCATTTCGACGACTTTGGCGTATTTTTTCTCGTAAAAATAGACTTGGGCCAGGTTGAAAGACCGGGCATTTTCCCGGTTTTCTTCGGGTAGGTACTGCAAGTGATCGTCTATGAAGCGGTGGGTCCATGCATAGTCGCCTACGCGCAGCCCTACGACGACGATGTTGCGGAAGTCCCAGGGGGAGAGCTCCCCTTCGCGGATGATGATGCGCCGTTCGAGCACGCTTTGGTAGAGGGAGAAGAGTTCGCCGAGGTACTTTGTATGGCCTCGGTTGAGTTGGATGACGCAGTAATTTTGGGCCAGGCTGTATAAGTCGCTGGCTTCCTCCTGCGGGAATTTCATGCCGTATTTGTCGAGCAGTTGCCTCAGTTCATGGTAGGGTTTTTCATCGCCGGGGAACCGGTACAGGTTGACGACCTGGTAGTAGATGGCGATGGGTGGGATGTCGGTTAGGTTATTTCGTTCGACGTACTGGATGACTTCGTCTATGAGGTGGAGTTGGTAGTCGCGTGCTGAGAGGTTCTGGCGGTGTAGTACGTTGCAGTGTATCCGAAGTTTTTCAGCGATGTAGAAGTAGTCCAGGTTGCGGGATATTTCCTCCCAGTTGGACTCCGCGGTTCGTTTGATTTCAAAATTGGAAAGGTCGTAGCGCCGTTTTTCGAAGAGGTAGTTGTCGTAGTAAAACTCTGCGTTTCGGAGGGGTGATTTTTGGAAGTGGTCTTCGGTAGCCCGCATGGAGGATTTGTTGAGGGGCTCCAGCTTTTTGGTATGGACGGCTTCGAGCAGGAGTAGGTTCCTTTTGCTTTCCCCTTTTTTCCCTTCGTACAACTGTAGGGCGAGGAAGTTCTCGAGGTGTTTGAGCTGGTCGGAAAAAAACTTGCGCAGGCGAACGTCGTCGTAGGGGCCGGGCAGTCCCAGCGCCGACCAGATCGCTTGTTTGTCCCAGGGTTTTTCCCGCAGATGGGCGGCCTCGGCCTGCAGGAGTTCGAACAGGCGGACCTGGGTTTCACTGGCATTGAAGTAGGGGGATTCCAGGTATTTTTTAAAGCGGCTTTGGTCGGTCCTGCTCAATTTGGACAGTACCTGGAAGAGTTTGGTGTTCCGCATGGCATCGTGGTGTGTTCCCTCTTAATACCCGGGGGGTTTGGCCGTTCTAATATAGGTTGCCCAGGGAGTGTGCTGATAAGCATCCGAATGGACATACTGCAGGATGAGCAGGAGCTCTTCCGAGGTTTTGAAGCCGGATATAGACTGTACGACTACATCGTTTTCATCCAAAAAAACGACTGAAGGGAAGCTGACCCGGCCGTTGAGCAGGAAGGCTACCCATTCGTTATAGCCTTTTGGGCCCACTTTTGTAAAGTTGAACTTCTTGCCCCTGAAGGTTACCTCTTCTTTTTCCTCCCCATTGAAGCGGACCAACTGGAAGCGTTCGTTCATGTACCGGGCGACGTTGGGCTGGGCAAAGGTTTCGAGCTCCATTTTTTTGCACCAGTTGCACCAGTCGGCATAAATGAAGATGAGGGTTTTCCGGTTTTTGGCCCGGTTGCCCTGGGCAAGGGATTCCCATCCCCCCCAGTTGGGATCGTTGGGCCGGG
>JBEGMH010000002.1:0-10051 GCA_041183125.1 Bacteroidota bacterium | reverse complement strand
CATCGAGGAAGGATTGTTTTTTTAATTTTTGATATAAAATATTGAAAAAATAAATTGTAAAAAATTTTATTTTTTTTACAAAACAAAAAAACAATTTTATTTATATATATTTTGTGGGCTCATCTGCCGGATAGACGTCGAGCGGATCCCTGGATTCGGCGAGGAGCTGCCGCATCGTCTTACCGGATTCGGGGTGTACGAAGTCGGGGGCGATTTCGGCCATGGGCACGAGCACGAAGTTGCGCTGCGGGATAAAAGGGTGGGGGATGCGCAGGGATGCTTCGCATACTATGTCGTTGTCGTAGAAGAGGATATCAATATCTATGAGCCGTTGGCCCCATTTTTCGAGGCGCACACGGCCCATGTCGCGTTCGATGCGCAAGATAGTTTCCAGGGTTTCCCGGGCAGAGAGGGGGCTTTCCACGCAAATGACCTGGTTGAGAAAGACGGGCTGCTCGGCTATCCCCCAAGGGGCGCTGGCGTACAGGGAAGAAGCCTGTATGCAGGGCCCGACTTCGGCCGCTATCTTTTTTCGGGCGGTATCCAGGTTCTGGGCCCGCTCGCCTAGGTTGCTGCCCAGGCCCAAATAAATACGGTGCATGTCCGGTGCGTTACTGGCTTTCTTCTTCAAACAAGCC
This sequence comes from Bacteroidota bacterium, assembly GCA_041183125.1. GTDB lineage: Bacteria > Bacteroidota > Bacteroidia > Chitinophagales > Saprospiraceae > JADJPL01. Next base: position 9,413 of record JBEGMH010000002.1, on the reverse strand, counting down.
TTCGATGTTGGCTTCGGTGTCCCTGAGGCGCTCCCGGCAAAAGCGGATAAGCGCATCGGCACGTGCCAGGCGCTCGGGCAGGGCGTCCATGCCAATCGTATTGGCCTGGAGCTCGCGTACGATGTTTTGTAGTTCTTCTATGGCGTTGTCGTAGGATTGCATGCGCTGTGTTTTATGCTTGGGTGCCCGGGGTTTCCCGAAGCCTGTACCACGCTTTGTATGGTGCCCTCGGCCAATACGGTGGTGATGGTAGTGCCTACCTGCACTTCCCCCGCTGAGCGGAGGGGGGTTTCGTGGAGCAAAGTAATGGAAAAACCTCTTCTCAAGGTGCTTTCGATGCTGAGAAGGGCACAAATTTTTTCTGCGCTGTCCAAAGCGGCTTTTTCGGTCTTCAAAAGGTAGCGGGCATGCAGGGGTACTTGCAGTTGGGCTTCGCGCAAGGTGCGGTGTTCTGCCACGAGGCGGGAAGCGGCCAGGGTCTTTAATACGTTGCGTTGTTGTTCGAGGTATTGCAGGTGCTGTTGTACTATTTTTCGAGAGGTATCCTTCAACCAGGCGCCCCAGTCCAGGAGGCGGGCTTCGAAGTCGAGGTTGTGTTGGATGAGGAAAGCGGCCAAGGCGGTAGGGGTTTTTAGGGCGGTATGGGCGGTTAGGTCGGTCAAGGTCTGGTCTATCTCGTGCCCGATGCCGGTGAATACGGGCAGCGGAAAGGCTGCAATAGCGCGGCACAGGGCGACGCTGTCGAACCCGGCCAAGTCCAGGCGGGCCCCCCCTCCGCGCAGGATGGCCACGGCGTCGAAGCGCTGTGCTTGCGCGGAGATACGCCCGAGTTGGGCCAGTACCTCCGGCTCTAATTGGGTGCCTTGCATAGCTGCCGGGAACAGTTGCAGGTAGAAGCGGTATCCGTAGGGGTTGTGCTGTAGCTGTTGCTCAAAGTCTTGCCAGCCGGCTGCCTGGGCCGAGGAGATGACCGCGATCCGCTGCAGGGCAGGGGGGAGGGGCAGCAGCCCGTTTTTTCCGATCAAGCCTTCGGCTTCGATTTGTTTGCGCTTTTCCTGTTGGGCGATAGCGAGGCGCCCCAGGGTGTAGGCCGGGTCTATAGCTTCGATGAGGAGTTTCAATCCGTAGCGCTCGTGGTAGTCCACCCGTGCTTTGACTAGAATTTCCATGCCCTGCTGTAAGAGGCTTTCGACGGATGGCCCCAAGGTTTTGCGCAGTTGCTTGTAGGTGCCCGACCAGATCACAGCAGCGGCTTGGGCCGCCCATTCATCGCCGCCTTCTTGTTTTTCGACGAGGTCGAGGTAGAGGTGGCCTCGCGAAGACTTCAGTTGCCCAATTTCTGCGCGTACCCAAAGGGCGTCGGGTAGGTTGAGCGCGAGGACGCGGCGTATGAATTCCTGGAGCTGGAATAGACCGACTGGGTTGGGGTGCATGGGCTGGATCAGTGGATGAGTACTGCGTTGGCTACTTTCCGCTCTCCGAAATGGTCAAAGAGCTTGTTGTCGGAAGGCATATTGACTACGCCTTTATCGGGCTGACCCAAGATCCACATCGTCGTGGACCCGCCGCCATCCAGGTTTACGGCGTCGCGGCAGCCGAGTTCGGAGAGCAGGCTGCGGAGTTCCGGCAGGCTGAGGCCCAGCGCCTGGGCATTGCGCCCATCGGCGGTCAGGAGCAGGACTTGGCGCTCATCGGTGATGCACACGCAGGTCCGGGGGTGCCGGTTGTCGTTGAAAGGCGTTTTCGCTAACGCTACTTCTGCGCCGTTTTCGAGGAGCATGGGGCCCGTCAGCAGTACACTCGGGTATTTTCGAGGGAAATACGAGCTATCGGCCTGCGCGCTTTCTACGCGTACCCGCTTGCCGGGCCCGAGCACCAGGGCACCTTTGAGGATGAAGCTCTTATCGGCCACGTGTTTGGGGTCGCTTGCGTTGACTATGTTGCCGTCCACCTTGAGCAGGGATACCGAGCCGCCCTTCTGCATGTTAAAAAAGCCGGCGTTGACGGCGGCTAACGCGGTGCCCCGGCTGGCCATGTCGCTGGTGCGCACGAGGGAGTCCGTGACAAAGGCCAGGGATAATTTGCGCTGTTTAGGGTTGATTTCCAATATATTGAGATGTTGCCATCCGCCGAATAAAGCTTCCGTGTGCACTTGTTTCCAAACCAGGCCTTTTTCGATTTCCTGTACTTTCCAGGGCAACCGGGCGATGCCCGTCTGGGCATGAACACCGGTGGCTGCGAACAGGAGGAGTACAAAGACAGCAGGTAACGCACGCGTAGGCATAAAGTAAGTTTTTTGGTTTACCCCTCAAAGATAGTGAACGCAGTCTAAGCACAGGGAATCGCACCGGATAGTTTTTTTTCTTATTTTTGAGCCTTTAATGGTTCCCCTCGCAACAAGTGTATGGCAAGGGGCCAGCGGGAATCTTGCTCATTTTGTCATACAGATATGAACCTTAGTCCTGTAGTATTGGCCATCCCCATGTATTTCACGCTGATGGGCGTGGAATTGGTGGCCGAGGCATTGACCAAAAAGCACACGTACCGGCTGAACGATGCCGTCACGAACATCAGTGCAGGCGTATTGCAACAGTTGACCGGTACGTTCCTGCAATTGCTCCGCATTGGCGTCTATGTGCTGGTGTATGAGAAGTGGGCGCTCTGGCACATCCCGCCGACCTGGCTCAGTTTTGCCGGGGTCTTTGTATTGTGGGATTTTTGCTACTACTGGGAGCACCGCGTCGCACATCGGGTGAGTTTGTTTTGGGGCGGGCACTCGGTACACCACCAAAGCGAGGAGTACAATTTGTCGGTGGCCCTCCGCCAGAGTTCTACCTCGGTGTTGTGGGGCTTCCCTTTCTTCTTGCCCCTGGCCTTTTTGGGCTTTGACCCCCTGCAGTTCGCCCTGGTGGGTGGTCTGAACCTGTTGTACCAGTTTTGGATACACACGGAGCATATCCGCCGACTGCCGGGGTGGTTCGAATGGGTGTTCAATACGCCTTCCCATCACCGCGTACACCACGCCCGCGACCCGGAGTACCTCGATAAAAACTACGGCGGGGTATTTATCGTTTTCGACCGGATGTTCGGTTCGTTCAAAGAGGAAGTACAGACCCCGCACTACGGGGTGACCAAACCGCTGCAAAGCTGGAACCCCGTGTATGCGAATATAGCACACTACCTGGATTTGATGCGCTGTGTCAAAAAGGCCCGCAGCGCACGCGACGGGCTGCGCATCCTTTTCAACCCTCCCGGCTGGCTGCCCGACTACCTCGGGGGCTTCCAAACACCAGCTAAGGTGGGGGAAGGATACCGCAAATACGATGCCCGCCCCGCTGCGTTGCCTATGCAAGTGTATATTTTGGTGCAGTTCGTGGCTTCGCTGCTGGTCAATGCGTTTTACTTTTTCAACAGCCGCGATTTCTCCGACTGGCCGAAGATTGGTTTTGCGTTCTGGATTGTCGCAACCTCGGTGATGTTTGGCTGGTTGCTGGAAAAGCGGAGCGCCTGGTTGCCGCTGCTGGAAGGGGTGCGGCTGCTCTCCCTGCCTTTGGGGGTGTATCTGCTCGAAGGCCAGGGGCTTGTCCTTCCCGTTGGGGCTTTCCCGGTAGCTGTGGGTTTTGCGGCACTCAGCCTACCCGCATTTTATTTTGCCCGCCATAGTCTGAAGGCGGCATTTCAAAATTAATTTCGCTTTTTTTGAACCGCCGTTCCGTTCCCGGGGTTTACGCATAAAAATCGCGATTCCTGTGCAATCAGTTATTGAAACCGATCTGTTGATCGTAGGGGCAGGGCCCGTCGGCTTGTTCGCTGTATTCGAGGCCGGCCTGCTCAAAATGCGCTGCCATTTGGTGGATTCCCTGGGGCAGCCCGGCGGCCAGCTCACGGAGATTTATCCCAAAAAGCCCATTTATGATATTCCCGGCTACCCCAGCGTGCTCGCAGGGGAGCTGGTTGAGCGCCTCCTGGAGCAAATCGCGCCGTTCAAGCCTGGGTTTACCCTGGGGGAGCGCGCCGAATCCCTGGAGCGCCTCGAAAACGGGCATTTCCGGCTGACGACCAGCAAGGGCAGCATCCTGCAAGCCCCGGTATTGGCCATAGCCGGTGGACTCGGGTCTTTCGAACCGCGCAAACCTCCTCTCGAAAACCTGGACCAGTTCGAGGACAAAGGGGTGGAATACGTCATCCGCGACCCGGAAATATACCGGGAAAAACGCGTGGTAATCGCAGGAGGAGGGGATTCAGCGCTCGATTGGACCATATACTTAGCGGAGATAGCACAAGAGGTGACCCTCATCCACCGGCGCAAAGAATTCCGGGGAGCCCCCGATTCGGTGGAGAAAATCCATGAATTGAGCAGCGCAGGCAGGGTCAACCTGATCACGGATGCGGAAGCGGTCGGGCTGCGCGGTAATGGCCGCCTGGATACCGTACTCATCGAACAGAAAGACAAGGGGCAAATCGCACAGCCCACCGACCATTTCATCCCTCTTTTCGGCTTGTCGCCCAAACTCGGCCCTATCGCCGACTGGGGCCTTCAGATAGATAAAAGCGCTATCGAGGTCAATACCTTCGACTACAGTACCAACGTGCCCGGTATCTTTGCCATCGGGGATATCAATACCTATCCGGGCAAACTCAAACTCATCCTCTGCGGCTTCCACGAGGCTACCTTGATGTGCCAGTCCGCTTTCAAAATCGTGTATCCCGACCGCAAAATCAGCTTTAAATACACCACGGTGAACGGCGTAGAAGCGTTTTAAGGGGTTTAAAATACATTGGGGCGCGTTTTCGCTTAGCGAAAACACGCCCCAATGTATTTTTAGGGCCATCAAAGCAGACGTGAAGGCTACTCCCCTTGAATAGCTTTTACGCCGGGCAGTACTTTGCCTTCGAGTAGTTCCAGCATGGCCCCACCGCCGGTGGAGACGTAGCTCACCTCGTCGTCTAAGCCCATTTGGTTGACCGCGGCGACCGAGTCGCCCCCGCCCACCAGGGAGAAAGCACCGGCTTTGGTAGCTTCTGCTACGGCTTCCGCTACGTGGCGGGTGCCCGGGGCAAAGGCCGGCATTTCAAAAACGCCCATCGGGCCGTTCCAGAGCAGCGTTTTTGATTGTAAAATGGCCGTTTTGAACGTTGCCTGTGCCTCAGGGCCTATGTCCAGGCCCATCCACCCTTCCGGGATCTGGGCACTGGGCGCGGTCTGTACGTTGGCTTCGTTGGAGAACTGGTCGGCGATGACCGAGTCGGAAGGCAGTAAGAGCTGCACGCCTTTGGCGTTTGCTTTTTCCAGCAACGTGAGGGCGAGGGGGAGCTTGTCCTCTTCGACCAGCGACTTGCCGATTTGTCCGCCCTGTGCTTTTATGAAGGTGTAGGCCATACCCCCGCCGATGATCAGGTTGTCCACAAAGTCGAGCATGCGCTCGAGCAGCAGGATTTTGTCGGATACTTTGGCCCCGCCTACGATGGCCGTGAGCGGGCGCACCGGGTGCTTGAGCACGCGGTTGGCGTTGTCGAGTTCGTCCTGCATGAGGAAGCCAAAACCCTTGGCTTCCGGGCTGAAGAAGTGGGCTACCGTAGTGGTCGAGGCGTGGGCGCGGTGCGCTGAGCCAAAAGCGTCGTTGACATAGACATCGCCGAGGGCGGCGAGCTGTGCGGCCAGGGCTTCATCGCCTTTGGACTCACCGGCTAAGAAGCGGGTATTTTCCAGCAGGAGTACCTCGCCGGGCTGTAAGGCGGCACACATGCGCGTCGCCTCCGGGCCTACCAGCTCGGGGCAAAATTGCACGGGGCGGCCCAGGAGCTCAGACAGGTGCGGCACGAGATGGCGCAAGGTGAAGCGCTCCACGTGGATAGAGCCATCGGGGTTGCGCTTGTCTTCCGGCCGCCCGAGGTGGGACATCAGGATGGCGGCACCCCCGTGGTCGAGTATAAAGCGGAGGGTGGGGAGCGCAGCGCGCATCCGCGTATCGTCGGTGATCTGGTACGACTTGTCCAGCGGGACGTTGAAATCCACCCGTACCAGGGCTTTTTTATCTTGAAAAGCGATGTGTTTCATGGCGCGGGCCTTAGAGTTTGAGCGCCAGTTCGGCTAAGCGGGCAGAGTAGCCGGCCTCGTTGTCATACCAACCAACCACTTTAGCCGTGTTGCCCATGACCATGGTCAGGTCGCTGTCGAAGATGCAAGAGTACTTGCTGCCGATGATATCGGCGGAGACGATGGGGTCCGGGCAGTATTCGAGGATGCCTTTGAGGCGGCCTTCAGAAGCGGCTTTGAACGCGGCGTTCACTTCTGCTGCGCTAGCGCTGCGCTTGAGCTGCACGGTGAAGTCGGTAACGGAGCCATCGGGCACCGGAACGCGCATGGCGTTGCCGTTGAGTTTGCCTTTGAGGTGGGGGAGGACCAAGCCTACTGCTTTGGCGGCACCGGTACTCGTCGGGACGATGGAGACGGCAGCGGCACGGGCGCGGCGCAGGTCGCTGTGCGGGGCGTCCTGGAGGCGCTGGTCGGCTGTGTAGGCGTGGATGGTCGTCATAAAGCCCTGCTCTACGCCAAAGGCATCGTCGAGGACTTTGACCATGGGGGCCAGGCAGTTGGTCGTGCAGGAAGCGTTGGAGTAGATGTTGGCGTCCGGGGTGATCAGTTCATCGTTGACACCGAGTACGATGGTCGGGATGCCATCCCCTTTGGCCGGGGCGGAGATGACTACTTTTTTGGCACCCCCTTCGAGGTGCAGGCCTGCTTTCTCCACATCCACAAAACGGCCAGTGGATTCGATGACGATGTCAATACCCATCTCTTTCCAGGGCAATTTGGCAGGGTCTTTCTCTGCGAGGCCGTGGATTTTATGGCCGTTGACCACGATGTATTGGTCGTCGGCGCTCACTTCGCCTTGAAAACGACCGTGCACAGAGTCGTACTTGAGTAGGTACGCCAGTGTCGGGTTGTCGGTGAGGTCGTTGATGGCCACTACTTCAACGCCTTCCATTTCCAGCAGGTTGCGGAACGTCAACCGGCCGATGCGGCCAAAACCGTTAATTGCGATTCTTTTTGCCATGGCAATGTTTTATATGGTTTTATAGCAGCATTCGGATGTGTGCTTCCTCTGATAATGGCCGTAAGCAAGGTGCAGAAGCGATCCCAGGCCAAAACGTTCACACGAAACCAAGCGCCGCTGAAAATACTTAGTGTAAAAGTAACAATAATACGGATGCAACGATGTTTTTTAGGTACAAAAAAAATCTTTCCCCCGACTGTCCAATTTTTTGGCATTCAAAATAGCTATACGATTTCTTAGTATTTTTATGGATAAAAAAATAAAGTATTTGTATTGTAAAAAATTTAAAATCTATAGTGTTGTTTTTTTCAAAATAATATTTTTTTCAAAAAAAAATCTAAAAGCGCAAGGGATTCGTACGGAAACAAGCGTACGAAAATTATGTGCGAATATTTTTACAAAGGGTTGTTTGAATTTGGAGAAAGCTATATATTTGCAATCGCTTTTGAAAACCCCTATACCGGGTCTAAAAAGCGATACGCGCATACGGTCCGTTCGTCTAGGGGTTAGGACGTGTCCCTTTCACGGATAAAACACGGGTTCGATTCCCGTACGGACTGCCCAGCGCGCCTCAGTGTTCAGTTCTACCTGGTCCGTTCGTCTAGGGGTTAGGACGTGTCCCTTTCACGGATAAAACACGGGTTCGATTCCCGTACGGACTGCAAAGGAGCGCCCCACAAGGCGCTCCTTTTTCGTTTTTGTCGGTACCTTCACCAATGCCTTTGCCATGAAAAGAACAGGTTACTTTTTCATCTTCGGCGTATTTCACCTCATCGTTTTGCATACCATGCGGGCATCCCATCCGGATTACAGCACTTTCCCGCTCTACCCGGGAAAAGACCTGGGGCTTACCTACAGCCCGGACAGCTCCGTTTTCCGCCTGTGGTCGCCCTCGGCAGCTTCGATGCGCCTGCTGCTCTATGCAGAAGGGGAAGGAGGTGAGCCGCTCAGTATCGTCAGCATGCAGCGCGACCACTACGGCGTCTGGAAAACGAGCCTTCGGGGCGACCTGGCAGGGCGCTTTTATGCGTTCCAGGCCCGCCATGAGGAAAAATGGTCGCTCGAGGTGCCCGACCCATACGCCAAAGCGGTAGGGGTCAATGGGATGCGGGCAGCAGTGCTCGACCTCGCCCAAACCGACCCGGCGAACTGGCAGCGCGACCAACGCCCCCCCCTGGCCCGGTACAACGATATCGTGCTCTATGAAGCGCATATCCGCGACCTAACCGCGCACCCTTCCGCCGGGAGCAGCTTCCCCGGCGAATACCGGGGCCTGGCCGAGCGAAGTACCGTCAGTCCCAAAGGTCTGCTGACCGGCCTGGAACATATCCGCGACCTGGGGGTAACCCATGTACACCTCTTGCCGGCCTTCGATTTCCGCTCTATTGACGAGCGTCTTCCCCAGGGGAAAAGACCCTACAACTGGGGCTATGACCCCCAAAACTACAACGTGCCGGAAGGCTCCTATTCGAGCAACCCCTACGACCCCGCCGCCCGCATCCGGGAGTTCAAGGAAATGGTACAATCTATGCACCGCGCCGGGCTGCGCGTCGTCATGGATGTCGTGTACAACCACACGGGCTTCACAGAGACCTCCCTCTTCAACCAGTTGGCCCCGGGGTACTACTACCGCCAAAATGCAGAGGGGGGCTTCTCCAATGCGTCGGCCTGCGGCAATGAAATCGCTTCCGAACGCCCTATGGCGCGCAAATTCATCGTCGAATCAGTCGTGTATTGGGCCAAGGAATACCATATTGACGGGTTCCGTTTCGACCTCATGGGCATCCACGACCTGGAAACCATGCGCGAAATCCGCAAAGCGCTCGATACCGTGGACCCCACGATTTTCATCTACGGCGAAGGGTGGACTGCCGGTGCTTCCCCGCTGCCCGATTCCCTGCGTGCCCTCAAACAAAACACCGCCCGCCTCGACCGTATCGCCGCCTTCGGCGACGAATTCCGCGACGGCCTGCGGGGCCATGTGTTCACCCCCACGGATTCGGGGTTCGTCTCCGGTAAGCCGGGGCTCAAGGAAAGCGTGAAGTTCGGTATCGTAGGGGCGGTCGCCCACCCGCAAGTGGACTACTCCAAAGTCAACTACTCCAAAGCACCCTGGGCAAGCGAGCCGGCACAGTCCATCTGCTACGTGTCCTGCCACGACAACCACGATCTCTGGGACCGCCTCGCCCTCTCCGCCGGCCAGTACCGGGAGAGCTTGCGCGCCCGTATGCAGCGCCTGGCCCTGACCATGGTGCTCACCTCGCAGGGCGTGCCCTTCCTGCACGCGGGCTCTGAAATGATGCGCACCAAAAAAGGGGTCGAAAATTCCTTCGAGTCGCCCGACAGCATCAACCT
>JBEGMH010000001.1:0-9049 GCA_041183125.1 Bacteroidota bacterium | reverse complement strand
ATGGCGTACATCACCTACTACAACCAGGATCGCTACCAACGGCTCAAAACCGCCCTGGAGCTCCAACTGCAAAACAAACCCCATGAATTCAGCAAGCAAATAAGTTCCGTAAACGCCCTGCGCAACCTCCGAAACCAGTACGACAAACAAACGCAGTTGTCCTATATCGGCACAGCAGCGGTATATGTAGTCGTGGCCGTGGAGGCGTTCGTAGATGCCCACCTCCAGAATTTCGACATCAACGAAGATTTGAGTGGGAGGATAAAGCCTTCTTTGCAGAGCAGTGGGGGCAGTGGGCTCCACCCTGCCCTCTCGTTGGCATTCTCTTTTTAGACAAAAAAGGAGGGTCGGGCAAAAGTATTCCACCGCCCCAACCTGACGAATAAAATAACGAACGAGCGCTTTTTTTTCATTTTGCGTGGCAAAATGAAAAAAAAAGCGCTCGTTCAAAATATTTTTTGGTGGCCTCGGGCGCAAAAGACCTTTTTGCCGACCCCTTTTTTTGTCTTTATGTGCGCTCGTTTACCCGACCGGGACTTCCACCTCTACGGGTACAATCCAGCCGTGGCGGTCGGCGATACGACCCGAGCGCATCCCCTCTATTTCATCTTTGGCCATGCGGCTGATGGAGCGGGATTCGACGGGCGGAAGCGTTATGGAGAGATCGCCGTAGGCGATTTCGGAAATGTAGGAAATCACCGCTGCTGTGCCTGCGCCAAAGGCATCCTCCAGTTTACCGGCGTGGAAAGCGTCTACAATCTCATCAATGGTGATCGGGCGTTCTTCTACGACCAGCCCCTTCTCGCGGAAGAGGTGCAGCAAGGAGTTCCGGGTGATGCCTTTCAGGATCGCACCATCCGTAGCCGGGGTGATGATTTTCCCATCTATGATGAAAAACATGTTCATCGTGCCCACTTCCTGGATGTACTTGAACGAGACGCCGTCCATCCAGAGCACCTGGTCAAAGCCCGCTGCCTGCGCTTCCTGGGTGGCCAACAAGGCCCCGGCATAGTTGCCGGCTGCCTTGGCCTCCCCCGTACCCCCGCGGATAGCGCGCACGTACTGCGTTTCGGCCCGCAGCCGGATCGGCCGGGAATAATATGCCCCCACCGGGGAGGCCATGATGAAAAAGCGGTAGGTCTCCGAAGGCCGGACCCCGATATGGGCATCGGTCGCAAACATCGTAGGACGGATGTACAAAGAGTGCCCTTCGCGGTTGGGCACCCAGTCGGCATCTACCTGGAGCAGGGCATGCAGCCCCTCCATAAACAAGTCTTCCGGTAGGGCGGGCATACACAGCCGCTCGGCGCTTCGGTTCAGGCGCTCGGCGTGCATGTTGGGGCGGAACAACAGGATCCTGCCGTCTGGGGTACGCGAAGCTTTCATCCCCTCGAAGAGGGCTTGGCCGTAGTGGATGGCCATCGTAGCCGGATGCAGGCTAAAGTCGGACAAGGGGACGATGCGCGGCGAAACCCACTCCCCTTGCATGTAATCCACCACGAACATGTGGTCTGAAAAGTGTTTTCCGAAAGGCAAGTGGTCGAAGTCAACCTCGTGGATGCGAGACTGGGCACATCGCGTAACCGAGATGGGATATTTTGTGTTCATTGTGTATGGCTTTGTACAAAAATATCTATTTTTATGGTAACATTTTAGCCTTTTTATAGTTTTCACCATTTTATTTTGAGACTACCTTTTTTATCGTTTTAAACAAAATTATATTTTGAAAAATATTTTTTTTGAATTTAAAATCATTCATCCTCCTTCTGTGGGGCATCGGGATATGATGGTCAGCGGACAGGGCGAAAGGGGGCTCGGCCTATTGCTTCCCGCCGATGATCATACCCCGGATGCTATGGGCCAGCTCCAGGGCATCCTCCAGGCGCTTCAGTTGGAGATGGAGCGCGACGCCCTACTTTTCGTACTGCCCGTAGGCGAAAAGGTAGCCCTGGCCCACTTAGCGCGGCAGCACCGCCTTTCCCACCTGCTGCTGTTTGGCTTATCGCCCTCCGAATGTGGATTGGTCTTCCCGCTTCCGCTCAACAAGCCCATCCTCTTCCAGGAGCGGGCTATCCTGCGTGCACCTGCTTTGCCTGCTTTGCTCAAAGAAAAGCAGGAAGGGGGCAAAACCCTTCGCCTTGCCCTTTGGCAGGCGCTCCAACAAATATTCCCCAAGCCATGAAAACGCTGCTTTTTGCTACCGGCAACCCGCACAAAGTGCAGGAGATGCAACAGATACTCGATGGGCGCTACCGCCTGCTCAGCCTTGCCGATATAGGTTGCGGGGAAGATATCCCGGAAACGGCCGACACGTTTGAAGGGAATGCCCTGCTCAAGGCCCGTTACGTGGCACAACACTACCACACCGACTGCTTCGCAGAAGACACAGGGCTAGAAGTAGAAGCCCTGGACGGGGCACCGGGCGTGTATTCAGCCCGTTACGCAGGGGAGGAAAAAGACCCCTCTGCCAATCTCAGGCTCGTACTCGCAAAAATGGAGGGCGTAGCAAACCGCAGGGCGCGGTTCCGCACCGTCATCGCCCTCTTGTTGAACGGCCGTGAATACCTGTTTGAAGGGTGTGCGGAAGGCCACCTAAGCGAGACCCCCCGGGGCGGGGGCGGGTTTGGCTACGATCCGGTATTTGTGCCGGAGGGTTATAGCCATACGTTTGCAGAAATGCCGTCTGAGGCCAAACACGCCATAAGCCACCGGGGAAAAGCCGTGGCGAAGTTGCTGCATTTTTTGACCTCAGAAGGGGAAAAACCGTAAGCGGATGCATGCTGAGCCATTTGTGGAACTCCTGAGCTCCCCGGCGCGACTCTATCGGCTGCCCTACGCCGAACTCGAGTCCCTTGTGCTGGAGTACCCATACGCCCAAAACCTGCGTCTTTTGCTCTTTGCGAAAAGCTGGCTCGAAGGCCGGCCAGACGCCGACAGCCTTCTCCAAAAGGCCAGTCTTTACAGTACCGACCGGCGTGCGCTCTACGCTTTTGTACAGCAATTGAGCATCCTGCTCCTCCAAAGCGCACAAAGCCCCACCGTGCCCCGGGAAGAGGATGTCCTGGAGCTGCGGCCACTGCCCATACGCCTGGAGATAGAAGTAAACGCCCCCTCTGAGCCCGACACATCCGAACGGCAGGCCCGGCCACAGGAGATTCCCCTCCGAAAGCGCAAATCCGCGCCTACCCCACCCGACCAACAAGAAATCCGACAGAAGCTAGAGGCCTTATTGGCCGATTCCTTCCCCGCACGAAAAGAAGAGGATCGGGAGAAGCCCTCCTTTGCCCATACCGAGGATTTTCCGGTGCATGTGCTGCGCAAAAAAAACAAGGAAGAAGGACAGACTATCTCCCCTGGGCCCGCAGCAAGTATTGCCCCTTTGCCCAAATCCCGCTTCGCCAGTTGGCGGGAAGCTGCCGAACGGGAAAAGACGTTCACCCAGCGCCTGAACGACCTTTACCAGCAGCTATTCGCTTCGAACGCCCCCCCAACGAACGCTCCCGAGACCGAAATACCGGAGAGCGCTGCGCACAGCATTTTAGAGCACGAGGGCCTCGCATCCGAAACCTACGCCGAAATACTGGTCCGCCAAGGCGATTTTCAAACCGCCATTGAGGTTTATAGGCGATTGATTTTGAAATTTCCCGAAAAAACTACTTTCTTTGCGGGGCAAATAGAAAAATTGAAAAATTCAATATCATGACGCTTATAACCATCCTGATAGCTATCGTCAGCGTACTGCTGATCCTGGTCGTCCTCATCCAAAACTCTAAGGGGGGCGGTGTGGACGCCACCTTGGGCGGCTCCCAGGCCAACCAGCTCTTCGGCGCAGCCAAATCTGCCGACTTCATCGAAAAACTGACCTGGTACTTAGCGGCAGCCCTTTTTGTGCTCTGCATCGTAGCTACCATCGTCACCAACTCGTCCCTGCCGGTGGACCAACTTCCGGTGCCCCCGCAGTAATCTTGCACCTTGTATACTCCTGGTATATCGGGGGTTGTGTAAAAGTATTTCGCCGCTTCAGCCTGGAGAGTAAAATATTCTGCAATGGCATCTGGCGAAAAAAGTCTTTTACGCAACCCCTTTCTTTTTGGACAACTGAATAGAATTGCGCAATTTTGGCAGGTCCTTCTGCAATTTTGGCACTTTATTCGGTTTGGCACGCGCTGTGCTATAAGAACGGCGATATTATTTCATTTCTCAACAAACCTAATATTCCAAAAATATGCGGCCCATTAACGATCGCGTAGTCATCAAGCCGGCGGAAGCCGAACAGAAGACCAAAGGGGGAATCATCATCCCGGACACCGCCAAGGAAAAGCCCCAGCGGGGCGAAGTCGTTGCGGTTGGCCCTGGCAAAGAAGGCAACCTAATGACCGTCCAGGTTGGCGATGTGGTCTTGTACGGCAAATACGCCGGACAGGAATTCAACTACAATGGCGAGGACTACCTCATCATGCGCGAGGACGACATACTTGTAGTACTCGGTTAACGTTTTTTCAAAAAATTCTTTTCTGACCCACATAATATTACTATAATGGCTAAAGAAATCAGCTTTGACCGGGATGCCCGGGAGAAATTGCGCAATGGCGTGGACGCGCTCTCGAATGCAGTAAAGGTGACCCTGGGCCCCAAAGGCCGCAACGTGGTCATCCAAAAGAGCTTCGGCGCCCCTCACATCACCAAGGACGGCGTAACCGTGGCCAAAGAGGTCGAACTCGAAGACCCGGTAGAGAACATGGGAGCCCAAATGGTGAAGGAAGTAGCTTCCAAAACGTCTGACATTGCAGGCGACGGCACTACTACCGCTACTGTCCTGGCCCAGGCGCTCATCAACGCCGGCCTCAAGAACGTAACCGCTGGTGCCAACCCCATGGACCTCAAGCGCGGCATCGACAAGGCTGTCCGGGTCGTAGTAGGCTCCCTGCGGGAACAATCCGAGCAAATAGGCGATGATTTCGAGAAAATCCGCCAGGTAGCTGCTATTTCGGCCAACAATGATGACGAAATCGGCGACCTGATCGCCGACGCTATGAAGCGCGTCAGCAAAGATGGGGTCATCACGGTAGAAGAAGCCAAAGGCACGGAAACCTACGTCAAGGAAGTGCTCGGGATGCAGTTCGACCGCGGGTACCTCTCCCCGTATTTCGTAACCAACGCCGAAGATATGACGGCCGAGTACGAAAACCCTTTTATCCTCATCACCGACAAGAAGATTTCCAACATGGCCGACATCGTGCCCATTTTGGAAAAGGTCATCGGTATGGGCCGCCCCCTGCTGATCATTGCAGAAGATATTGAAAGCCAAGCCCTCGGTGTGCTCGTTGTAAACCGCCTGCGCGCCAACCTCAAGGTAGTAGCTGTAAAAGCCCCGGGCTTTGGCGACCGCCGCAAGGCTATGCTCGAAGACATCGCCGTCCTCACCGGCGGTACGGTTATCACAGAAGAAAAAGGCTACAAACTGGATGCTGCCGGCCTTGAGCACCTCGGTACGGCTGAGAAAATCCAGGTGGACAAAGACAACACGACCGTCATCAACGGCAAGGGCGACGCTGAGCAAATCAAGTCGCGCATCAACCAGATCAAGCAGCAAATCGAAGCGACGACCTCCGACTACGACCGCGAGAAGCTCCAGGAGCGCCTGGCCAAGTTGTCGGGCGGTGTAGCAGTGCTCTACGTGGGCGCCCCTACCGAAGTGGAGATGAAGGAGAAAAAAGACCGGGTGGACGATGCTTTGCACGCAACCCGCGCAGCTATCGAAGAAGGCATCGTCGCCGGCGGTGGCGTTGCCCTCGTCAGGGCTATCGCCGACCTGCGCAACCTGAAAGGGGCCAACGAAGATGAGACCATCGGCGTGGCGATCGTCCGCAAAGGACTGGAAGCCCCCCTGCGCACGATTTCGGAAAACGCCGGCGTGGAAGGTTCCGTCGTCCTGCAGAAAGTGCTCAACGGCAAAGGTGCTTTTGGCTATAATGCCCGCACGGACCGCTACGAAGACCTCAAAAAGGCAGGGGTCATAGACCCGACTAAAGTCGCGCGCATCGCCCTCGAAAATGCCGCTTCTATCGCCGGCATGGTACTCATCACGGAGTGCGTCGTCAACGATAAGCCTGAGAAGGATGGTCCGATGCCCCCGATGCCGGGTGGCGGTATGCCGGGCATGATGTAAGAGGCGCGGGGTAGCCCGCACCGAAATGGTATGCTCTGCGCGAAGGCTGTCTCAAAAGACTTTTTTTGCCCGGTATTGCCAAAAATTATTTGAAGGAGTCTTCCTTTGTTTGATTTTGCTCTGCAAAATCAAACAAAGGAAGACTCCTTCGTTATTTTATTTCCCGAGCTGACGTAGCGAAATGCTTCAGGGAAAGACAGTAGAGGACATTTGTAATGCGGCCGCAAAAGCAGTAGGATCTATTCCCGTCTTTTCGCCTTTTCGGTCGAAAAAGGCTAGGATATGTTCCGTGGGCATATTGCCGGTGAGGTCGTCTTTCGCCATGGGGCAGCCGCCATAGCCCCGGATAGCGCCGTCGAACCGTTGGCAGCCACTTTGGTATGCCGCTTCCATTTTTTCTTCCCACTGCGCGGGCAGCGTATGGAAATGAGCGCCGATTTCCAGGTGGGGAAACGCCTCGGTCAGGTTTTTGAACAGATAGCGGATACTGTGGGGCGAAGCTACCCCGATCGTATCGGAAAGCTGGAAGATACGGATGCCAAGGCCCGCCAATTGGGCCAACCAGCGCTGTACGATTTCTACGTTCCAGGGGTCGCCGTACGGGTTTCCAAACCCCATGGACAGGTATAGGACCAGCTCTTTCCCGTGACGGACGCAGAGGTCCTGGATGGCCTCTACCCGTTGCAGGGACTCTTCGATGGTCGCATTTGTATTGCGCAACTGGAAGGTCTCCGATAGGGAGAACGGATAGCCCAGATAATCAATCTCTTGAAAAGCAAGCGCCTGTTCTGCCCCCCTTGGGTTGGCGATGATCGCCAACAAGCGGGTTTTCGTATGCGACAGGTCCAGCAGTGCCAACACTTCTTCGGTATCGCGCATTTGCGGGATAGCTTTGGGGGATACAAAACTGCCGAAGTCGAGCGTATCGAATCCCACGGTCAGCAGGGCGTTCAGGTACGCTGCTTTTGCCCTGGTTTCGATAAACGGTTTGATGCCTTGCATGGCATCCCGTGGACATTCAACGATTTTTATCATCTGCTTTTAACAACCTGAGGGTGCTTCTATTATTTTTGCGGTCAAACCATCCAAACCAACATGAAAAAGAACAAAGGTACGCTCACATTGATTGGTTTCATACTTATTGTATTAGGCTTTCTGGCCATCATTTTGAGCATGGTGGGGCTGCGCTTCACCTTTTTGTCCTGGATAGACGCCCCCGGGGCACTTTTCGGCTTTGCCATCCGCTTGCTGATGGTGGTCACGGGCTTTGTGCTGGTCTATTTCGCCCAGAGCGATTTTGCAGGGGAGGATTGAGCCGCTTGGAAGGCAGAAGGGTTGGCAAGGGCTCGTCCCCGTCTGTTGCCTGCTGGCTTTTTTCCCGATAGATGACCTCTGCTTTTATCCCCGAGAGGGCATCTCCGGTCACATCGCCCATTTTAACGGCGATGAAATCGGCTTTGAGTAAGTTGCCCGATAGCTGGTTGATCCAAATTTGTTCGGGCAACCCACTCTTGAGCGGGTTGGATTGGTCGGCAAAGGTATGATAGGCCTTGATGAATACCCAGGAAGGGCAGAGCGCAAAGCAGCGATCGAGGCCCAACACCACTTTCCGGATCAGGATGACATCGAGGGTCGTGATGGTTCCCGAACGGTCTACGTCAGCAGCGATAAAGCGATAAGGGTCCGTAAATACTTCCTCGCCCAGGATATGGCGCATGATTTTCACGATATCGTGTGTAGAGACCCCTTCGCGGCACAAGGTGTCCAAGTTTCCACGCAATTGGTAGGCAGCCCCTTCTTTTAGGGCTGAGAAAGAGAATGCCCCATCTTTTCCTGAATAGGCGCGGGCCACTTTTTCCCCATCCAGTACTACTTCGGCACCCTGGAAAGGTCTCCCGCTTCGGTCGTAGACGGCTCCCGATATCGAGCCTTTGCCCAATACGGGGCAGAGTTTGCCCGTCGGGTCGTTGAGCAGGATGTAGGTTTCGCAATAGTTGGCGTTCCCGGCGTTATCCCAGGCATAGATGTAGATCAGTACGGTGGGACGGTCGTCGCAGGTGAGCACGAGCGAGCCTTGGTCGGGGTTTGGTTTTTCGACGCCTGCCTCTACCCATTCAGCGCGATGGATGGAATACCGCACCTGGAAGGAACAATCCGAAGCAGGGCCGGCGATCAGGTTATCCGCCCATAAGGTGACGGCACCTGCGTCTGCGTCTCCGTCCCCGTCGGCATCTATGCCTGGGGCGAGCGGAATCAGGTTGAGCACCAGGCTATTGACGCACTTGAACTCCGGGCCCCGGCGGTCGAGGACTTCTATCTCTACTGTTTTTTCACTCGCATTCCCACAAGCGTCGTGCGCGCGGATGCGCAGGCGATGGGTACCCAGGGGCAGTCGGGCAAGCAGCCGGTACCGGGGGTATGTCCCGCTCAGCGCATAAGGCACATCCGTTTCCGGGTTTCCGTTGCTGTACAAATCCCATTCAAATTCCAGCCGGAGCTGTCCCGCTGAGCAGGGCTCCAGCACCTGAAAGGAGATCCCAGCCTCTGCAGTACAGTCTGCGCGGGTCCCCGATGCCGTGAACCGGGAAGCAATCCCGATTAACGGCGGGATCGTATCCACGACATCAATTACTTGTATATATTCCCAGTAGCCGTTGGAGCGGAAGGTGGAATCCTCTGACGTAGACGTCCAGTAGCCGTTGCCCGAGACGGTATCCCGGTCCAGCGTAGCCTGCCCGGCAGGGCGGACGAGCAGCCAGGCCGCTTCGCTACCTGGGGTCCCGTCTCCGTCGGCATCCCGGGAAACCTGCTGTGCTTTCCCCGAACCATCAAATTCACACCAATTGATCACCAAATACTTGCGGTATATTCTGAAACAAG